>JAJPXQ010000015.1 GCA_021205385.1 Lachnospiraceae bacterium | reverse complement strand
AGCCGTCTCAGGCTCCTTTTTCAGTCTCTATAAGTGGCAAACTCGGGGTATAGCACAGATATGCCATAATCCTATGTGAAGAGTTCAGTTGCCTTGAATTTCACATGGACAGGGACACGATCAACTGGATTCTGAAAAATTGAATACAGGAGGTCGAGCATGAAAGAATTACCCGAAAAAATCACAGAAAATGGCATTGATTATCATTTGATCGGGGACTATTACATACCAGATTTACGTCTGCCGGAGGAGCGCCGCCCGATTGGAAAGTGGGGACGGATGCACCGCGATTATCTAAAGGAGTACCGTCCGGCTGCATACAGCGATCTGGCTATATCCGGCAAGCTCTGGACATATCTGGCAGATTTGAATGAGCAGGCGCAGGCCCGGTTGGAGCTTATCATCAAGCAGATGAAAGTTGCCGAGGGAGTGACCGAAGATTTAAAGCGCCGGGACTGGTGGGGCTGGGTGCAGTGCATGGAGAATATCCAGAACCGCGCCGAAGAAATTATCCAGGCAGAGATGATCTACAACTGAGCGGAAATATCTTTTGAAAATGCCGACACCGACAGAGGGAAAAAATCCCCTCTTAGAAAGCGTTAATCTGCATTTTAAGCTGATAATCGCGGCTCCAGAGCCAACCTTTTCAAGCGCAAAATCCGTAAAGGTATAAATATATGGGTATGCCCTATAGTGCGGAAACCGCGTTATTTGAAGATAGTTTTCCGGCTCCGAAGATTGATGCAAGAGCCACGCACTGCCAATAACAATTTCACAGAAAAATCATGAGAGCGTCCAACCGTAACAGGCTGGGCGCTTTCGTATGTCCGGCAAAGGTCTATTTCTTCCGTTTCTTTTTTCCAGAATTTTTCTGTTGATAGAAAGCCGCCTTTCCGCGCTGGCTGAAAGCCGTTGTCAACACAGGCGACTTCCTGGCAATGCGAGATAGCGCCTCCTGGTCATCCTGGGAGAGCCGCTCATAATCAATCTTTAATGACTGGCAGATATAATACGCCCGCTTCAGGTCAAGGTTTCCTTCGTAGTTAAATGCTTTTTCCAACATTTCCTGCACTTCCTCTACGGTAGCGGCTGTGTCATGGCCTGGATCGGCGGTCGTGCGGTCTTTCTGGTGCGCGGCGCGGATGTCCTTCACAATGGCGTCCAGGTCATCATGGATGACATGGCTGTAAAAAATATCTTCGCTGACCTGGGCAAGCTCCAGTGTCCGAACATTCAGATCATGATCTTCCGGGGCGTATTTCCTGATGACAGCCTGGCGCATTGTCTCTAAAAGCTGGTTCATATCGTTGATGTGCATATCCGCGATCCGGTCAACACAGATTTCAATATCTGTCATGAGCTGGAGAAAACCAGGATGGAGCGCCATCTCACAGAGCAGTCGGTTATTGATCTTGCCGCTGCTCAATAGTTTCACCATATCGTCATTCAGATGCAGGGCCTGCAACTCTGTATTTGGATGATTTTTATTTTCAGTCAATCCCAGCAGATAGTCGGTGGAAACGCCGTAAAACTCCGCAAGGGTGGCGACGGCAAAAGGGCTGATGTCTTTAAAATCATTGGATTCATAATTGCCCAGCGCAGAACGCGACAGGCCGGTCTGCTCTGATAATTGTTCCAGGGTAAGGTGCTTATCGACTACCCGCAAATCCTTTAACCGTTCCTGTATGGTCAGCTTTACTTCCATTTGCTTCTTTCCTTTCGCGGCGCGTTTTCCCGCCCTTTCAGGAGATTATAACAGATTTTCATAAGCGTGGAAATATTCTATTTTCAATGGCTTTTCCAACATTTCTGACGGTGCCGCGAAAAGAGAGCAGGTGTTGACAGTGATTACAGAATTGTCTGAGGTGGCAAAGCGATTTCAGGAGGAGCAGTTTATCAGGGGTACTAAGAGTACCACCTGAGTGTGACTACCAGTCACTCCCGTGATAAAGGACTTCTTTTTACAATAAAGAGGTACTGATCGAAAGGTTTGGGTTGGCATTTTCAAGGTTTGGACTGGCAGTTGTGTGGCTTTTCCGGTGCGCGGCGCGGATGCCATTCACAATGGCGTCCGGATGATTGTGTGGCTGTCGGCAGCGCGTTTTCCTGCCTTTTCTGGAGGTTATAACGGATTTCCATAAGCGTGGAAATAATCTGTTTTCGGCGGCTTTTCCAACGTCTCGGATATACGGGAGAAAGCCGCTTTTTTCAGTATGATGGTTTCACTGAAATGATGAACCTTGACAACTGAACAGCGGGCTGTGAGTGGCATATGCTCTCCGGGGAAGTGATGCGACGACATGAGCGCACCAAAGAGAGCAATACGCCGGGGTGAGATTCCCGGGCAGGAAGATTGTAACAGCCTTGCGTTATGTAACTTTTAACCAGGGTGGCTGCGTGCAACTGCTCTTCACAGAGAGCCGCAGTGTCGGCTCAGAAACTGGAGGAAAGAGTGAAAAATAAAGTAGATTTTTGGACGCACTTATATAAGGGTTCATAAAAACCCATTTTTACAAGTATAGGAATAATAAAAATAGTTAGTTATCGTTGCGTTTCACTAACTTAGAGCTATCATAACCAAGGCTTTCAAGGTAGGCAAAAACATTGTTTTCGTTTAAGATGACACGTTCTACATGATTTTGAGGGTCCATCAATTCCTCATAATCAGTAGGAGTAAATGGTTTCTTTTCAGACACCATATGGTAAATACAGACCACCATCATTCTTGCAATGGCAATGATTGCTTTCTTGTGACCACGGCGTTTCCTGATTCGTCCGTATTTGATTGCAAAATAAGGCTGCTTTTTGCTCCTGACTGCGGCCAGGGCACATTGTACCATCATGGGTTTCAGGTAATCTCCAGCTTTGGCAATCCGGACAGATTTCTTCTTGCCTGCGGATTCGTTGTTTGCAGGAGAAAGACCGCACCAGGAGCAGAGGTGTTTTGCATCGTCAAAAACTCCCATGTCAACACCGGTTTCAGCAAGGACGATGGTGGAGCTCAATTCCATCATACCGGGCATAGTGCTGACAAATTCGACAAACTCGTAATATGGTTTTATACGGACATAGAGTTCAACCTCGGTTTGTGTAATCATATCATCAAGGTAGTCCAGATGGGCGCGGGCGAGTTTTAACTTTTTGGCCTGGTCTGTTTCAATATTGTAGCCTTTGATAGCTTCAATGATTTCGTCAGACTTGGCTTTCGCTCCCTTTTTAATAAGTTTGCGGACAGCCTTTTCGTCGATAGAATCAGCGGAATGTTCAAGAAGGTAAGACATGATTTCTATAGCTGTCCTGCCAAAAGGGTCAGATAATACGCTGGCAATACCGACATTGGAGACCGTCATACAGTTCTGGATGCGGTTTTTCTCAGAAGATTTCATGCAGACCAGTTTAAAACGGTATCTTGCAATTTCACGTAGCTGCCGGAAATCTTTTGGAGGGATAAAAGAACACCTGACAAGGTCAAATTTGTAGAGGTCAGCAATCCACTTGGAATCCTTCTTGTCGGTCTTCTTGCCTTTGATGGCTTTGACGTATTTGGGATGAGTAAGGCACACATCCACGTCATTTTCGAGATAATTAAAAACAGGAATCCAATACTTGCCAGTGGATTCCATACAAACATGATAACAATTATTTTCGATAAGCCAATCGTGAAACTTTTGGATATCCGAGTTGATGGTTGAAAAGGACTTTTGGTTATATTCGGATATACCGTCAGAATTAGTAGTTACGATGGTTGCAACGATAACATTTTTGTGGACGTCAAGTCCACAACAGATGGAGTATTTTAGCTTCATCATAAGTATCACCACCTTAAAAAAGGAATAGCAACAGTGACTGTCATCCTGTGACTGAATAAACATGGTTTATTACCAATGATAAGAGTCCGGGCTCAAAGTCCCACTTGTTTGTGCTTGTAAGGATGACGGCACATATATTTATACGGGGTCGAAATAAATTCGCCACTCCTCCTTCCGTGCTCTGTAGTGTATTGCTATTCCTTAGATGATGATAAAACAAAAATGGGAGGGACACAACATTTTTCATAACTTGTTTGTGCCTTGAGCGAAGCGAAAGGAATGGGTTAATTTATGAGACTGAATATTTTTGAGAAGTATGTGCTGTATTATTATGGCTGCCCCAGCCATAAGAACACGGTGGAACGGTTGAAATACCTGACCAGCTTTATGGTTGATCCCAGGGGAAAGCGCCGGATGCTGGCGTTGCTTCGGAAGATCGACACGAAGGAATTTGCGGAATGGTATCCTTGCTGTTACCGGATCACGCGAAATGAGATCAGAGATTATGATAAAGCAGTCCGGTCTGTGCGGCTGATCGAAGCCGATGAAGATTATCTGTGTGATGAGGAGGATTTGTATGATAAAGCTGTCTAAGTATGAGAAAGAAACGATTATCAACTTTAATGAGGGTGAGAAGGACGTCACGATCTACACGTTTAACGCAAGCCTGAAACGGAGGCTCGCGGAGTTCAGTAGGTGTTATCCTTCCCTCTGCTATCTGACGAGAAGCACTGCAGAGGGGAGTGTGACTTACACGATTGACAAATCGCGGCTGTCAATCCGGCTTGTGCCGCCATACAGCGAGAAACGGAGGGCCGCCGCGCGGAAATATGCAAAGGAACATGGATTCCAGATTGCTGCTTCGGAGAAGAAAATCGCCTGACTTTGATATAGCTGCTGACCGCAAGTCCTCATTTTGGGGACTTGCGGCTATTTCGAGCTGATTTTCAGAATGTGGGATTGACCCGCAAGTTGCCATTTTGACAACTTGCGGCGCGGCGCTCAGATCAGTTCTTCAATCGGTAAAATCGGAAAAACAGCGCTTCTCAGCATTTCTATACGGATAACTACCCATCGGGGCTTGCGACAGCTTCAAATCCAGCAAAAACGCCATTTCGCCAATCGGAGAAAAATGCCCGAAAAAGCCCCATCAGAGAAAAAATCAAAATTTTGGAGGTTCCTATGTACAGGCTTACGAAAAGAGAGAGAGAAACAGAGATTTGGTATAACCAGACCAACGATCCCATGCAGATACGCACTAACGACCCGAAGCTGATCAGGAAGCTGACGGCGCTCAGCGAGGAGTTTCCGGAGCTGTGCCAGTTAGATAAGGTGGAAGAAAATTGCGGCTACTTCTTTATTGTGGACAAAAAGCGGATCAGCATCCATGTGACCCGCCCGTACTCTGAGGAGCGCCGTAGAAAACAAAGCGAGTGGGCGAAGGAGTACGGTATGAAGGGTAACAGGCATCAGGGCTAATCATGGTTTCTGTCTGCTATTCAAGGAAGTGGTAAGTCATCAAAATGAGGACTTACCAAATTTTAGACGGATACACGACAGAATTGCACAGGAAAACAATGTTGACCGAGCGACAGATCATTTGCACTTTTTAGATGGAGAAAGGGGACGCGTATGGCAAATGTATATGGATATGTGAGAGTTTCGACGCGTGATCAGAATGAGGACAGGCAGATGATCGCGCTTCAGGAATTGAATATCCCTGAAAAGAATATTTATATGGACAAGCAATCCGGCAAGGATTTCGACCGTCCCATGTATAAACGTCTGCTTCGGAGACTAAAACCTGATGATCTGGTTTATGTCAAGAGCATTGACCGATTGGGACGCAACTACGAAGAAATATTGGAACAGTGGCGGATTCTGACGAAAGAAAAAAGGGTGGATATCGTCGTCCTGGATATGCCGCTTCTGGACACGCGCCGCGGCAAAGACCTGATGGGGACATTCCTGTCAGATATCGTGCTCCAGGTGCTTTCCTTTGTGGCGGAGAACGAGAGAACGAACATTCGGCAGCGTCAGGCGGAGGGAATCGCGGCGGCGAAAGCGCGCGGCGTGCGATTCGGCAGGCCGCCTGCGCCACTTCCGGCAAACTTCCATTCAGTCTATCAGCGCTGGAAAACCGGGAAAATCACGGGATTAGCGGCGGCGCGGGAATGCGGAATGCCAATGTCAACCTTCCGGTATCGAGCAAATATTTACGAAAAAGCCAAGTTATTGTAAGCGGGCAAATTTACAGGAATGTGTAC
>JAJPXQ010000020.1 GCA_021205385.1 Lachnospiraceae bacterium | reverse complement strand
TACTTTGGGAAGACATACTCATTTTTTTAATTACAGTTTGCGGAAACTCAAGATTACCTTATCACATCCGTAAACCGCCTCATCAAATTCCACGGTGATGTCGGCATGAAGGTCAGCGCCTTTTCGTGCCCCGCGAAAGCCTGTTTGTCCAAAATGGTTCGTTCCGAAACCGCTTCCACCGAATCCGCCCCCTAAAATATCTTTCAGGAAATCGTCCATATCCCCGCCTTCAAAATGGAATTTCTGGTAATTCCCATCAGGGTTTTCATAGTGCCAGGAACCGGAGTTGCCCTGATATTGTCGGCTGTAACCGCCGGCGTTCGTGGCTGTGTCAAATCCGCCATCAAATGCTGCATGTCCAAACTGGTCGTACAGCTTCCGTTTTTCCGGTGTGCTCAAAACGGTATAGGCTTCTGTGATCTCCTTAAATTTCTGTTCTGCCTGCGGGTTATTCGAGTTGGTATCCGGATGATATTTTTTCGCAAGCTTCCGGTATGCCCTCTTGATTTCTTTTTCATCCGCAGCCTTCTTTACCCCCAGAACCTCGTAATAATCTCTCTTTGCAGCCAATATCATCACCTCGCAATGCAAAACGGCTGACGCCGTTGTCTATTATTTATGGAAGAGAAACTCCTTATTGAAAAAACTGCGGCACAGCCATCTGGCTGCACCGCAGAAAAGCGAAAGAACAATCTCTGCGGCCGGATTACGCCGCATTGACCTGTTATTCGATCATGATAGATTTGTTCTCTTCAACCGCAGGCTGCTGCACTTTCTTTGGTACAGTCAGGGTCAAGGTGCCGTTCTCAAACTTTGCCTTGATATCTTCCTGCTTTACGTCTTCCCCTACATAGAAAGATCTGCTGCAGGAACCCATGAAGCGCTCGCGGCGGACATATTTGCCATCGCTGTCCTTCTGATCGTTGTTGGTGTTCGTGGACGCCTGAATGGTCAGATAACCATCCTTCAATTCTGCTTTCACATCCTCTTTTTTTACGCCCGGAAGATCAACGGTCAGTTCGTAACTGTCTTCGCTCTCTTTTACATCCGTCCTCATCAGAGCAGCCTGCCTGCTGGAGCCATTGCCGGAACCTGTACGGTAAAATGGTTCATAAAAGAAGTCGTCAAAAAAATCATCCCACAAATTTTCTCTGTAAATACTCGGTATCAACATATGTCATCTCTCCTTTATCTTGTCATATCAATTTTGTATTATATCAGCTTTTTGAACCAGATCAGGAGCTTCTTTGTAGTTTATTGCGTTCCTGTTCCTTGTTCTATATGTGTTATAACACGGATTATTAGCCAAGTCAAGGCTCGAGTGCTAATTTTTTGAAAATATTTTCTGGATGGTGACGTTGACCGATATTTGTCGTTTAAACCTCGGGTTTCCGTATATTGAAGAAAATTATCGGAGAAACTTGCATAGCGTCTGATCAGGAACGTCAGGCAGAATCGCATGGAAATATTCCAGAATCCGCTGGCGGGATTCCTCCGGTTCACGCTGGTAAACCGTGGACGTGAAAGTGTCTCCGAAGAATTTCTCCGGTGTAGAGTATTCCGCGATGCCCCAACTATATTCCTTTCCAAAGCGGTCTTTCAGGTAGACAAAATTGCTGATGATTACGGGCGATTTTGGGTTCGAGGAAATTCAGACCCGGCCACCACAGGTTTTCCATAAGAAAATGAAAGCTATAGGGCTTATCATCCAGCAGACGGTTGATCAGATCGCAGGAGGCGCGGATGACCTCCGCGTCGGAGTGCTGCATCCGATAGGTGAAGCTCTCCTCCAGGCTCACCTGCGTGACATGGAAGACTACGTATTAAATCCTTCGGCGAGGAGTAGCGACCGATGTCATCCGGCGATGTGGTAAAATTGATCATGGTTTTCATGGAAGATTCAGTCCTTTATTTGTCTTAGCCATTTCAGTCAGGAATGCTTTCCCTGCTTTTTGTCCTTCAGTTTTTTCAGAAAATCCTTCCTCGGTTCGGTTCCCGTCGGAATATTTTTCAGCCCCGGCATATGTCGCTGCAGCATAATAAGTGTCATAATTACCGTAAGAATCCCGACTTCGTTCCCATAGATGCAGAAGGCAGGGATCAGAAAAGCGGCGGGAATGAGGACAGCTCCGATCGGAAGATAGTGGCTGATTAAAACGCCGATCCCGCCAACGACACAGGAAAGCAGGCCATATCCAAAGGAAATGCTGATGAGTGCAGCACAGGTGCTGGAGACGCCCTTGCCGCCTTTGAAATGGTGCCAGACGGGGAAGTTGTGGCCAAGAATTACTCCCAGCCCGGCATAGGCGGAAGATACCGCGCCAGCTTCCGGGAACAAAACCATCCGGCAGAGCAGGCAGGCAAGAAAGGTTTTGAGCAGATCTCCGGCTAAAACAAGCAGGGCAGATTTTGCGCCGTCCAGCGTCGCGATGTTCGCCATACCCGGGTTCCCTGTGCCTCTGTCAAAGGCGCTTTTTCCGGAAACCTTGCGTGAGACGATCTCAGCGGTCAGAAAATTGCCGAAAGTATATCCGATTAGCAGGCTCCATAATCTGAACATCCAATTAAGCTCCTTCTATACGTGTAAGTGGACGGTGGTTTCTTTTGTGATAAACTCCCGGATGTCGTTTTCAATGTTTCTTCTGCGGGCGTAACGTAGCATTTTTGCTTCATCTATCCGGAAGCGTTGAAAGCAGTCCTCGAAGATGACAGGATATTCACTCCGTGGAAGAAGCTTTCCGGTCAGTTTTCGGGAGAACAGATCGACCAGTATCTTTTCGAGAGGAGCAGAATGCTCCTCATCTGGTCTGGGAGACTCAGAAATGAGCTTTTCCACAATGATGGTGACATCTGCTCCCCGTTGCCGATGATATTGTTCGCTGGTTGGGCAGTAGAGGACATCGGAGAAGGTATCGTGCACTGTCTCGAAAACAAAATCGATACAATCAGGTTCTACATCCACAAGAATTGCGTTTTTCCCGAGCAGATGGTTTAAAAACTCATTCATCTGGCAAAGCTCCCACATCTGGAAATCGACAAGCGGGTACTCCTTTGCAATCAGGGTTTCCACACTTTTATAAATCTCAGAGTGCGTATAACTGTAATCCGATCTGGATGAATCCTGTGCGCAGATCTGATAGATACCTTTGCTGATATTCTGCAGGAATCCCTGTTTCGTCAATTCACGCAGCAGCCAGGAAAGGGCAGCTTCACTGTAGGAAGGGATTTCCTCATGGATAAGATCCCGAATTTCATTTTTGGAAAAAAACTTGTTTTTCGGAAGTGTGAGGATACAATCTTTTGCGTTCAACTTATCACCTACTCATTTATCGGCAATTTTTTAAATTATTGCCGATTCTATAAAAACGAGGCCGCATTTCCGTTGCTTGCAATCCCTTTTCCGTATGCTTCAATAAAAGTGAAAATGTCGGCAGTTTTACGTCTTATGCAGTGGAGTCCCCAGGAACGGCGGGGCAGTCTGTCGTGGAAGCTGTGGAGACGGAGGCAGAAGAGACGGTAGAAGAGCCTGACAACGGGGAAGAATCTCCGGAGACAGAGGAGACGTTCGATGCGGCTGAAGAGGAGGAGGAATCGTCGGAGCAGCCGTCTGGAGAGGAAGCTTCCGGAGATGAGAGCTCCGGGCAGCTACGAGGCCACCCTTGTGCTCACGATGGACTCTGACTCTGCGCTGAGCGTGGAAGGAGCTTGCACGAAGGTCGTAGCGGATGGAGTTCTGGAAGCGGTCGAAGGCAGTGCCACCCAGTATCGGCTGATGGAGAAGGAGCGCCGATGTTGCCAGAAAGGCTGAAGGCTTCTGACTTGCGGAAATGAACTCTACAGCCTTCCTTATGGAAGAAAATAATGGTTTTGCAAGTTCGCGGAAGTGCCGTTAGTGTACTTCCGCATTTCCTTTCGTGCAATCCAAAAGGGTCGGGTATAAATTTTTCTTATATCCAGACATTTCTTTTTCCGATTATCGGTAAAAAATCGTGTGTGTTAAGATGATGATATCTTATTATATCGACAGATGAGGAGAGGAAAATGGATTACGGAATCGAGACGCAGTGTATCTACGGAAATGGAGAACATTTTGACGGTGACCGCACCGGTGCCGTGAGCTTTCCGATTTATCAGACGGCAACCTTCGCGCATCCGGAGGTGGGGCGTAGCACCGGCTATGACTACAGCAGGCTGCAGAATCCCACGCGGGAGCGGCTCGAGCAGGTGGTGGCGGCTCTGGAGCGGGGGATCGATGCGATGGCCTTTACCAGCGGGATGGCAGCGATTGCCGTGCTGATGGAACTGTTCCGGCCTGGAGATCATGTGATTGCGGATGCGGATCTCTACGGCGGGAGCGTTCGTCTGTTCAACCATATCAATGAAAAGAACGGAATCGCGTTTGACCGGGTTGACTGCAGCGGAGAATCGGTGGAAGGGCACATCCGGGAAAATACACGGGCGATCTTCATCGAGACGCCGACCAATCCGATGATGCATGTGATTGATATCCGAAGGATGGCTGAGATCGCAAGGCGCCACGATCTTCTGTTGATCGTGGATAATACATTCCTGTCTCCTTACTTTCAGAAACCGCTCACATTGGGGGCGGATATTGTCATTCACAGTGGGACGAAATATCTGGGTGGTCACAATGATACGCTGGCTGGTTTTCTTGTAGTCAGCTCCGTGGAGCTTTCGGAACGGCTGCGCTTCATCCTGAAGACAACCGGTTCCGCGCTTTCGCCCTTCGACAGTTGGCTTATCCTGCGCGGCATCAAGACGCTGCCGATCCGGATGGAACGCGCGCAGGAGAACGCGATTGCGATCGTGAAATACTTACAGGCAGAGGAAAAAGTACGCCGCGTCTACTATCCGGGAATAGAAGGAACAAAGGAATATGAGCTGTGCCGGAGCCAGGCGACAGGCTTTGGCAGTATGCTGACCTTTGAAGTGGAGAGCCGGGAATGCGCGCTTCGTGTCCTGAAACAGACGAAACTGATTCCCTTCGCCGAGAGCCTTGGCGGCGTTGAGACTCTGCTGACCTATCCGGCGACGCAGACGCACGCGGACGTTACGGAGGAAGATCGCATCCGAACCGGCGTCACGGACCGCATCCTGCGGCTGTCGGTTGGGATCGAGAGCGTGAAGGATCTGATCGCAGATTTAAAGCAGGCTTTCAGGCGTGAATAAGTTCACAGTTATAAATTTTTTTTATAATCGGTTATTTTTTTTGTGTATTGGACGGAAAATTTCCCTCATGCTAAGGTAAATGGCATAGCGGAAAGGCGTTCAGCGGCGTCTTTGAAGTTTTCAGGAAAAGGATGAGGAAATGATATGATCATCGAATTTCAGAATGTGGAAAAGACATTTGCGGATAAAAAACAGAATGTACATGCCTGCCGGAACATTAACCTGACGGTTGAGAAAGGCGATATTTACGGCGTCGTGGGATACAGCGGAGCGGGAAAATCCACGCTGATCCGCATGGTGAACGCGCTGGAGCGCCCCACCTCCGGGACGGTGACGGTGAACGGTGTGGTGATCAGCGAGCTACAGGGTCAGGAACTGATCCATGCGCGGAAGGACATATCCATGATCTTTCAGCAGTTCAATCTGCTGGAGAGCAGAACAGTCTACGAAAATGTAGCGATGCCGCTGGTACTGAATCACACGCCGAAGGCACAGATCCGGAAAAAAGTGCGGCAGATTCTGCAGTTCGTAGAATTGTCCGACAAGGCGGACGTCTATCCGTCCAAATTGTCCGGAGGACAGAAACAGCGGGTCGGCATCGCCAGAGCGCTGACGACCGATCCGAGTATCCTTCTGTGCGATGAGCCGACCAGCGCTCTGGATCCCAGAACAACGGACTCCATTCTGAATCTTTTGGTAAAGGTAAACCGGGAGCTGGACGTCACGATTCTGCTCATCACGCATCAGATCGGCATTGTCCGGAAGATCTGCAACAAGGTAGCCGTTATGGAAGGCGGCTATATCGTAGAGCAGGGCGATGTGAAAGAAGTGTTCGCGCATCCGCGAAGACCAATCACACGGGCATTTGTGGAGACGGTGGTGGAGCAGACGATTCCGGAGACGATCCTGCGGACGGCCGCAGCCCTGAAAGATCGGTCGAAGGCATTTAAAATCCGCCATATCGGAGGGAACATATGCGACACGTTTCTCCCAGATCTGAAGAGTCAGTTTTCCGCCGGTTTTCAGACGCTGTTTGTCTCCGTCAATGAGATGCAGGGTTCGATCCTGACGGTTATCGGGCTGCAGGTCATCGGAGATGCGGCCCAGATTGACGAGGTGGAGGAATATCTGTCCGAAAAATACGAATATGAGGAGGTGGAACTGTGATCGAGGAATATTTGCGCGTGCCTCTTTCCACGATCACGCTGGCGGCGTCGCAGACGCTCTACATGGTCGGCTGGTCTCTTGTCGCGGGTGCGGTGCTGGGGATGCTGCTGGCGATTGTTATGGTACTTACCAGACCGGGCGGGCTGCATGCGAACAGAGCGGTATTTTTTGTGGTAAGTACAGTAGTGAATGTCGTGCGGAGTGTTCCGTTTATCATTCTGATGGTAACGATCATGCCGCTGACGAAAATCATCGTAGGAACCAGAGTGGGAACTACGGCAGCGCTGGTTCCACTAATTGTCCATGTAGGTCCCTATCTGGCGAGGCTGTTTGAAAATTCGATGCTGGAGGTGGACAACGGGATCATCGAGGCAGCGCAGTCCATGGGAGCCACCACTCCCCAGGTCATCTGGTATTTTCTGATTCCGGAGGCGAAGGCCTCGCTGGTTCTGGCGCTGACTACCGGCACTATCGGGCTTCTGGGCTCCACTACCATGGCCGGGACGATCGGCGGAGGCGGAGTTGGAAATCTGGCGCTGACTTATGGGTATGAGCGCATGAACACGCCGCTGATGATCGTAACGGTCATCCTGCTGGTGGCGCTGGTACAGCTTCTTCAGTCCATTGGCGATGCCATATCCCGGAGAATGAGGCATCTGGATTGAGTAGAAATCTGTGATCAACGGCTTACACGTGCCGTTATCAAATAAAAAAAGAAAGAGGAGAAAAAAATGAAGAAATCGGTAAAATTTGTAACAGCTTTGTTAACAGCAGCCATTCTGGCGTCCCTGACAGGCTGCTCCGGTTCGACGGGGACGGCTTCGACCGAGGCAGAGGCCGGAGAAACCGTGGAAGCAGAAGAGGCTGAGGAAGCAGAGGAGCAGACCGAAGAGGCAGAAGAAGAAACCAGCGAGATCAGCGAGTATGCGCGGGAATTGAAATACCGCAGAATGCCTACCGCTACCAGTGATCTGTTTGAAGCGGGCATCGCCCCGATTCTGGAGAGAGAAGGATATACGCTGACGCCGGTGGAGATTACCGACTCGATACAGAGGGAGATCGCGCTCAGCGAGGATGAGATTGATTTCCATGTGGATTCCCATGCAGCGTATGTGGCGAGTTTCAATGAAAGCTATGATACCGATCTGACGCCGGTGCTGCCGATTCCGACCGTTCCCACGGGCATATACAGCGGGAGCAAGGATGATCTGGCCGACATCGAGGAGGGCGACACGATCGCATTTCCGAGCGATGCTTCCAACGAAGCGCGTTCTCTGCTCCTTCTGAGTACGCTGGGGCTGATTACAATGGATGAAGATGTGGAGCAGACGCAGTATACACTGGCGGACATTGTGGAAAATCCTTATAACTTGGAATTTACCGAAATGGACGGTTCTACGATTCCCAGCGTAAGAGAGGACTTTGCCTACGTGATTCTGAGAGGCTCGGACGCGTACAATTCGGGTATTGATTTTGCGACCGCTCTGGCTGCGGAGTCGCAGGACGCGATCCTGGAGGACAATCTGATGGAGCTGGTGGTGAACGGAACGCACAAGGATGAGGGCTGGGTCCAGGACATTATCGATGCGTACCAGTCTGAGGAATTTAAAGAGTTTATGGAAACCCAGAGTGATTTCTGGATTCTGCCGGATTATCTGCAGTAAATTCATGATAATTCTGGAAACCTGGCTGCCGGACAGTCAGGTTTCCTGTTTTGAAGGAGAGGACGGATTTGAAGATAAAAGAACTGCTCTGGCAGATCGAACCGGATGTCTACGGCCTGTACCGGGCGCTTCATGAAAATCCGGAGCTTGGGATGCGGGAATATTGTACCAGCGCCCGTGTGGAAGGCATGCTCCGGAAGCCGGGTCTGTGCGATGAGATCCAGCATATTGGCGAAACCGGTCTGCTGGCGGTACTCCGGGGGAAAAAAACCGGTACGGGGAAAAGTCTTTTGCTGCGGGGGGATATGGATGCGCTTCCGGTGACGGAGGATCCGGACCATGACCCCAGAAGCCAGAACGAGGGCGTCATGCACGCTTGCGGGCATGACGCTCATACAGCGATCCTTCTGGGGACGCTGCAGCTGTTGAAAGCGTATCAGGAGAATTTCGCGGGAAGCATTTTCTTCTATTTTCAGCCGGCGGAGGAAACGCTGGGCGGGGCGAAGCTGCTGTTGGAAACGGATCAGATTGATTTGAATGAGATCGGCGGCGTGGCGGCGTGTCACGTCATGCCGGATCTGTATGGGGGAGAGATTGGCCTGAAATACGGGGCAATCCAGGCCGGTGTCGATCAGTTTACGATCACTGTGGAGGGAAGAGGCGGACATGGAGCGCATCCCTACACAACCGTCGATCCCATCGCGACTGCGGTGCAGATCGTGAACCAGCTGCAGTATCTGGTATCCAGGGAGGTGAGTGCGCTGGACTCCGCGGTTGTTTCCGTCTGCAGTATCCACAGCGACGGCGATGCATTCAATGTAATCCCGGACAGGGTGAGAATGAAGGGAACGCTGCGGGCGCTGAAAAAAGAAACGCGGGATCACCTGAGGAAACGACTGTCACAGATTGCCGAAGGAGTGGCACAGACGAACAGAGCGTCGGCAAGGGTCGAGCTGACAGAAGGCCCGCCGCCTCTCGAAAATGATGATGACTGGGTAGAGCGGACGAAATTGTCGGCAGGGCGCCTGATCGGGCCGGAAAATGTGATTTTACTGGAATCCGGAACGATGGGCGCGGAGGATTTCGCGTATATCCGGGAGCGGTACCCCGGCGTATTCGTGCGGATTGGATGCAGAAGCGAGGGGAAGGAATTCACCCCGATCCACAGTGGGAGATTCCGGGTGGACCGGAAGGCGCTGTCCACAGGAATGCTCACTTTGGGTGGGATCGCGCTGGACTATCTCGGCGTGGACGAACGGATCTATCTGTAGAAAAGAAAGTGAGGAAGAAAGTATGTTGCGTTTAGAGGGCTCCTGGGTGGCGATGCCCACGCCGTTTACGGAGGATGACCGGATTGATTTTCCGGGATACCATACGCTGATCGAGCGGCAGATTCGATATGGCACCTCCCAGCTCTTTATTCTGGGTTCCGCGGCGGAGGTGACGCTCCTGACGCTGGAGGAGAAGAAGACGATCGTCCGGGAAATCATCTCCATGACGAAGGGCAGAATTCCCGTATTTTTCAGCGCGGCGTCCCTGACGACACAGGAGAGCGTGAATTTTGCACGCTACTGCCAGGAGCAGGGAGCGGATGGGGTGATCTTCACGATCCCGCCGTATGTGCTGATCAATCAGCACGCGGCGTTCACGCATCTGGACACCTGTATGAGTTCTGTCGATCTCCCGTGCGGTATCTACAATAATCCCAGTCGCCTGGGTGTACAGGTGATGCCGGAGACTATTAAAAGGCTCTCGGACGCCCACAGCAACTTTGTGGTGGACAAGGAAGCGATGGGGAGCGTGGAACAGCTTGTCCAGGTGCAGCGGCTGTGTGAGGGAAAGGTGAAGATCATGTGCTGCGATTATCCGAAATATTCGATCGTGCTCCCGACCCTTGCGGTGGGAGGTACCGGTACGGCGAATATCGGAGGAAATATCATCCCGGAGGAGGCTGCGCGCTACTCCAGACCATGGACCTCCATGGAAATCATCGAAGAGTGCCGTCAGGAGTATTTCAAATGGTTTCCGCTTCTGCAGGCGCTGTATACTTTTTCCAATCCGGTTGTCATCAAGGCGGCGCTTCGCATCCTCGGTCTTCCGGGCGGACATCTGCGGAAGCCTTACGAGGAGTATACCGGGCAGAAGCTCTCGGAGCTGGAGACGCTGATGGGCGAGATGGGCGTGATCGATAAATACGGGGTAAAGTCATGAATGGCCTGTACGAGGTGACAGTTCCGCGGGGAGCGGATATCCTTCGGACAATTACGGCGTTCATAGAAAGCAAAGGCTGGGAGAATGTATATATCACAGGAGCGGTAGGATCTGTGATTAACACGGTCTACAATGTACCGATTGATGACAGTATCCCCATGCATCTGGCGAAGGTGCAGTGTCCGGAGGCCGCGGAAATCGTCGGTTTCACAGGGGAAGTGATGAAAAGAGAGCGGATGGATCCGGAACTCGCGAAAGTCTATCCGGATAAGACGAGCCCGCTGTTCGTGCACATTCACGCCAGCTGCGCGCTGCGTGAAGGCAGGGTGATCGGAGGCGGACTCCGCGGGGGGCAGGCATTTCGCTCCCTGCGGGTATTTCTTACGCCTCTGCCAGACTGAGTGAAAAATGAATGTATGATAATGCTTGCTAATGCTGAGGAGACATGCCATGACAAAACAGGAATTTCTGAACCGCTATCTGGTAGAACGGAAGGGCACGGACAGCCTGAAGTGGGACGCGCTTGGCGAGCGCTTCGGACAGGACGACCTGATTGCCATGTGGGTCGCGGATATGGAATTTAAGACCTGCGATTCGATCACGGAAGCACTGAAAAGGAGAGTGGAGCACGGGGTCTATGGTTACAGCCGCGCGTCTGACGCCTATTATCAGGCGTATGCGGACTGGATGGAGCGCCGTCATCACGGCGACGCCTGCCTGATCCTGACGCCGGTCTACTATCCGTTCCACAATGCGGTGAAGGACAACGGGCGCAGACTGATATGCGTCGATCTCGATGCGGCGGACGGTCGTTTCACCATGAATTATGAGGCGATCGAGAAGGCGATTGTGGAGAATCATGTAAAGCTGTTCCTCCTGTGTTCCCCGCACAATCCTGCGGGGCGCGTCTGGAGCGAGGAGGAGCTGAACCAGGTGCTGGCCATTTGCCGTAGACATAATGTCCTCGTCTGCAGCGATGAGATTCATCAGGATTTCACTTTCAACGGAAATATTTTTGTACCGGCGCTCATGGTGGGCGGGGGAAAGTACCGGGATCGGCTGATCACGGTGAATTCGGCGTCCAAGACCTTCAACCTGGCTTCGCTTCTGCACGCGCAGCTCATCATCAGCGATGAGCGTCTTCGTGCGACCTACGACCGGGAAATCCGTGGCCGCAACCAGACGGAGCTGAGCATCATGGGTCTGACCGCGGCGCAGGCGGGCTATGAGGGCGGAGAAGAATGGCTGGAAGCGCTGAAGGAAGTCATCTGGGACAATTTCAGTATCTCAAGGCAGAACTGGGAAGAAAGCTGCCGGAGGCGGTTGTCTATTCTATGGAAGGAACGTATCTTTCGCTGGTCGATTTGCGGTCGTATGTGAAGCCCAGCGGTATGAAGGCATTCATCCAGGGAAAGTGCCGTCTGGCCGTGGATTACGGCGAGTGGTTCGGAAAGAATTTTCGTGGCTTTATCCGGCTTAACATGGCGACCGATCCGGCGCTGGTGCGGAAGGCAATCTCTCGAATCGTTCATTGCGATGCAGGATTTTGAGAATTTGAGACGTATTATTCGTTCGCGAAGTTGATTTGACAAAATTCCTATAAAGCATATTGACATAGTGGGAATTAAATGCTATGATGTTTCCCATCAAAAACGAGGGAGTGAGGAAACTATGACGCTGCAGCAGCTACGCTACGCGGTGAAGATCGCCGAGGAGAAGTCCATGAACAGGGCAGCCGCGGCGCTCTATGTCTCTCAGCCGGCGCTTTCAAGCACGATTCACGACCTGGAGGAGGAGCTGCACGTTGAGCTGTTCGTTCGCTCGAACCGGGGCATCTTGATCACGCCGGAGGGCGAGGACTTCCTAAGCTATGCGCGGCAGATGGTGGAGCTTTCGCGGCTCATGGAGGAGCACTACAGTTCTGACAAGATCAGTCGGAAGAAATTTAGCGTGTCGATGCAGCACTATTCCTTTGCTGTTGAGGCATTCATGAAGATGGCACGGGAGTTTGGTATGGACGAGTACGAGTTCGCAGTGCATGAGACGAAGACCGGCGAAGTGATTGAGAATGTGCGGACCGGGCGCAGTGAACTCGGAGTCCTGTATCTGAACGCATTCAATGAGAAAGCATTGCGGAAGATTTTCACGGAGAATGGGCTCGCCTACACGCCGCTGTTCACCTGCGGGATCTCTGTGTATCTCAGTAAGGAGCATCCATTGGCCGGAAAATCGGAGATTTCCTTCGAGGAGCTCGCTCCTTACCCTTGCCTGTCCTTCGAGCAGGGTGACCAGAATTCTTTCTATTTTGCGGAGGAGGTATTGAGTACGAGGGAGTACCGTCAGGTGATCAAGGCGGACGACCGTGCGACGATGCTGAATCTGATGGTCGGCCTGAACGGCTACACGCTCTGCTCCGGGATCATCTGCGAGGAGCTGAACGGGGATCAGTACACGGCGATTCCACTCGCGACGGAGGAGAAGATGGAGATTGGTTATATCCGGCGGCGTAACATGCCGCTGAGTCGTCTGGGGAAACGCTACCTGAATATTCTGAAACAGTATCAGAAGCCGGAACAAAACCTTATACAAAATCCAGATAACCGGCTATAACTTATTCCTATAACCACGCTTCCTGAAAAGTGCTATAATTTTTCCATAAAATAACCTATCTTACCGATAGGAATAAAAGGAAAAGAGGGAAACGTTATGGCAAAAGAGGAAAAAGCAAAAGTCAGGTCGCCTTACCGGGATCCGATCATCCTGATCGTGTTCGTTATTATTGGTGCAATCCTGGGTCTGGTGTTCGGCGACAGTATCTCCGTGATCTATCCGATCGGCGATATCTTCCTGAACCTTCTGTTCGTCCTGCTGGTGCCGCTGATCTTCTTCTCGATCAGCAGCTCTATCGCGAACATCTCCGACACGGGAAAGGTCGGGAAGATTCTGGTGCTTACGATTACGATCTTCGTCGTAACAGCGGCTATTGCAGGTATTATCATGTTCCTCGTGACGGGTGTGTTCAGTGTGGATACAAACATCACGATTGCGGCGGACGCGTCTACAGAACTCGCGGAAGCCGACAGCATCGGGACACAGATCGTCAATACCTTTACGGTGAGCGACTTCCCGGATCTGTTCTCAAGGCAGCACATTCTACCGCTGATTGTCTTCACGGTTTTCTTTGGCCTTACGATCTCTGTGCTGGGGGAGAAGGGTCGCCCCGTTGCCGACTGGCTCAGCAACATGTCCCTCGTCATGTATAAAATGGTCTCCCTGCTGATGAAGGCTGCCCCGCTCGGACTGGGCGCTTATTTCGCAAACCTGACCGCCACCTATGGGCCGGAGCTTCTGATGAGCTATGCGCACGGTCTTCTGATCTATTACCCGACGGCCATCGCGTATTTCTTTATCTTCCTGGGCCTTTACGCCTTTGTTGCGGCAGGCCCCTGGGGCGTAAAGAATTTCTTCAAACGTATTCTGACGCCGGCGCTCACCGCGCTTGGCACGCGTTCTTCGGCGGCCGCGCTGCCCCTGCAGATGCAGGCCTGTGATGAGCTGAATGTCCCCCGTGAGATCAGTTCGGTTGTCGTTCCGATGGGCGCGACCTGCCATATGGACGGCGCATGCCTGGCGACGGTTTACGAGATTGTGCTGTGCAGCGTACTCTTTAATCATCCGCTGAGCAGCATTGGCGATTTTGCCTATGCGTTGGTGATTGCGGTTGTCGCGTCGGTGGCGGTGTCCTCGGTGCCGGGAGGCGGAGCCGCGATGGAGACGATGCTGATCTCCTCCTTTGGCTTCCCATCGACGGCGCTTCCGATCCTGCTGATGATGACGCAGCTCTTCGACGCAGGCTGTACGCTGATCAACTCCTGCGGAGATACGGTGGCCTCCATGCTTGTGACCCGCTTTATCTACGGCAAAGACTGGTATAAGAGAGACTGGAACAAAGAGGCTGTGGACAGGGAAGCGGCAAATGTGGGCGCTTCCGCGGAGTAGAGGAGCATGGGCTGTCGAATTCAACTTGCATATTTAAATCTGGACAAGCTGTATGACGGTGCGTATGCGCCCGCAGATTATGAGACGCTGGACATAGTCAGCGAGGGCTGCCACCTCTATGGCGAAATTCTCTGGCCGGGCGGGAGCTTTACGGCTCCGCGGCCCTGTGTGATCCTGCTGCATGGCTATCCCGGCTCGGCGCAGAATGGCGACCTGGGACAGGCGCTGCGCCGGATCGGCTGTGTTGTGCTGCTGCCGCACCACCGCGGCGCCTGGGGCAGTGAGGGGAAGTATCTGGTTTCCCATTGTATTCAGGATGCGGTAAACATTGCGGAATATGTACGAAGGGAAGCCTTTGTGCGCAGGATGAACATTGATCCTGATGCCATATTCCTGGCAGGGCACAGCATGGGTGGCAATACGGTGCTGAACGCGGGGAAACAGCTGCCCTGGCTGCGCGGAATTATTGCGATCGCGCCCTTTGACCCGACAAGATTTCTCAGGGAAGGAAAGCCGGAGAAGTTACGGGCTGTGCTCGGACAGGGACGGGTTTTGAAAAGCGACGGCCCGGATGCGATTTACGAGGACATCGTGTCACACCGGGACGATTATGGGTTTGAAAATGCCTACGAGGAGCTGAAGGATCAGAATCTCTGCTTTGTTACCGGCAGCCTGGACGAGTGTGCGCCGCCGGAAGAGATGGTCAGACCGCTCTATGAATTGCTTGCTGCGCATCCGACCGCGGCGCTGCAGCGCTGGGAGGATCTGCCCGCTGCGCATGGACTCTGTGACTGCAGGGTGGAGATGACCCGTCTGATCGCGGAGTTTATCAAGACGCTTACAGATCGGGGAAGTGGAAACTCAGTTCAGGGCGCATAATCAGAAGGAGCGTCGACGAGAATAGGAAGAATCGTTTTGTCAGGAGGGTTCCAGATGTCTCAAAAAGAAAACAAATTCAGAGAATATGATATTTCCACGCAGGCCGTACATACCGGGACGGATTATGATGAGGGAACCGGCGCTGTCCGCCGCCCGCTGCACATGGCGAACAGTTACAGATTGCCCAACGACCTCTCTGAGGTCAATTATTCTTCGACCAATCTTCTTATGTATTCCCGGAATGGCAATGCCAATCAGCATTGGCTGGAGGAAAAGGTCGCTGCCCTGTATGACGCGGATGATGCTATCGTCCTCGCAAGCGGAGTCGGTGCGCTTCATGCGCTGTTCTGGACGCTTCTGAAATCGGGGGACCGGGTGCTGTATCCGAAGGTCAGCTATATGGCGGTTTACCGCATGTTTCATGAGCTGTTTAACAAAAAATTCGGCGTGGAAACCGTGATGGTGGACATGACAGATCCGGAGGCAGTAAAAAAAGCAATCACGCCGGGAACAAGACTTGTCCATATCGAAACGCCGGACAATCCGACGGTGGGTATTACGGACATAGAGGCCATCGCCAGGATCGCCCATGAAAACGGTGCGGTTTTGTCGGTTGACAATACCTTTGCCTCCCCGCTCAATCAGAGGCCGCTGGAACTGGGTGCCGATTTTGTGGTGGATTCCCTCACAAAATTCATCAACGGACATGGCGATGCCCAGGGAGGCGCAATTATCTCCAACGATCTGGAAACGATGGATCGCATTCGCTATGAAGCGCAGGTCAATGTCGGCGCGGTGATCAGCCCCTTTAACGCGTGGCAGATTTTCCGTGGTTCCGTTACTTTTCCCCTGCGTATGGAACGGATCAATAAGAGCGCGCAACAGATCGCTGAGTGGCTGGAACAGCGGGAGAACATCACCTTTGTGTCCTATCCGGGACTTTCGAGCCATCCGGGGTATGAACTGGCGAAACGACAGATGAAAAACGGATTTGGCGGCGTTATTTCCTTTGGGGTGGATGCTGACGATAAGACAGTGGAGCAGTTTTGCGCAAAGCTGAAAGTCGTTACCTTTGCCGTCTCCCTTGGACACGATGAGAGCCTGATCTTCCCGCAGCCGAGCTATGATGAGCGGATTCATCTGTATCCGGAAAGGTTCCGGCGAGGATTCATCCGTTTCAGCGTCGGCCTCGAAGATCCGGAGGATATCATGCAGGATCTGGATCAGGCACTCCGGTCTGTTGGACTGTGAGATGAGGAAGAGTGGAGGAAAGAGTGTATGAATTTTGTGTTTATCTCGCCGCAGTTTCCGCGCACTTACTGGAATTTCTGCGACCGTTTGAGGAAAAACGGCGTGAATGTGCTCGGAATCGGGGATACGCCCTATGACGCGCTGCAGCCGGAGCTGAAAGGCGCGCTGACAGAGTATTATCGCCTGGACACGCTGGAGGATTACGACCAGATGCTCCGGGCGCTTGGTTTTTTCACCTTTAAATATGGAAAGATCGACTGGATCGAGTCGAACAATGAGTACTGGCTGGAGCAGGACGCCAGGCTGCGGACGGATTTCCATGTCACGACCGGCGTACAGGCGGACGAGGTCGGACGCTTCAAGAGCAAGTCCGGGATGAAAGCCTATTATAAGGAAGCAAATGTGCCGACCGCGCGCTGCCATAAGGTGACGACGATCGAAGCGGCGAAGACCTTCCTTGCGGAAGTCGGCTATCCCGTGATCGTGAAACCGGATGTTGGCGTGGGAGCGACGGATACCTGGCGGCTGGATGGAGAGCAGGATCTGGAA
This sequence comes from Lachnospiraceae bacterium, assembly GCA_021205385.1. Lineage (GTDB taxonomy): Bacteria > Bacillota > Clostridia > Lachnospirales > Lachnospiraceae > Hominiventricola. The sequence continues at coordinate 11,548 of JAJPXQ010000020.1, read as the reverse complement.
AATTTCTTTGCAAATCTCCCAAAAGCATCCTATGTGATGGAAGAGTTCATTGAGGGCGACATCTGTTCCTATGATGCGATCACCGATGCGGAATGTGCACCGCTCTTTGAGTCAATGACCGTATGGCCGCCGTCGATCATGGACATCGTGCTGGAACAGAGGGATCTCGCCTACTATGTGGCGGCGGATATGCCAGAGCCTCTGCGCAGGCTGGGACGCGCTACAGTGAAGGCCTTCGGCGCGAAGAGCCGCTTTGTGCATATGGAGTTCTTTCGGCTTACAAAGGCGCGAAAGGGTCTGGGCGAGGTTGGAGATTTTGTCGGACTCGAAGTGAATATGCGCCCGGCGGGCGGCTACACGCCGGATATGATGAATTACGCGCACAGCACGGATGTCTATCAGATCTGGGCGGATATGGTGTCCGCGAATCGGCGGCTGCTCCCTGAGAGCGGCGACGACCATTACTGCGTCTATGCGAGCCAGAGAGACTGCTTCGATTATCAGCACAGCCATCAGGAGATCCTGGAGAAATATGGAAATCGGATTGTGATGTGCGAGCGGATGCCGGAAATGAATGTCGCCCAGATGGGAAATCAGATGTACACGGCTCATGCGGCTACACTGGAGGAGACAGAAGAATTCATCCGTTTCGTGACAGAGCGAAAGTGATATAATGAAGATTACCTTATTTCAAATGAAAATGGGATTGGATGTGGCAGGTAACCTGAAAAAATGTTTATCTGCTCTGCGGGATGCGGCTAAACATGGCGCGGATCTGATCTTATACCCGGAGCTAACGCTTCTGCCCTTCTTTCCACAATATGAGAAACAGGATGTATCTGACAAGGCAGTGAAAGCGAATGCCAATGAGATACGGGAATTTCGGAAAGCCTGTCGGGAGAACCGGATTTATGCAGTTCCTAACTTTTATTATGAGGAAAACCAAAAGCGTTATGACGCGAGCTTCCTGATCGCGCCAACCGGAGAGATACAGGGCATCCAGAAGATGGTGCATATCGCGCAGGCGGCGGGTTTTTACGAACAGGATTATTATGCCCCTTCGGATGATGGGTTTCAGGTATTTCGGACTCCTTTCGGAAACCTTGGGATTGTCGTCTGCTTTGACCGCCATTACCCTGAGAGCATCCGGACAGAAAAGCTGAAAGGTGCGGATTTGATCCTGATCCCAACGGCAAACACAAAGGCGGAGCCGCTTGACATGTTTGAATGGGAAATCCGTGTACAGGCATTTCAGAACTGCATCCCCATTGTGATGTGCAATCGAACGGGAATGGAGGGACAGATGGTATTTGCGGGGGAATCCCTTGCTGTGGAAGCGGACGGAAATCTTATAGTGAAAGCCGATGACCGGGAGCAGCTTGTCTATGTTGACATTGATATGGACAATAATCGCAGGAGAGGCGATAGCCGCCCGTATGTGTCGCTGCGCAGACCGGAGTTGTATGCTTGAAGGGGAGATGCACAACCATGCTGAATCAGTTTTCAAGAACGGAGCTTCTGTTAGGAAAAGAGGGAATGGAACGCTTATCGGCATCCTGTGTCGTGGTATTCGGCATCGGAGGCGTCGGCGGATACGCAGTGGAAGCGCTTGCCCGTAGTGGAGTCGGTTCCTTTGTACTGGTTGACGATGATAAAATTTGTCTGACCAATTTAAACAGACAGATCATTGCAACCAGAAAAACAGTCGGTCAGTATAAAGCAGATGTCATGAAGGAGCGGATACTTGAAATTAATCCAAATGCACGGGTGGAAGTCCGGAAGTGCTTCTATCTTCCGGAAAATGCAGATGAATTTGATTTTTCACAGTATTCCTACGTTGTCGATGCAGTAGATACTGTTACTGCGAAGCTCGAAATTATCGAACAGGCAAAAAAATGCGGTGTGCCAATCATCAGTTGCATGGGAGCCGGTAATAAGCTTGACCCCACAAAATTTCAGGTGGCAGATATTTATGAAACAACGATATGTCCGCTTGCAAAGGTGATGCGACATGAATGTAGAAAGCGCGGGATACGCGCATTGAAAGTGGTGTATTCCACGGAAAAAAGTATCCGCCCTCCGGATGATATGGAGATCAGCTGTCGAACGCATTGCATCTGTCCACCTGGGACAAAACGGAAATGTACGCAGCGAAGAGATATTCCAGGAAGTGTTGCGTTCGTTCCATCTGTAGCCGGCCTGATCCTGGCCGGAGAGGTTATAAAGGATCTGGTTAAACCGAATGAAAGTTGAGGTATCAGTCTTGCGCAAAAAAGAACATGATTATCTTTGGCGAAACGATTTCCCCTGCGGGAACTGTGGGAATCGGGTTGGTGAGGCATTCAAAGATGGGCTGAAACTGAAAGAAGGCTGAGGAGGGGAGCGACAGTGTTTTAAGCTGTTTCTTTGATAGGCTGACGCTGGCATGTGTTTGTCAATTTTCTTGGTCGGTCGAAGCAGTATGTTTCAGGATACCAGGTATCTTTCAGAATTGCACTTATTTTTTCATGAACAACGGCGCCACGCTCTTCGTCGCCTTAAATAATACGCCTTCAAATTCCCGCGCCACGGCTTTCAGGTTTTCCCGGATTGGCAGGTTTTGCGGACAGTGCTTCTCACATTTCCCACACTCCTTGCACAGACCGGCATAGCTGGGCTTGTCACTCATCAGTGTACTCATGTAGTACTGCATCATCCCCTGGCTCTTGCTGATGGAATAACGGGTATTGTAGGATGTAAAGCAGGCCGGAATATTCACCCCTGCGGGGCAGGGCATACAGTAGTGGCAGCCCGTGCAATGGACTTTATAGGATGCTTTGAAAATCTCCCTCACGTCCCGGATGGCGGCCTGATCAGCGTCTGAGAGCATGCCATGAGCAGCGGTATCGGCTATTTTCACATTATCATCCAGCTGCTCCTGTTCATTCATACCGCTTAAGACCACCGTCACCTCCGGCTGGTTATACAGCCAGCGGAAGCCCCAGGCCGCGGGGGACAGTTCGGGGTCAGCCTGCGCAAAGCGCTTCACAGCCGCCTTCGGCAGATTTTTCGCCAGTTTTCCGCCCAGCAGCGGCTCCATGATCATAACGGGAATCCCTTTTGCGGCGGCTGCCTTCAGTCCGGTGACGCCTGCCTGGTAATTTTCATCGGAATAATTATACTGAATCTGGCAGAAGTCCCAGTCATAGGCGTCCAGTAAGGCCAGAAATTCGTCCTGCGCGCCGTGGAAAGAAAAACCAAAGTTCTGGATCTGACCGGATTTTTTCTTTTCTTCCGCCCATTCGCGGATACCCCATTCGCAGAGAGTATTCCATGTCTTCCTGTCCCCCAGCATATGCAGGAGATAGTAATCAATATGGTCAGTCTGCAGGTGCTCTAAATGCTTGTCAAAAAATTTGTCCAGATCCTCCGCTTTCCGGCACAGGAACAGGGGCATTTTCGTGGCGATATAAACCTGATCGCGCAGGTTGTGCTTTTTCAGGACGCTGCCTAAAATCTCCTCGCTGCCCGTATAGATGTAGGCGGTATCGAAGTAATTGATCCCCTGTTCTACCGCTGAGACAATGAGATGCTCCACTTTTTTCGCGTCGAAACGTCCGGAGAAGGAGGTCACGATGCTGTCCCCTGCAAAGCGCATACAGCCATAGCCAAGGACGGACAGCCGATCCCCATTCTTTGGATTGATATTATATTTCACGGCGTTTTCCTCCCACATGGAATTCAGAGCGGAGCATTTCTTTCAGCGTAATATTCGGGTTGTGGTAGCGCCTGCGCCGCTCCGGGACGTTGGGATGCCGGATCGCCCTGTTCGGACACCACATGATGCAGGCCATGCACTGCTGGCAGTCATGCCCCCAGACAACGCCGTCTTCGGTCAGACGAATATTCCCGTTTTTGCAGAGCTTTTCGCAGATGCCGCATTTCGTGCAGGCGTCCGTTGTGTAGAAACCGCCCTCCACGGAATCGCGATCCACGCCCAGCAGCAGGTTAAAGTTTCTGGACACCCACGCCAGCGCCCGGCGGTTGATGCCTTTTCGATCTTTCGTGGGTCTGCCGGACCGGATCTGGCGGGCGATTCTGCGGCTGGCTTTCGCCTCATGGCGCAGATAGAGCCTCACGGCCCAGTCGGGCAGCGGGGAGAAGCCGACGATATGATTGGGCGGCATAGGCAGCATAAAGGTCTGAACGGGAAAATCTGTATTCGGTTGTAGAATTGCTTTCAGGTCGATGCAGACGTAGCCATCGTAGCCGCCGCAGGTCGCGATGATAAAGACCTTCTGTTTTCTTGAGAAGCAGAGCTTTTCACAGACTTCCTTCACGATTCTCGGTGGACGCACAAACCAGGTGGCGGTCACAATACCGATCCTTGTATATTCTGCAGGAACTTCCGCATGCTCCCGCAGCGAGTAGATAGATTGAATGTCTGTATTCCCAAGCCGCCTTCCGACGTGCTTTGCCACGGAAAGACTGTTTCCGGTGCCGGAATAGTAGTAAATGATAGTTTTATTTGCCATCCTTTGCCTCCGCCTCTTTGTTTGATAATTTTCGCGACATATGTTGCATGGAATTATTGTACCGTGTGACAGGGAAATAATCAAGCGACAATGACGGGGATGTGTCGCATGGATTGATGCAGGAGGATTTAACTTGTAGCCGCGATCAATTTCTGAAAGGTGTCGTCGCTGATGATGTGCTCGATCTGGCAGGCCTCAATCTCAGCCTGCGGTTCCTCCACGCCGATATCGCACAGCAGCTTCTTGAGCAGTGTGTGCTTTTGAAAGGTATATTCTGCTATTTTTCTTCCTTTCTCTGTCAATTCCAGCTTCCCTGCATGGCCTACCCGGACCAGATCGTCCGTCTTCATTTTCGACACAGCGATGCTGACGCTGGCTTTCGTGTACCCGAGCTCCTCCGCCAGATCCACCGAGCGGCAGGAGCCTTTTTGCTGATTGACGATGAAGATTCCTTCCAGATAGTCTTCCAGAGATTCGTTATGACGTCTGTCCTGCATGAAGTTCTTCCTTTGCGTTGTCGGTGCTCCTTGTATCCCCGCGCTTTCAGGCCATTGTTGCCGTGCATACTTTAGCGATACGCTTCGCCAGGGCCAGCAGTGTCCAGATCGGGGGATTGCCCATCGACTCCGGCAGCAGCGTGGCGTCGGCGATATACAGATTCTGCGGCAGACGGGGATTGTGAAAGGTCTCTGCCTCTTCGGAAGTCAGCGGCAGCATCCCGCCGGGGTGCCCGGCATTGATGGTTCCCAGGAATATGTCCTTCTCAGCGACGCCCATCTGCCCAAGGATTGCCTTACAGTCAGCCACACCGGCCTGCAGCCGTTCCTGGTCGCGAATGGTCAGTTCCTTCTCCGGCTTTTTATCGTGGCTGGCGCCAAAACCGGCGTCCGAAAGTTTGATCATCATACTGAGGATATCGCCGGAGGCGTGACGCCAGGATTTATTGAAAAAGAAGCTGAGGTAATCCATGTAAGGCGAGAGCATATAGCCGTCCCGCTGCATGAGGAAGGGCATGGGGATATGGCGGTCCTGCCCTGCGCCCTTATATGGCGCGGCCACGCAGAGTACAGGATCGACGAAGAGCGTGTTTTCACAGCTGATTCCGGAGTGCTGCAGGACCACGGGGGTTCCCAGCCCACCGGCGGCCAGAACGACCAGATCGGCGCTGTACTTTTGCAGCCTTCCGTTTTCTCTTGTATAGACAGTATGGACGGTTTGCGTGTTATGGTCTATGCCAAGCCTGGTCACCTGACAGTTCGTTTTCAGCGTGGCTCCCCTGGCAATGCTCTCAGACAGTAGCCTGCGGCTGTCCCATTTGGCTCCCGTGGGGCAGCCCAGCACGCAGTGGCCGCAGCGGGTACAGCGGCTAAAGTCCACCAGCTTCGCCGTAGGAGCAGGATCAAAGCCCAGCCGCAGGCAGGCGTCAAAAAGGGAGCTGGTCAGAGACGACCAGTATGCACGGTGGTCTGTAGACAGCGTGATTTCCCGCGAGAGTTCAGCAAATTCCAGATCCAGGTCGATGCCCAGCTTTTTCAGACCCTGGTCGCATCGCGGTGCGCTGCCGGTGGCGAGGGTCGTAGTGCCTCCTGTGCACCTGCCGTGCACCAGCACCATGCCGGAGGCAGCTTTCTGCACCCGCATGGCAGGGAACAGAAGGGAAATCATGCGCTCGTCCAGAAACAGTCCGGTCCTTCGGAGGCCGGCGAGCTTCTTCATGTTGAGGGAGAAAGCCTGAAATTCCCCGCCGGCTTCCAGTACCGTCACCTGAAAATGTCCCTGCAGCTCTCTGGCCATCATGGCGCCTCCGGCGCCTGAACCTATCACGATTGCTTTTTTCATCACAACAGCCTGTCCTTTCTGACCCTGCGCAGGGTCGCCCTGCATGTATCCTGTCCCTCCGTGATACGCTGACGAAATGTCAGCTTTCCGCCCCGATAAATGCCTGCAAAGATGCCCTGATCTATGGCAGAGATAAGGGAACAGAGCTCCGGCGTATAAAAAGCGCTGAAATAGCATCTGGAAACCAGGAATGTTCCCGGAGTCTCTTCACTTATCTGAATGCCGATGTTGCGGTAGAGCAGCGTGACGATGGCAAGGCACTCCTGTTCGTTCTGCGGCCGCATCCAGCGGCGGAGGCCGCTTCCCAGGCCATAGGCCATGCGGTACAGCTTTCGCCGCAGCACTTTTATATCCTGTCCGCTTCGCAGTGCGCGCGTGGATGCGTTTGCCGTAAACCGTGCGTAGGCTCTTAAGTTTTCTTCAGCAGAACGCCCCATGATCTTCGGTGCGTCCACATCGAAAGCTCTGGCGGTCTGCCGTGTCAGAATCCGGATTCCCAGACGCACCCCAGACGCGCCGGATAAGATGTGATAGATCAGTCGATTCATGGCAATGCTCCTGTCAAATAGACGCTGCCTGCCGCGGTGAGCCCGGGTGTATACAGGCCGTCAATGGTTTCCTGATGAAGCTCCTCGATCTGATTTCGCCGCAGCTTCAGGTTTGGGGTCAGTTCCCCGGTGGATATCTTCAGCGGGCTGGACATCAGGGCATAGCGTTTGATCTGTTCCGGATGGGAGAGATGCTCGTTGACGGACAGGACGGCCGAAGTCAGCGTCCTCTCGTCCGGTATGGGCTGCTCTTCTTCCGGCCAGAGCAGTGCGACACAGTAGGGCCGTTTTTCTCCCACCAGCAAGGCCTCGCTGATGCCGGGAATATCTCTTAAAAGCGTTTCCACCTTTTGCAGGTTGATATTCTTTCCGTAGGAGTTGATCAGGATTTCCTTCTTCCGTCCGATGATGCGAAGGTGGCCGTCCGCGGTGATTTCCCCTAAGTCCCCTGTATGTAAGCAGGCGTCCGTTCGTCCGTCATATGCCATGGCGACCTGCGGACCCGCTACCAGAATTTCTCCGTCATCCGCCAGTGTCACGTCGGTGTCCGGCAGCGGCGGCCCGACCGTCGTGAGATCGTTTGCACCGGGCCGGTTCAGCGTGATGAGGGGTGCTTCGGTCAGCCCGTAGGCATTGTGAATCTCAATGCCAAGCTCCCGGAAATCCTCGAGGAGCTTCCGGCTGACCGGAGCGGAGCCCACGATGAGCTGGTCGCAGCGATCCAGTCCGGCTTTTTTCAATAGTGTTTTTTTCAGGATCGGTCGCAGAAGCCTCTTCCATAAATCGCTTTCGCTCGAAAGATACGATTGCCCCACCCGGTTCTGAGCCAGCTGATCCCAGATTTTCTCATAAAACCGGGGGACGGAGAAGAAAATGGTCGGCCGTACTTTGGGCAGCGTCGTAGCCAGCCGGTCGAAATCATTGAGAAAGTAGAGCGAGAGCGGCGCACTCAGATAGTAGGGTGTATACATTCCCAGGATTCCCTCCACTACATGGCTCAGCGGAAGGAAGGACAGATAGGTCGTACTCTCGCTGCGGCTTCGGAAGCTCAGCAGGGAAGCCATCGTCTCCGCCATCCATCGCAGCTGGCCGTGTGTAAAAATCACCTCTTTGGAGTTGCCCGTCGTACCGGAGGTGTAGCGGATCGTGGCTATATCCTGGTAGGAGACGTGGATCGGCGTGATTTCCTGCGTTTTTCCGAGGGCGAGGAAATTTTCCCACGACATCAGGCGGGTATCTTCCGGAAGAGGAGCATTCTCCGTAAAGGAGATCATGCTTCCGCCAAAGTGCAACTGGCTCACATGGGATAAAATGCGGGTGTCGCCGATGAAGAAGCAGTCGGCTTCGCTTTTTCGTAGCAGCTCGTCCAGCTCACCCGCAGGTGTCGTATAATAGAGCGGCACACTGGCCGCGCCCGACAGGCCGATGGAGATATCCAGGACAAAGTATGCGACGCTGTTGATGCCGCTGATGGCGACTCTGCTGCCGGGGCCGATTCCCATGACCTGGAGCGAGCGGAGCACACTGTCGATGCGCTCGGAGACAGAGGAAGCGCTGCTTTCCCGCATGCCGCCCTCCGCCACATCGTAATAGGAAATGGACGCAGACTTCCTGTTCAGGCAGAAGCGCACCTGCTCGTGAACCGTCCGGCCGTTGTGATCCAGAAAATTTTTGTCGGTGGCATAGTCAAGAAGCCGTGGCAGATATTCACGCCAGTCCAGATGATACGGTCCCATAAAGCTTTCCGTATTTGTCGTATCGTAGGTCCGGTTCTCTGTAAAATAAGGAGCCAGGGAGAGCATGTTTGTCAGGACACTCTTTTTTCCGGATTTGTGCGCGGACATATTATGGGAGGCTCCCGCCCTGTCCAGGAATGGGAGAGGGAGAAACACCGCTTTTGGCAGGTGCAGGGAGAGGTTTTTCTCTGCCCAGTCCTGCATGGCGCTGATCAGCTCCGCCACGGTTGGCTGTGCGGAAGACGGGGCGGTCAGATGAAAGGTTTTCCCGGCAGCCTCCTCTTCCTGCATGATATGGACGATGGACTTTGCAACATAGTCCACCGGCACTAGATTGACGCGCATAGATTTCCGAATCGGGAAAATACGCATTTGCCGCTTCAGATACAGTTTCAGCGGATAGTAGAGCGTGTTGAAATTCTTGACATATCCGGTTCTGGAATCGCCCACGATCTGACCGGGGCGAAAGACGGAGACAGGGAGCTGTCCCGCCGCCTGCATGACAAGGCGCTCCCCCTCGAATTTGCTCTCCTCGTACAGGCTGGAAAAGCCGGAATCTTCCAGGGAATCCTCCGTGATGCGGCCTTTTCTGTTTCCAGCCACGTAGGCGGTGGATACGTGAGAAAAGCGCTTCAGCGGGTGGTCAGACTGGATGCGCCTGGTAAAATCCAGAACGTGCGCTGTGCCGTCCACATTTACACGCCAGAATTCCTCACGACTGTGCCGGATACCGATAAGGGCAGCCGTGTGAATGACGTAGTCCGTGTCACGAATCAGCAGGCGCTGGTCCTCGTCAGAAAGGCCGAGATTTTCTTCGGTAATGTCGCCCAGGACAGGGATAATGCGGCTGCCCAGATTGTCTGTCAGCTCTGGCCTTCCGTACCAGAGAGCAGAGAGGGTACTGACGGCCCCCGAAAGTGATTCGGCTCTTATGAGGCCGTAAATGGTATCCTCGCCTGTTCGCATGATCTCAGAAGCAATCTCCGTTCCCAGAAATCCGGTGATACCGGTGAGAAGTATCTTGTGCATCAGCAGTTCCTCCGTATATTCCATATCAGGCAGGGCTTCCATGTGGAAACAGCCACGAAATCAAAAAATCCCCCATCTCGTCCAGCGCATCCTGATAACGTACGAGCTGACATCCTGTTTTCTCCTTTACCTGTTGAAGATGAGAATACACATAATCCATGGCACGCATAAGCTCCGAAGCCAGATCCATATCATCTGCATGCAGCAGCTGATGCTCGCACAGGTTCATTTCATGCATGAGATTGTCCAGCCGCTCATCCATGGAAATCGCAATAGCAGGAACCTGCGCGTCCATGGAAAGTACTTCTGCATGATATCTTGAAGTGACCAGCATAGAAAGCTGTCTCAATACAGCGGCCATCTCACGACAGTCATGATCTGAGGACAGAAAAGTGGATACCGGCATGACAAGCTTTTCCTGAAGCTTCCTGCACGCATCCGCATCCAGACGCTCCATGCCAAGGATCACCACATGACAGGGGTACTTTGCGGCAAATCTCTTTACCGATGAAGCAATGGCATTCAGGTAATGATCAAATAGCTGTTTTCGGCTTTTTGACCAGCTGAAAAAATACCATAGCTGAAACTGCAGGGAGTGGTCTCCGGTAATTTTAGCTCTTATCCATTTTACGATGGAAGGCTTTACAGGCCACCAGAAGGGATTGATCGGCGCGATGCCTAAAAGCGGCGAGACGCCATCCCAGCCGGACTTCCGTAGCTGCTCCGCGGCCCACTTCGAAGAAGCAGAGCTGTCGAATCTCCAGGCAGCGTCGGTTCCGAGATGTCCCCGAAGACCCAGCTGGTGAATGCGATCCAGTGAGTTTTGGGTTCTGGCAATAAAATAAGTATCAGCGCAGAGCTTTCTCACGGTGCGTTCCAGAAACGCATCCATCTCACCGGCCTCTGAACCGTAAGCGATACAGGGTTTACGCTGGGTTTTCATAATGCCGGCCGCCTCGCAGAAATACAGGGTAAGAGCGTTGGCAAACTTGCTTTTGAGCGTGGAACCCTCGCACAGTATGACCGCCTGACTGGCGCAGCAGGCCTTAAATACATCTACGAAAAAAATGGGGCTGAAGTGTATCAGCCGGGTGTCGGGAGCAAAGCAGCCCCAGAGATTTTCTTCACTCAAGGTCATGACAGAAATCTGTACCTTGTCCTTGCCAAGGCGCTCCTGAAGCTGCCTTACGATCTCGGCTGCCCGCACATCCGCGCCGGTATTTCCGGCTCCGTTGTAGCCTGCCAGCAGGATATGTAATTTTGATTCGTTCTCTGCGTCGCCAAAGTCCTTATACTCCAGTAAGCCGAGCCTGGACAAAACCGGGGCAAAGCGGGATAAAAAGACAAAGACTCTGACAAGTATGCTGACCAGATAATCCATAAATTAAGTAACGTCCCTGTGATGCTCGTGGCTCTGGTTATCAGCTTCTTGTGCGCAGAATACCCCTGGTAAACTGCGCGGCGGCCTCCAGGTCTTCCTGATTGGGACGGCCTTTGTGCAGAGCCGCAAATTCGCCCCGGCAATAGAAGCTTTCACCCGCCACCCGTATTTCTTTCTTTTCCAGGCATTTCTGCATGGCTGGAAATGCCCGCTGTGCGAGAGCAGAGGTGGAAAATACGACAACCTCCCTGACCTTACCGGGGTCAAGTTGCTCCATGTAGGATTTTACCCTGCCGTCGATACCGCCCCAGTAAATGGAGGCACCCAGGAAAAGAATGTCGGCCTCCTCCGTAGCGCCATTGCCGATAGCCTGCGCCTGTACTTCGGTTGTCCTGGCGATGCAATCGGCTAGCTTTTTTGTATTTCCGCCTTTGGAATAATACCGTACCTGAATATTCATTGCTTTATACTCCTTGTGATCTCTTTACAACTTAAAAATTT
>JAJPXQ010000131.1 GCA_021205385.1 Lachnospiraceae bacterium | reverse complement strand
CTTTTCACTCGATTTATTGAATTATATCTTTTCAAAAGTTAAAAGTCAATATTTTTAAGTTAAAGGATTATCTTCCGCAAAATTGGCAGTTGGGAAAGCATATAACAAAAATTTGAGTTTTTGTTTTAATCATCGTATACTAAAAACAGACTGAGGTGGCGATATGAATATCATTGGCGCGATATTGTTTGCGGGCATAGGGATTGTATGGTTTTTTATGGCTTCGAGAATCTACAGAAAAAACACGGATTACGCAGTCTATCCCGTCACAGAGGGAACGGTGCTGCATGCTGCTGAGGAGAGGACGGTGCCACAATGAACGAAGTACCCTGTCGCGTATATTTAAAAGAATACAAAAAAGGCGACCAGCTATGGGAGCGCAGTCCGCATCTGGCTTTCGCCGTTTATACGGTGGTGACGCTGCTGCTCTTCTTTGTCGGAATGTTTGGACTCATTTTTGCGGACTGTCCGGCGCCGATTCTGGCAATCTACCTGATCGGGATCTGGGTCGTCTGTATCGCGCTCGCGGTTTACCGGAATGAGATGTGCAATCTGTCAAAGTCGATCGCCTTTGTCGAGCGGGACGGCGTATTATTTTCCATAAAACTGGGTTATGCCAGAGAAATCAATTACCAGACCATGGGCAGCGTCCGTGACATTGTACTCATGGGAGCGACGGACGCGCATAACGCCGCCGTCGCGGCACAGGTGCAGAGCGCGGAGAAGGAGGTTCGGGAACGGAGAAAATATGCAGAGGCTTACTGCTCTGCCCTCGAGAGTTACCTGCACACTCATGAGCTTTCCGGCGGCGTGATCGAAATCATACGCCTGACGGATCCCCGGATAGAAAAGAAAACTGCCTGGTCGATGTATATTTCATACCAGGCAGGGAGCGAACGGAAAATCAGAAAATATCGAAACGCGTACGCTCTGAATCTTGAATAAAACCGTATCTTCTTATCAGTGTGTAAACTTCTCTGTCTCCTTCAGCCGCACCAGCGCCCTGGCCATGGCCGACTGAGTCATGTAGTATTCCTTGATGCTCTGCTGCTGCCGCAGGCGCTCCTGCGCGCGCTCAAGCGCCTCGCGGGCGCGGTTCGCGTCCACCTCCTCGGGGCGCTCGACGGTATCGACGAGCAGCGTCACACGGTTGTTGGCGATCTGGCAGAAACCCTGCCCGACGACCGCCTCGTGCCACTCTCCGCCCTTCTCGCTCTGCAGGCGCATGGTGCCGGATTTGACGGCGATGACCATCTCCTCGTGGTGCGCCATGACCGCGCGCTCCCCGTCAATGGCGGGGATAACGAGACAGTTGCACTGTGCGTTGTAGAAGACGCCGTTGATGCTCACAATTTTCAGATGAAAGGTTGCCATCATTCATCACCCCGCCTGAACAGCTGTGCTTTTCGTGAGAAGTTCCGCTTTTGCCTTGACTTCCTCGATCGTGCCCACATTGAAGAATGCCGCCTCCGGATAGTCGTCCATCTCGCCGTCGATGATCGCGCGGAAGCCTTTGATCGTGTCTTTCAGCGGGACGTAGGTTCCCTTGACGCCGGTGAAATTCTCCGCCACGTGGAAGGGCTGCGAAAGGAAGCGCTGTATCTTTCTGGCGCGATTGACGGTCAGCTTATCCTCTTCTGACAATTCTTCCATGCCGAGGATCGCGATAATATCCTGCAGCTCCTTATATTTCTGAAGCATTTCCTGTACTTTTCTGGCAGTCTCGTAGTGTTCCTCTCCCACGACGTCCGGCTCGAGGATGCGGGAGGTGGACTCCAGCGGGTCGACAGCCGGGTAGATGCCCTGCTCAACAATCTTACGCGAGAGCACGGTGGTCGCGTCCAGATGCGCGAAAGTCGTCGCCGGGGCCGGGTCTGTCAGGTCGTCGGCCGGCACGTAGACCGCCTGCACAGAGGTGACGGAACCGTTCTTCGTGGAGGTAATGCGCTCCTGCAGCTCTCCCATCTCGGTGGCCAGCGTCGGCTGGTAACCCACCGCTGAGGGCATGCGCCCGAGCAGCGCGGAGACCTCGGAACCGGCCTGCACAAAACGGAAAATATTGTCGATAAAGAGCAGCACGTTCTGATTCATCTCGTCACGGAAATACTCGGCCATCGTAAGGCCGGTCTCCGCCACGCGCATACGCGCCCCGGGCGGCTCGTTCATCTGCCCGAAGACCAGCGCGGTCTTCTCCAGCACGCCGGAAGCCTTCATCTCACTCCAGAGATCGTTACCCTCGCGGGAGCGCTCTCCCACGCCGGTGAAGATCGAGTAGCCGCCGTGCTCCGTCGCGATATTCTGAATCAACTCCTGGATCAGCACGGTCTTGCCGACGCCGGCGCCGCCGAAGAGGCCGATCTTGCCGCCCTTGGCGTAGGGAGCCAGAAGATCGATCACCTTGATGCCGGTCTCGAGGATCTCGACAACCGGGCTCTGATTTTCGAAGGATGGCGGATCGCGGTGGATGCTCCAGGACTCTCCGTCCGGCAGCGCCTCACCGTCGTCCACGGTCTGTCCCAGCACGTTGAACAGCCGCCCCAGCGTCCGCTCGCCGACCGGAACTTTGATACCGCTGCCGTCGGCGCTCACTTCCATGTCGCGGCAAAGGCCCTCGCTGGCCGAGAGCATGATACAGCGGACCACGCGTCCTCCCATATGCTTAGCGACTTCCATCACGCGCTCCTGTCCATTTACCTGGACACGCAGCGCTTCCTTTATATGCGGGAGACTGCCTGTCTCGAACATGACGTCAACGACAGGGCCTGATACCTGTATGATTTTTCCTGTATTCATCAGACATTCCTCTCCTTTACTTTTGAATTTCTGAGCGCGCGCGCACCGCTGCTCACCTCCGTGATTTCCTGCGTGATCGCGGCCTGTCTGGCCCGGTTGTACATGATGCCCATGTCATGCAGCAGTTCATCCGCGTTATCCGTAGCCGCGCGCATCGCGCTCATGCGGGCGTTCTGCTCGCTGCAGAAGGACTCGACGAGCGCACCGTAGACAAAACCGGCGATGTAATTCGGCACGATGGTGTCCACAAGCTCCTCCGCGGAGGGCTCCAGCAGAAATTCCTCCTGATAGACCTCCATCGGCACAGGCAGCGCCTCCGGCTTTTTCAGCGGCAGGAGCTGCTTATCCTCCGCGACGCTCGACATACCGTTCTCCATACGGGTATAGATCACATGCAGTTCATCAATTTCATCCGCATAGAATTTCTCCAGCATAGTATGCGTGATCCAGCGTGCGCGGCTGAAGGTCGGATTCTGCACGGTGTGCTGAAAATTTTCGATAATCGGTACATGCTGCCGCGTAAAATACTGCCGTCCAAGCTCGCCGACCACAAAGAGCTGCACCTCATTCTCCGCCTCGTCGAGAAATTGCTGCGCGAGCTTCAGAACGTTGTGATTGTAGGCGCCGGCGAGTCCTTTATCGCCCGTGACCACCAAAAGACCAAGCTTTGTGTGCGCCGCGTCCGGCTGTTCGAAATAGATATGCTCCATGTCCGGCACATGCCGCCAGATCCGGTCGATCGCGGACTGCAGCGTATAAAAATAGGGTTCCGTCTTCTCCAGCTCCTGCCGTGCTTTGCGCAGCTTGGTGGAGGAGATCATGTACATGGCGTTCGTGATTTTTCTGGTGTCCTGAATGCTCTTGATCCGGCTCTGGATTTCCCGTAAACCAGCCATATCACTTCACCGCCTGACTCTTATATTCCTTTACCGCGTCCACAATCTTTTCCGCGAGCGCGTCATCCAGCGTCTTTGTCTGCTCAAGTTCCTGCGTGATCTGTGGATGCTTCTGATTCATGAACTGCAGCAGGCCGGACTGGAAGGACTTGATTTCCTTCACCGGAACGTCCAGGAAAAGTTTTTTCGTCGCCGCAACCAGCGTAATCACCTGATCCGCCATCGACATTGGCGCGCCGAGCGGCTGCTTTAAGAGCTCCATCAGCCTTTTACCGTATTCGAGCTGTTCCTTCGTGACCGCGTCAAGATCAGAGCTGAACTGCGTAAAGACTTCCGTCTCACGATACTGCGCGAGATCGATACGAATACTTCCGGCAGCCTTCTTCATGGCCTTCGTCTGCGCCGCTCCGCCGACACGGGATACCGAGAGTCCGACGTTGACCGCGGGCCGCATACCGGCGAAGAAGAGGTCGCTCTCAAGGAAAATCTGTCCGTCTGTGATCGAGATCACGTTGGTCGGAATGTAGGCGGAAACGTCGCCCTCCTGCGTCTCGATGATCGGCAGCGCCGTGATCGAACCGCCGCCAAGCCGATCGCTTAAGCGGCTCGCGCGCTCCAGAAGGCGTGAATGCAGGTAAAAGACATCGCCCGGATAGGCTTCCCGTCCCGGTGAGCGCTCCAGCAAAAGCGACAGGGAACGGTAGGCGACCGCATGCTTTGACAGGTCGTCATAGACGATCAGCACGTCCTGTCCGCGGTGCATGAAGTATTCCGCCAGCGCGGTGCCGGCGTAGGGTGCGATATACTGTAAGGGGGCCGGATCACTGGCCGTCGAAGAGACGACGATCGTGTAATCCATGGCTCCGGCGTTTTCAAAGGTATGCACGAGCTTGGACACGGTTGAGGCCTTCTGGCCGATCGCTACATAGATACAGATGACCTTCTTGCCCTTCTGGTTCAGGATCGTATCGGTCGCAATCGAGGTTTTGCCGGTCTGGCGGTCGCCGATGATGAGCTCACGCTGTCCGCGTCCGATCGGAAACATCGAATCGATTGAGAGGATACCGGTCTCCAGCGGCGTATCCACGGACTGCCGCTCCACAATGCCGGGAGCCGGCTGCTCCACCGGGCGGTAATCAGAGGCTTCGATCTCTCCTTTTCCGTCGATCGGCGCGCCGAGCGCGTTCACTACCCGTCCGATATAGGCATCACCGACCGGAACTCCGGCCATGCGGCCAGTGCGGGAAACGCTGCTGCCCTCCGAAATCTCAGAATCCTTTCCAAAGAGAATGCAGCCGATTTCATTTTCGCGGATATCCTGCACCATGCCTCGAAGGCCACTCTCGAAGACCAGCACCTCTCCGTACATTGCGTGATCGACGCCATTGATATAGGCGATTCCGTCGCCTACACGGCTGACTGTGCCGATCTCCAGGCTCTCGATCTCAATATCGTCAAGAGAACCCTTCAGGATGCTGATCACTTCCTTATGGGAGAAAGCCGTCTCCGGATCTGTCAGATCGAGCGCGTCAATCTTTTCCCGCAGAAGCTTTCGCCGTCCGGCGGCGCTCAGGTCGTAGGCTTCGCTTCCCACGCGCAGAATAAAACCGCTGCCGAGCTCCGGATTCTGCTTCTTTGTGATCTCTGGTTCGCGGTCCGGATATTTCTGCTTCAGGAAATCGACGATCCCCTGAAACTGCGCGTCCGTCGGCTCCGTCACATACTCGAGGACGCACGGTAGATATGTATTACGATTCTGCATGAGACGCCTCACCTGCTTTTGCTAAAAATTGGTCGTAAAGGGCTCCATCGTTCTGCGCAGAGCCAAGCGACTGCTCCGCCGCGTCAAGGATCAGACCGCGGATCTCCTGCTGTGCCTTGCCGATGATGAGCTCCTTCTGAAGCTTCGCCTCTTTCTGCGACTCCTCCACGATCTCGTCCGCCCTTGTGTGCGCGTCCGCCACGATCTGCTTATACTGGGCGCGGGCTTCCTCCTGCGCCTCCGCGATCACGCGGCTCTTCTCCTCGTCCATACGGGTCTGGAAATCCGCGTATTCCTGCTTCGCGGCCTGCGCCTCGTCGGAGAGCTTCTGCGCCTCCTCATAGCGCGCGCCGATCGCGGCCTCCCGCTGGCTGATGATCTTGTTCACCGGCTTAAAGAGAAATTTCCGGATCAGGACATACCAGATCAGCAGATTGATGATGGTAAATACCAGATTAATATCTAATCTTAACATGTCAGCCTTCCGCCTTTCTCTTAACCCAGAAGGATGATGATCAGAAGTCCGATGACGAAGCCGTAGATAGCGGTCGCCTCAGCCAGTGCGGAACCAAGCAGCAGAAGACTCGTGATCTTTCCGCTGGCCTCCGGCTGTCTTGCAACGGCGTCCACGGCCTTCGAGGTCGCCAGACCGATGCCAATACCTGCTCCAATACCTGTCAATACGGCGAGAGCCGCTCCAATTGCAATCATCATAATGTTCATTCTCCCTATTTAGTCAAGTGTTTTTTCCCTTAAAATCAAGGAAATTTTATTAGTTA
>JAJPXQ010000048.1:61547-78386 GCA_021205385.1 Lachnospiraceae bacterium | reverse complement strand
CGCCTCCGCGCGGGCTTTTTTCAAGAGTTCGCCGCAGGCGAAGTTTCCTATAAAGTGAAAAAGACACCTGCGCGAACAGGTGTCCCGAAATCTGCCAACCATCCTGACGTTATTGCAGAAACAGCGGCAGCGCCCTTTTGATAAATTCCACGCAGCCGTCCTCTCCCAGCTTTCCGGAGTCGAGCGAGAGGTCGTACTCCCCCGCGTCCCGCCACTCCTCTCCGGTGTAATAATAATAGTAAGCCGCGCGCCGCTTGTCCTCCGTGCGGATCTTTTTCATAACCTCCTTTGACGACCAGGTCATGTTTTTGGCGGAAATGCGCTCCACCCGTTCTCCCAATGACGCATGAATGAAGACCTTCAGCACATTCGGGCGATCCATCAGCAGACGGTTCGCACAGCGCCCCAGGATGATGCAGCTCTCCTTATCCGCCAGATCCTTGATGATCTTCGCCTGAAAGCTGAACAGATTTTTCGTCGAGACGTAGTCGTCGCTGTCGGGCGGCAGCACTTCCCCGGTATACACCTTCTCAGCGGAGGAGAGCATCTCGCGCATCCCGATCCGCTCATCGGCCAGTCCAAACAACCTCTCATGAATGCCGCTGACATCCGACGCAATGCGAAGCAGATCCCGGTCGTAGTAGGGAATTTCCAGCGCCTCCGAGAGCTTGCGTGTGATGCTGTGTCCGCCGCTCCCGGTCTCGCGCGCAATTGTGATGATATAATGTTCCATATGCGAATCCTCCTTACCCTACGCACCGAGGTACGCTTTGCGTACCCGGTCATCTGCCGCCAGCTCCGCCGCAGATCCTTCCATGGAAATCTTCCCTGTCTCAAGCACATAGGCGCGGTCGCTCACACCCAGCGCCATCTTTGCGTTCTGCTCGACCAGCAGGATCGTGATGCCGCTCTCATGCAGCGTCTGGATAATGGAAAAGATCTCTTTCACGAGGATCGGGGACAGACCCATGGACGGTTCATCCATCAGCAGAATCTTCGGGTCGGTCATCAGCGCACGCCCCGTAGCAAGCATCTGCTGCTCGCCGCCGGAGAGTGTTCCCGCCAGCTGCCTGCGACGCTCTTTCAGCCGCGGAAAATGTCCGTAGACCTTCTCCAGATTGTCGGCAATCCGCTTCTGATCACGGATAATGTAGGCGCCCATCCGCAGATTTTCCTCCACGGTCATGCGCGCGAAGACATGCCGTCCCTCCGGCACATGCGCCATTCCCTTCTGGATAATCGTATTGGCCGGTATCTTCTGAATATTTTCGCCGTCCAGCAGCACCTCGCCGGAGGATGCCGTCAGAAGGCCGGAGATCGTGTGCAGCGTCGTGGTCTTGCCTGCTCCGTTGGCTCCGATCAGGGAGACCAACTCGCCGTCGTCGACAGTCAGGGAGATGCCCTTCAACGCGTAAATGGCTCCGTAATGTACATGTAAATCCTTGATTTCCAGCATTTTCTCCCCTCCTCACTCGCCCAGATAAGCCGCAATGACTTTTGGGTTCTGCGCAATCTCCTCCGGAAGTCCGGACGCGATCGTCACGCCGTAGTCGATGACCTGGATACGCTCGCAGACGTTCATGACCAGGGACATATCATGCTCGATCAGCAGGATCGCGATGCCGAAGGAATCCCGGATCGTATTGATGCAGGCCAGAAGCTCCGCGGTCTCCGTCGGATTCATACCGGCGGCAGGTTCGTCGAGAAGCAGCACCTTCATGTCCGTAGCCAGAGCGCGGGCGATCTCCAGCTTGCGCTGCTGCCCGTAGGGGAGACTGGAAGCCAGGACATCCGCCTTATCCTCCAGACCGCAGATTGCCAGAAGCTCCATGGCTTTCTTCGTCATCGCCTCCTCCTCACGCCAGAAACGCGGCGTGCGGAAGAAGGCGTCGAGCAGGCCATATTTAATATCCTTTGTGAAGGCAACTTTTACGTTTTCAATGACTGTCATATCATCGAAAAGACGAATGTTCTGAAAAGTCCGCGCGACCCCGGCGGCCACGAACTGGTGCACTTTCTTCCCGTTCAGCGGAACGCCGTTCAGCAGCACCGTCCCCTCTGTCGGCACATACACGCCGGTCAGCAGATTGAAAACCGTCGTCTTGCCCGCGCCGTTCGGACCGATCAGCCCGACCAGCTCGCCGGAACAGATGGAAATGTTAAAATCGCTCACCGCATGCAGACCTCCGAAGGAAATGCCGAGCCCTCTGGTCTCCAGTACCGGTTTTTTCTCCTCACTCATGCCGGAGCTCCTCCTTTCCCGCTTTTCGCGAAGCGAAATACTGCTGCAGCCAGCCCTTCCACTTCGGGATATCGCACAGCGCAAACTCGCTGCTTCCCATGATGCCCTTTGGCCGGAATACGATGACGATGATCAGCGCGATCGAGTACACGAGCATCGGGTAAGTAAATACATTCTGCAGGAATGCCGGCAGCGCCGCCACCCAGGCGCCGTTCTTGATCGTGTAGTTCAGAAGGAAGAGCACGACCGCTGCGATGACCGAGCCGGTCAGGGAACCCATGCCGCCCACGACCACCATGACGACGATGAACACAGAATTCAGGATCGAACCGTTCGTGAACGCGAAGGAGGTCGTCGCAAGCGCCGCGTTACTGCAGGCGTAGAGCGCGCCTGTCACGCCCGCGAAAAATGCGGATACCGTGAAAGTCAGCACCTTGTAGTAGTTCACGTTGACGCCGGAGGACTCAGAGGCGATCTCATTGTCCCGGATGGAGCGGATCGCCCTGCCATACTTCGAACGGACAAACATAAACATCAGGCTCAGGCAGAGGATCACTGCCAGGAGCGCCACCCAGAGATACTGCACCTTTTCATCATTCGAGAATCCAAGCCCCGTCGCGTAGAGCGCGGAGGACGCAGAACCCTGTCCGAGCCCCTGCTGTCCACAGAACGGAATATTATTGATTACATTGACGATGATCATGCCAAAGCCCAGCGTGATGATCGCCAGATAGTCGCCCTTCAGGCGCAGCGCCGGGATACCGACGAGCACCCCGAGAAGCGCGGCCAGAACACCCGCCGCCACAATACTGAGCAGCAGCACAAGCAAAAAGGCGACGCCGGACTTTTCCTCATAGAATCCGGCCCTCTGGAAGGCAAGTGAGATCAGCGCCGCACTGTAGGCCCCCACCGCCATGAAACCGCAGTGCCCGAGGGAGAGCTGTCCCAGGAAGCCGAGCACCAGATTCAGCGAAGCGGCCATGATAATCAGGTAGCAGCACTGCCAGATGGACGGGACAACGCTCAGCTTCATCCTGCTGCCGCCATTTCCACAGACCACCAGCGCAAGGATGAAAAATACCGCCGTGGCGATAAAGTTAATCAGATAACGTCTGCCAATACCGTTCTTTTTCATACCTTCTCACCTACATTCTTTCCAAGCACGCCAGCCGGGCGGATCAGGAGCACCACGATCAGAACCAGATAGACAAAAGTGTCCGACATGGACGAACTGATATAGGTGTTTGTAAGCGACTGCACCATGCCGATCAGAAGGCCGCCCAGCATGGCTCCCGGCAGAGAACCGATGCCGCCGAGCACTGCCGCGACAAAGGCATAAATGCCGAGCGTCGCACCCATCGTGGTGAAGACCTTCGGATACTGTGCGATGTACATCAGCGCTGCCACAGCGGCGAGCCCCGCGCCGATGCCGAAGGTGATGATAATCGTATGGTTGACATTGACGCCCATCAGGATCGCAGCCTCCTTATCCTCGGAAACACAGCGCATGGCGCGGCCGATGCGGGACTTCTGCGTGAAGAAATAGAGCGCCACCATAATGACAGCAGAGACTACAATCGTGATGATCGTCGCGCTGCTGACGGCCACGCCGCCAATAGACAGCGTGGCACTGAACAACGTATAGGGAATCTTCGGGTCGGGACCAATCGCCGGAATCGCCTGTGCCAGATTTTCCAGCACGAAGCTCATCGCAATGGCCGTAATCAGGCTGGTCAGCTTATTTCCCTTCTTTCGCACCGGACGATAGGCGAGCAGCTCCACCAGCATACCGACACAGGCGCAGATAATACACGCCGGCACCACCGCCAGCCAGCCCGGCAATCCCAGTCCCATAAAGACCGGGATCAGGAAGAACAGCGAGTAACCGCCCACCATGATGAAATCGCCATGCGCGAAGTTGATCAGCTTGATGATACCGTAGACCATCGTGTAGCCGAGAGCAATCAGCGCATATACGCTCCCCAGGCGCAGTCCCGTTATGACAAACTGGATAAAGGTAACCATGATATTATTCCACACTCAGGGTCTTGACAGCGATCTTCGTTACTTCCTCATCGCCTTCATTGTACTCGTAACCCATCAGGACACCCGTCTTGATCGGCGTACCGGTCTCATCAAAGGAGAAGGTGCCGGTAGCGACCTCATAAGTTACAGACGTATCCGCCAGCGCGGCCTGTACACTCTCAGCGTCGCATGCTCCGCAGCTCTCCATCGCCTGCGCGAGAATCAGCACACAGTCATAACCGAGCGCGTCGAAGTTGTTCGGCGTATCGCCGTAAGTCGCCTCATAATTCTCCACAAAGCTCACGGACACATCACTGGTAGCCAGCTCCGTCGAATAATGGTTCACAAACAGAAAATCGTTGTAAACAGAAAGGTCAGTGCCCTCCGAGATCGTGGTCTCGGTATTGTCTACGCCGTCCGCGCCGAGCAGCACACCGTCAAAGCCCGCGCTTCTCGCCTGCGGCACCAGGTAGGGTCCGGTCACATCATAGTAGAACGGCACGAACACCAGCTCCGCTCCCGCGGATACCATCTTGTTGAACTGGTTCGTGTAATCCACCTCCGTCATCGTCGCCACAGACTCTTCTGCTACGACTTCAATGCCAAGCGTCTCGCAGGCTGCTGAGAAGGAATCCCGGAGTCCCGCGGAGTAAGTATCCGCCGAGCAGTACACGATTCCAACCTTCGTGTAGCCCTCATCCGCCGCGTACTGCGCCGCCAGCTCACCCTGGAAGGAATCCTTGAAGCAGGCGCGGAATACGTAATCCATCTCCGTCGTCAGCGCGTCCGCTGTCCCGGACGGGGTGATCAGCACAACGCCCTCGGAATTCGCAACCGAAGTGATGCTGGACGTGCAGCCCGAAGTCGCGGAACCGATCACAAGCTCGATGCCGTCGGCAATCAGCGCATTCATGGCATTCAGGCACTCGGTAGAATCTCCCTGATCATCCTTCGAGGAAACGGCCAGCTCATAGGCTCCGTCGCTGAGCATGACGCCGCCCGCCGCATTGATCTCATCAACCGCCATCAGAACGCCGTTGGAAACATGCGTTCCATATACGGCAAGGCTGCCGGTCATCGGTCCGATCATGCCAAGCGTGATGGTTCCGACAAAATCGCCCTCGGCTTCACTCGCTGCCCCGGTCTCTTCTGTCGTCTCTGCCTCCGTGGTCTCAGAGCCAGAGTTCGAGCTTCCGCAGGCCGTCATTCCCACAGCCAGGGTCAGTGCCAGAAACATACTGAACATTTTCTTTTTCATAACTTTCCTCCTTTTTGTGCTTCAGTTTCCGGTTTCCAAACGCCGCGGCAGGGAAACTTTCGATTCTCTGTCACAGAAAAAGGCGCATGGATGGCAATCATCCATGCGCCTTTGCGTTTATAGCGTACATTGTACGACCAATTTCACATTCTGTCAAGTTTATAAAAAATTTATTTGTCTATTCCATGATTCCATGTTATCCTGAACACACCAAACACGCGGCGTTCTTCGCCGCTGCATCTTTCACACGCAGGGTGGACATCTATATGTCCACGGATATGATCTTAATCCCTGCAAATACCCCTTTTTAAAACGCAAAGGAGGACAACAATTGAAAAGTAAATACTGTTTTTTTACCCTTATCGGGCTTTGTTTTCTTTGCCTTCTCTTTATTCAGGTCCGGCAGGCACAGGAAAACAGACAGCAGCAAACCCGGAAAACAGAGGAATTCATCGAGGCGAGCTATGCAGGAGACATTGATACAATCCTCTCCCTGTTTCCGGATTCTTTGTATGAGCGTCTGATCGCTGACACCATCGACAGCGTGAGTTCAGAGGAGGAAATCCCGGAGTTTGTCGGCGCTGATATCCGGAACTATATCGAAACCATCGGAATCCTGTTCGGGGAAGACTGGGAATATTCTTTCAAAATCACCAACCGCTACAAATACACAAAGGAAGATCTCGAAGACCTGAATTACCACTATAAAATAAGCGGCGTTCCGGATGCCGATTTCAAACAGGCAGCCATTCTGACCGTGGAGATCGATATTGCCGGCATCAATGGCACAGAAGGCAGCCAGACAATTCTCGTTCCGCTTGTAAAGGAACATGGACATTGGGGTATCGGACAGCAGATTGGCAGCGTGTATGATACACGAGCCGCAGAAGGCGGCTATGGCATCTATGGCAGGCTGCTGGACGGATTCTCCTTCTCCTCTGCATCCGAGGCCGAAAATGATGAATAAGAAAAGCCATCTGGCCCTTTCCTTCCTGACAGCGTTTCTTCTGATAAGCGGCTTTCTCTTCTTGCGAACGCTGCGGGAATATAACAAAGGAGTGGAAATATATGAAGATTTACAGCAGGAAGTGCAGCTCACGGAATCATCCGGGGCGTTCCCCGACATCAGCCTTGACGTGGAGGAGCTCCTGGAAGAGAACGATGACTTCTGCGCGTGGATTTATTATGAAGACGGGAAACTGAACCATCCGATCGTACAGGAAAGCTATGAGGAAATTAACAAATACCTGCAGACTGCATTCGACGGCTCGATGAACAGCGCGGGCTGCCTGTTCCTTCCATTTGATGCCGCAGCGGATTTTACAGCGTACAACACTTTTATCCATGGGCACAATATGCGGAACGGATCTATGTTTGGCTCGCTGAAAAAGCTGTATCGGGAACCTGAGGCGAACGAATACCCGTATTTTTTCATCTGGACAAAAGATCATGAGCGGATCATGTACCACGTCCTCGCCATCTATGTGACAGACGAAAACAGCGTGAAGGATGCGATCTGCGGCAGCGCGAATCTCGTGACACTTTCCACCTGTTATGGGGCATCCGGGTCAGATATGAGGCTCCTGATACAGGGGATCGAGATTCTGCGGGAAAACTGGGATTAAAAAAGAAAGAGAGGAGGTACCTGATTTTGCGAAAATGGAGACTTACGGCGAGTATCGCCCTGATTCTTGGCACGGCGATGATTGCCGGCGGAATCTATGCCTATATGACCAATGCAAAAACGTCTGTCAACAAAGTAACCGTCGGCGATGTCCATATCAAAGCCTGGGAGCCGGGCTGGCCGGCAAAGGACGAAGATGAAAACGGCGTGCCGGATGAGAGTGAACTGCTGGTGCCCTATGATGAGGTAGCAAAAGATCCGCGGATCCAGAACACCGGGACCAACGACTGCATCGTGTTCTTTAAGATCACGTCACCGGTCGAAGAGCTGGTGGTCATCGAGGACGACGGAACACGGCATGCGGCAGCGGACGCTGACCTTTTTTACTTCAAACAGACAGAGGATTCCGCAGACGTCCATGCAAACCATTGGGACGAAAACTGGATCGAGCTTACAGATCTGGACAGGGAGTTTGTTACCTGCGAAGAAACAAATGAAGAGAATAAAGGCTATACCTACATCTTTGGCTATCATGTCCGGCTCGCCAAGAATGATATAACGACGAATCTGTTTGACAAAATCCAGAACAAAAAGTATGGCAGCCGTACCATATCGGCAAATGAGACAGAAACAATCAAAATCGAGGCTTATGCAATTCAGGCGGATGAGATTCGTCAGAATGGAGCGGCAATGGACACGTCAGGGGAACTGACCAGAGAACAGCTCACCAGCATCTATCAGGTGTTCTTTAACCAGAATGCCGACCGTTTATAAGGAGGACTGCTGATATGAAAAGACGAATTTCCGCGGCAATCCTCATCCTGTGCCTTGTGATCGCGAAGGTGCCGGGAGCGCTGGCCTATCAGACGGATATTTCTGAACCGCTTCTGAACCATACAACGATTGCGCTGGACAGCGTGTCCACGCTGGTTGAATATTACCCGTCCGTACTGCCGGAGCTGACGAGCGAAACGAATACCATCGACTATACCAAACTCATCCAGGTGGCCAATACCGGATACGTGGATGAATATATTCGCGTAAAGCTGATTTTCTCTGACAGCGACATCGAATCGAAGACATTTTTCTCCTCAGACAAGAACAATTACTATTCGCCGGATGAATACAGCCGTCACCTGCCGGATGGCTGGGTCTATCATTCATCGGACGGCTTCTACTACTATACCGGCATTCTGGAAGCCGGAAACTGGGAGGAGTACGCCAGTGATCTCACTTATGATGCATCGAACGGGCAGTATTACTACAAAGACGCAAATTTCTATATTGCGCCGATCATCACGACTCCGCTGGTTCAGTATATGAAAACGGTCTTTGACGAGCCGGTCGACATGCGTTCTTATTATCTGTATGCATATGAAGAATCTGTCCCCTTCTATTTCGGCAGCGACTATGCGGAGGCGTGGGAGAATTATCTGGCAGATTACCAGTAAGGGGGCGATGCAGACGGCACAGAAATTTTTACATATTATAACGCTTATCGTAACCTGGAGCGCGCTCTTTGGCTCCGCAGCGCTGGTGCTCCCGAAACTCATCGGATACAGCCCTTACGTGGTACTGTCCGGTTCCATGGAGCCGGCGGTAAAAACCGGTTCCCTGGCATATATTTCTACAACGGACATGACGCCGACGACAGGAAGTGTGATCGCCTATGAGCTGAGCGACGGGACGGCGATTATTCACCGGATTGTAGGTGTGGACGAGGCAACGGGAAATTATATCACCAAAGGTGACGCAAACGAAACCGCGGACGGAACTCCTGTCCCGAAGGAATCGATTCTTGGCCTGTATGTCTTTTCCATACCGTTTGCGGGGTACTTCCTGCAGATGCTGAAGACCCCTTTCCTGTTGCCGGTATTCAGCCTGGTTTGCATCATCCTGGCGCTGAACCTCGCAGACTATGGAAACAAAGGAGGACTACTGGATGTCTGAAAAAAGATTTACCCTGCTCGCATTGATGTGCCTTTTCATCTGCCTTGCCTGTGCGGGCGGCGCATTTGCATATCTGACAAACACAAAAACAGTGACTAACACATTTTCGATCGGCGAAGTTTCCATCGACCTTCTGGAACCAGATTACCCAGGCAATGGCTCTGACGAGACGACAGATCTGACCGCGCTGCAGGAAGTCCCAAAAGATCCGCAGATTTACAATTCCGGAAAGAACCGGATCGTCGCCTTTCTGCATGTAGACATCCCCATGGCTTCTGTCATCGTGACAGACGAAGCAGGAAGACGGCAGCCTGAAGAGAATCGGGAGCTCCTTGCATTCCGTACCACAGATGGTACATACAATTCTGTCAACGATTGCTGGCATCTGATCTCAACTGTCTATCTGGACGGAAACAAACAGAAAACAACGCAGAAAGAGGCCGTTATCTGCCGCCGCCTGTATGGCTGCGAAAACGTCATAGATGTCGGAAAAACCACGGATTCTCTGTTTGACGCGATTCGTCTGATCAACCTCGTGGAAGGACAGCTTGACGGGCAGACACTGGAAATCCCGCTCTTCGCTTACGCGATTCAGGCAGAGAATATCACCGGACTGACAACGGCGGACATGCAAAGTGAAGTCCTGACAACGGAGGAACTCGCGAACATCTGGGAGGTATACTTCACCCAGAACAATGCAGGAGGAGAGAATGCGGTTTTTTAAAAGGAATAAATTTTTCATGTTTGCTGTCGTTTTCGTTCTACTGCTCTGCTGCTTCCCTGCCCGGCCCGCAAAGGCTGCCGGACTTATTGCGCCGGCAGAAGGGCGGCTCCGCGCAAAAATCGAATATGACTGCGAAGACGGGATAAGCCAGCTGGATGATGATCTCATCACCTTCAGCGCAAACTGGGGCACAAAGCAGGAAGACGGCTGGTATTATTATGGATATCCGGTGAAATCCGGAGATTCTGTAACCTTTATTGAAGGAGTCACCTTTCCGACGACATGGACGGAAAAAGTCCAGAATAAAGACTTTTCCATTATCGTTACTGTAGAGGCTGCAGAGGTGACGTCGACGAATACAATCAATTGGGATGGTCGATTAAAGGTCAGCATCGACGAATACCAGGTGGATGAAAATGGAATCTGGTCAGCGTATGAGAATGACCAGATCATTACTCCCGGACAATTTGTGTCTAAAATCGTTGTATTCACCCTGCAGCAGACACTCGTCCGCCAGACTGGTGATAATATATCGATCTTTCTCTATGGCGGGATCTTTTCTGTAAGCGCCATCGGGCTCATATATATCCTTTGTCACCGGAAGAAAGCAGCATTGGGAGGATTAAAAAACATATGAAAAAGAAATGGATAAAACGGATTCTTTCGCTTATGCTGGCTGTGTCTCTCACCGTCGGCGACTCCGGCGTCGTGCTGGCAACGGAATCCACAGACACCGGGATTGTCGAAGAAATGGCCGAGACCGATGAGCCCGAAAACGGCGCTGTCATCGACGGCAGTGATGTCACTGATAACACAGAAGAGGTCCCGGAGGGCGCCTCAGATTCAGAAAGCGCAGCAGAGGAGGCTGCGCAGGAACCCACGGAAAATTCTTCCGAAGAGGCATCGCCGACGGATGACGAGAACCCTGTAACAGAAGAAACCGCGGGCGCGGAAGAGTCCGAAAATGGTGAAAATTCTGAAGCCACGGACACGACCGAAGAAGCAGAATCCGCGGATGATGAAACAATCGAACTTACGGAAGTGGATACAGAATCTGCGGAAGTAACGGAAACAGAAGTCAGTGCAGAAGACAGCGTGCCACTTCTCGCGTCAAATTCAGCATCAGAATATGCACTGGTTCTCACAGGGAACGATAGCCAGGCAGAATCCCATCTGGACGAAACCGCCTATATGGAATTCGATAAATATCTGGTTCAGAACGAAGAAGTCATTAACAACCAGAGCACTTATGACATCTACATGGAAACTGCTTATCTTGATGCTTCAGCGCCGGAGGCAGAGGCGCGCCTGGCGCCGGAGCGGCGGGATGTCATCATTATCATCGACCAGTCCCTGACAATGAATATCGGAAGCCGGATTGCGGATACAAACGCGGCAACCGCCGCCTTCTTCAAAAATGCCGCTGCTATCAACAACAAATATATGGCTGCGGCAAAAAACGGAGAGTACTCCGATGTTGATCCGGCCTCGGATGTAGAAGCGCAGATGCAGGACCATCTGATCCACGTAGTCGGCATCATGGGCTATAACAATGACACGGTAAAAATCATGTACCGGGACGGATGGGACGGCCTCGCGCCTACAAGCAGCAATGATATTGCAGCTCTGACCGGCAAGGCACATTTCGATGCATCCTGTCTTCTGCAGGGTACCTATACGGATGTCGCGCTTGCCTATGCGTATAACAACTGGATCTACTCCGCGCGCGCGGCTTCCACGGATATTATCCTGATCACAGACGGCGGCGCAACGGACATGACCCATGCCAACGACGCATTGACCACAGCAAGAAAAATAAAAGATGGCGGGACAACCATCTATGGGGTTTATGTCTATTACGGGAACTGCAATGCGCTGCAGACTGCGTTACTGACAGGGAATATCGACGATGTACCGGCGGAGACGGACACGGAAGTCTGGAAAATCTATGCGGAACACATGGTCAGCGCTGTCTTCATGTCCCTGTGCGCATCCGACTACCCCAGAAACGGAACGCTCGGCACCTCGGGACGCTATTATAATTACACCTATTCTTATGGGGCGGATTCCGGAAATCATTTTGGAAAGTATTCCTTCTTTACGAGCAGCGGAGACGGCATTGTGAAATCCATCAGCTCCATACCGGGTCTGATCAGCAATGATGCAACCGCATCCGTGACGGAAAGCGGCTATGCAAGTGGTTCTTCCTATTTCACCGAAGAAATTACAGATCCCTTTGAGATTACCGATGAATCCGCAATCACTGTTTACCAGGTTCCCTGGGTCCCGGCAAATCTGAATGAAAAAGGAATTCCGACCGATATGGATGAAAAGGGAAATGTCGCAGAATTCCGTTGGGGCGAGCAGTATACCTATGACGAAAATGGCGATTATGTTGAATATGAGTGGGAAGACATCACAGACCAGGTCAGCTGCACAGTCATCGGCAACACAATCAAAGTCACAGGTTATGATTACGAAGCAAACGCCGTCACCAACTATGATAAGGATTGTGTAAAATACTGGACCTCTATGATTACGGAGGATGACCGGAAATATGAACCCGGCGATTATGGCTACAAACTGATTCTGGTTGTCGGAATCAATGCGAAAACCACGTTTGGCGGGAACAAGATCGCGACCAACAATCCAGATACAACAGCCTTTTATCCATCCACGCCGAACAATTCCAGCCTGCCGGTATGGACGGAAAACACCGGAAAAAATCCGAACAGGAACAGCTATATTGAAAAATACCCCGTCCCGGTGGTCGATCTGAAAGTTACCTATGCGATAAACAGTGACAGCATCATAATCTATGCTCCACAGACTGCAGAACTCCTGAACCTTGTCACAGACGACAGTGGAGTCCTGTGGTATACGGATCCAATGTATTCAAAACTGAAAACAGAAAACGACAATGCCTATGCTGCCTATCTGGGCGCCGTCGCGGCCCTGCAGGATGCAAAAAAGGCAGCGGCTGAGGATACGGACAACTCCGCCCTTCAGGAAGCAGCAGAGACGGCAGAGATGGAGCTTTATCTGTCTAAAACAGCTTATCTGGAAGCCAACGATGCGCTTTCTGCGGTGGCAAACTACACACCCAACGGAATCAATAATGCATTTGTAGATATTCTGTACACATTAACGGACCCGAACGGGACTGCAGTCGGCACGCTGACCATCCCGCACGGCACAGAATATTATGTGAATGAAAGCGGAGAAGCCAACCTCACATGGAACTTCACGCAGGACAATATCACCATTTCCGGAGAATACACCATCACCTGCACAGTTACTCCGGTGGACACGGTTCGCTCTCCCATCGGACATGTCTATGTGACATCAGACGACGATGCCACCAAAACCTTATATCCTTATTCTTCGACAGCCTACAGCAGTACTGGTTCGACAGCCGATGGCTCTCAGAAAAGCTGCACGGTAAAGGAAACGACAACGGCATATATCTTCCAGCTGGAAGTAACTGCCGCCGACACCCGGCTGCGGAAAGGACAGACTCTGGATTTCAATGAGGGGAACGAGCCGCTCCTGACAGGCGAAAACCCGCACATTGTAAGTTACAGGTGGGTGTGCACGGACGGCGTTACTGCGTCTGATTCCGCAGACGAACCTGGAATCACCGGGCTTATGAGAGTTGGCGGCGGGGTAACCGTCACGTCACAAATCCCGGAAGCCGCCGATGCTGCAGATGAAACAGTTGAAGATGCACTTGTGAAAATCGTATCCGGAACGAAAGTCACCAATGCAGAAAATGGCGGATGGGTACCCGTGTCCGTGATTTTATCCAGAATGACCGGAAACCTGAATAAATCCGCATCGACGACGGAACAGGTAACGCAGAAATCAGCCTATATGACGGATTCTGATCAATTATATGGCGAGGGCGTAAGTTCCGTCATCTGGAACCACGAATGCGAGATTATCACCTCGTACGACTGCAACGATGAGGATTTTGCCGCCGCACAGGCGACATACAACACGGCGGAAGACGAAACAGGGCGCGGAACCGTCCGCTATCTGATTCACGTGGAAGAAAATCCGCTTCCCAAAGTGACGAAATCCACAGATACAGAAGTCATCACCATGGGTGATGATATTGTCTGGAATGTACAGGTATCCAATACTGACGAAACAACAAACCCGGACGAAAACGCTTCTGACTTTTCGATGGTCGATGTTCTTCCTTATACAGGTGACGGGCGTATCGACCCTGACACGAACCACGAGGGCAGCTCATTTTCCGGAAAGCTCTGCTATGTGAGCGTCATTCTGGACAGCAGCGGCTCAGAGACCACTCTTTCCTGGCTGAAAAGCGAACGGGCCGGACTTTATTACACAACAGATACAGCGGTTCGTGAGGCGGACGAACAGAAAGTGCTGGGAACGGCAGGTTCCGGAAATATTCAATGGACGAAGGCAAGTTCTTCCATAGACGGAAGCAAGGTCGTATTCAGCGTACCGGCAGATGCCGTCGCTGTAAAATTTGCGACCAGACTTCTCTGGAAGGAATCCATCCGTTTCACGATGACTGCGAACCTCACAGATCTGACTGACCAGCAGGTAAATGACTGCTACCACAACCAGGCCTATGTCACCACCGGAAATGGCCTGTCCAATTCAGAGGTAGTTGTCACAACGGTGGCAAATCTCTATATCTCCGGAACCGCCTGGGAAGACACGGACGCCAATGGCCTGATGCTGGAGACAGAGCCGGGAGTAAACGACGTTATCGTTACCCTGTATAAGCTCTATGACGAAAACAATGGCGGCGATGTGGATCGAACCATCGACGGGGTAAGGCTGGTCCGTGCCTATGATAAAGACGGAAATATGTTCTCCCCGATTCTCACGGATTCTACCGGAAATTATTCGTTTCAGGGAGTCACATCCGGCACCTATTACCTGGTCTTTGACTATATCCCGGAGCAATATGAAATCACGGCAAAGCAGGTCGGAAACGGCGACGCATCTGCAGCGCTGATTGATTCTGAGGCCGAAGAAACATTTCTGACAGACCAGGATGAACTGCTCGCCGGTTCCGCGTGGATTAAAGAGATCCGGATCACGAAGACAGCCGCAGAAAATCAGAATCTGGGCCTGAAAAATATTCTTGGTACGATCATCGTCTACAAGACGCTGAATGAAATTTGCTTTCCATCAACACTGACGGAAGAAGAGCGGAACGAATACAGGCTCACCTTCGTAATGCAGCTTAAGAGCGCAGACACCGGAAAAGTATATTCCGGAAATGTAGTAATCGATGATGATAACAAAGATACAGCGACGGTTTCCTGTTCCTTCCGGGAGCTTCCCCTGGGAACGTATTATCTCACGGAGGCAGAGAATGCGCTGTATGGCATTTCCGATGTGAAATGCGACAGCAAAAATATCCATTACGATGATAAGACAGAGACCGTCACGATCACACTTACATCCGATGAGAGCGAACTTGCTCTTATCGTCAACAACACACCGCCGAATACTCCTCCGCCGCCAGGAGGCGACGGACCGGGCGGAGCCGCGAACTGGATCAATATGAGAATCCCGGTATCCTTAGAACTTATCTATTCTGGAAGTGATCCGATCAGCAGTGAATCATTGACCGCATATACCTTCACGGCAGCCGACTTTGACCCGGGCCTTGGCGGAGATATCATTGTCACCTATGACGATGGTTCAACCATCTCTTTGAGTGCGGGAACGCTGAATTTTTCAAATATTACACTTTCTCCATCCTGCGTGACAAACCGGATGAATTCGGACGAGCCGGTGGTCGTTACAGGCTATTACTCTGAAAAAGGGCAGACACTGAAAGATACCTTCCGTGTCACGGTGGATTTGAAACCTGTCCACAAGTTTCAGCTCAACTTTGACGCGAACGGATCGACGTTTGCGAACGGGTCAGCGCGGAATGTCATGATGTTTGGCTACGATGAGGATACCGCATCGAATTATGTGACATCCGGCACCTACAAGGATGCCGATAACGGCGGGCTCCTCAGCATGGGCGACGGATATGTGTTTGCCGGCTGGAATACCAAAGACGATGGTACAGGGATCCAGTATGACTCCTATACCTCCCTGAACGCCATCGGCGCAGACACAAGCATCGATACCCTGACGCTATACGCAAACTGGAAAACTTATGTGACTTTCGATGCGAACAAAGGAAAGATTGCCGGCGGCATCACGGCAGCTGAACTGGCAATTGTAGAAGAAGCGTCCGGCAGCATCCTTTATAATGTCAACCAGGTGATGGCGACCGCGCTCATCGGATCGAGAGAGAATTACCATTACGTTCTCTGGAATACCAGAGCTGACGGAACGGGAACGAACCTGGAGAACTATGGCAAGATCACAGAGAGTGTGACATTCTACGCAATTTATTATCAGTCCGACTATACCTACACGGGAGACGCACAGGAGTTTCTGGCGCCGGTAGATGGCTGGTATGAAGTACAGTTATGGGGCGCCCAGGGAGGCAACTCTGCAAGTTCCGGCGGAAAGACCGGCGGCAAAGGCGCTTATGTGTCAGGCAGGATTCACCTGACGGCGGGAACACTTCTGTATGTCTACGTCGGCGGACCAGGCCTGCAGGGAGGTTCCGGATCTACCGGAGGAGCCGGTTACAATGGCGGCGGTATTTCCGCCTGCGGTTGTTCCGGTTCCGGAGGCGGCGCCACTGACATCCGGACTGTCAAAGGCTCCGACTGGGATGACTATGACAGCCTCGCTTCCCGTATTGCGGTCGCTGCAGGCGGCGGCGGAGCGGGATCTTACACGAACTATACAAACGGCGGATATGGCGGTGCGCTCGTCGGCGGGGTCGCGAGCGGGTCTGCAATCGCCACGGCCAAATCGTACGCCACACAATCCCAGGCCGGACTGAAAGGCTCTTTCGGCAAGGGCGGCGCACTGCCGGTGAAATCCGGCACCAACCATGCCGCAGGCGGTGGCGGCGGCTGGTATGGCGGCGGCGCTAAAATTGCCGGCGG
>JAJPXQ010000048.1:0-61447 GCA_021205385.1 Lachnospiraceae bacterium | reverse complement strand
ATGCCGCAGGCGGTGGCGGCGGCTGGTATGGCGGCGGCGCTAAAATTGCCGGCGGCGGTGGCGGCGGCTCAAGCTATATAAGCGGCTACTATGAAAATGCCGACAGTTGGGAAAATGCTGCGGAAAACAGCAGATGTGCATTGTCTGAGACCGGATATGTCTTTGAAAGGGCAACGATGATCGCCGGCAATGCCACTATGCCTTCGCCGACCGGCGGTTCTGAAACCGGACACTCCGGAACCTGCTACGCTTACATTAATCTGGTCGAGATCGACTGAGCCACCGGATTCCTGACAGACAGTTCGCCCGGAGGAATATCCTCCGGGCGAACTGCACCCTCTGACTGCCTCACGCTGAAGCTTACTCCAACTCAAACGCACCGGTATACAGCTGATAATACGTACCCCTCTGTGCGATCAGATCGTCATGATCGCCGCGCTCGATGATGCGCCCATGGTCGAGCACCATGATCGCCTTGCTGTTCCGCACGGTGGACAGTCGGTGGGCGATGACAAATACCGTCCTGCCCTCCATCAAGTGGTCCATGCCGTCCTGCACCAGGGCTTCTGTCCGGGTATCGATGGAGCTCGTCGCCTCATCGAGGATCATACACGGCGGATTCGCGACAGCCGCACGCGCGATGGAAAGCAGCTGCCGCTGTCCCTGTGAGAGGTTCGCGCCGTTTCCGGCAAGCTCTGTCTGATAGCCCTGCGGCAATCGCGAGATAAAGCTGTCCGCATTCGTCAGCTTCGCGGCCGCAATACACTCCTCGTCCGTGGCGTCCAGCCGACCATAGCGGATATTATCCATGACCGTGCCGGTAAAGAGATTGACGTCCTGCAGCACGATGCCCAGGGAGCGGCGCAGATCCGGCTTGCGGATCTTATTGATATTGATCCCGTCATAGCGCACCTTGCCGTCCTCAATGTCATAAAAACGGTTGATCAGATTGGTGATCGTCGTCTTTCCGGCGCCGGTCGCGCCGACGAAGGCGATCTTCTGCCCCGGCTTCGCGTAGAGGGAAATATCATGCAGCACCATCTTATCCGGGTTATAGCCGAAGTCCACATGCTCCAGCTGGATGTCGCCTTTCAGTTCCGTATAAGTCACGGTTCCGTCCGCCTGATGCGGATGCCGCCACGCCCACAGACCGGTGGTGTGATCCGCCTCTCTCAGATTTCCTTCTTCATCCTTTTCCGCGTTCACGAGCGTGACATAGCCGTTATCCTGCTCGGGTTCCTCGTCGATCAGTGCAAAGACACGCCCTGCGCCCGCGATGGCCATGGCGATCATTGCCACCTGGTTGGACACCTGGCCGATCGTCTGCGAGAACTGTCTCGACATGCTCAGGAATGAGATGATGATACCGGCGGAAATCGCTTCTGTCCCCGCCAGACCGATATTGGTCACACCGAGCCAGATCAACAGCGCCCCAACGAGCGCCAGCACCACATACAGAAGGTTTCCCACATTGTTCAGGATCGGCATCAGGATGTTGCCGTAGAGATGCGCCGCTTTTCCATCCTCGAAGAGCTGCTCATTCAGCTTCAGGAAATCCGCTTTGCTCTCCTCCTCATGGTTGAACACCTTCACAACCTTCTGTCCGTCCATGATCTCCTCGATAAAGCCTTCCTCCTCAGCCAGGGATTTCTGCTGCGCCCTCATATACTTGGAACTCAGGCCTCCGAAATTCCTTGTG
This sequence comes from Lachnospiraceae bacterium, assembly GCA_021205385.1. Taxonomy (GTDB): domain Bacteria; phylum Bacillota; class Clostridia; order Lachnospirales; family Lachnospiraceae; genus Hominiventricola. The sequence goes on along the minus strand of JAJPXQ010000048.1, from coordinate 59,748 downwards.
ATAAACAGCATCAGGATGGCGAACGCGAACACGACCAGCGTCAGCCAGAGGCTGTAGTACAGCATCATGATGACAATCACGATCATCGTCAGGCCGGACTGGAAGATCATCGGAAGGCTCTGCCCCAGCATCTGCCGCAGCGCATCCGTATCATTTGTATAAGTACTCATGATATCTCCGTGCGCATGCGTGTCGAAATATTTGATCGGCAGCGTCTCCATACGATCAAACATATCCTCTCGCAGGTGCATCAGCGTGCCCTGTGTGACGCCTGCCATAATTCTCGTATAAATAAAGGATGACACGACACCCAGTACATAGATGGTTCCCATGATCATCAGAATGGAGACCAGTCTGTCCCAGACCGCCGCCATGCCGCTGGTAATGCCCGGCGTGATGCATTCGTCGATCAGCCGCTGCAGGAATGCAGTGGATATGACAGACGCGACGGCGCTGACCACGATGCAGACCATCACGACGACCAGCTGCACCGGATAATAGTGAAACAAATATTTAATCAGCCGGCTGAAACTGCCCGGTTTCCTGGATTTATTGTCTCTCATTTCAGACCGCCTCCTTACTCTTAGTCTGCGTTTCATACGCTTCTTTATAGATGCCATTCAGCGCCAGCAGCTCCTCGTGAGTTCCCTGCTCCACGATCTTCCCATCATCCAGCACGAGAATCATGTCCGCATCCTGCACGGAGGAGACTCTCTGTGCGATGATAATCTTCGTCGTATCCGGGATCTCATTCTGGAACGCCCGGCGAATCAGGGCGTCTGTCTTCGTATCGACCGCGGACGTGGAGTCATCGAGGATCAGTATCTTCGGTTTCTTCAGCAACGCCCGCGCGATGCAGAGCCTCTGCTTCTGCCCACCGGAGACGTTGGTGCCGCCACGCTCGATGCGCGTGTCATAGCGATCAGGCAGCTGTTCAATGAATTCTTCCGCCTGCGCAGCCCGGCACGCTTCCACCAGTTCTTCATCCGTGGCTTCCTTATTGCCCCAGCGCAGATTTTCCTTAATCGTACCGGAAAACAGCACATTCTTCTGCAGGACGACGGAGACCGCGTCGCGCAACGTCTCCAGATCATATTCCCGGACATCGTGTCCGCCGACCTTTACGCTGCCCTCGCTGACATCGTAAAGACGTGAGATGAGCTGGATCAGCGTCGTCTTGGACGCGCCAGTGCCTCCCATGATGCCCACTGTCTGCCCGGATTTGATGTTCAGGCTGATATCCGACAGGGCTGCTTTTTTGCTGTCCTTATGATAGCGAAAGGAGACATGATCGAAGTCAATGCTTCCGTCCGGCACTTCCGTCAGTCCATTCTCCGGCGATTCCAGAGAACTGCCCCAGGTGAGCACCTCCGCGACACGATTTCCGGATTCCATCGCCATACTGACCATAACAAACACCATGGAGAGCATCATCATGGAAGACAGAATCTGTACGCCATAGTTGATCAGCGAGGAGAGCTGTCCGGTCGTGAGGCTCGAACCCGCCGTATTGATGATGATGTTTGCGCCGAAGAAGCTGATCAGCATGAAGGCGGCATAAATACAGAACATCATGAACGGCCGGTTAAGAGCGAGGATCTTCTCCACTCTCGTAAAGTCGTCACAGACCTCACGCGCCGCCTTGTCGAACTTTTCCTTCTCATAATCTTCCCGCACAAAGGATTTCACCACACGGATCCCGGCGACATTCTCCTGCACGGAATTGTTGAGCGCATCGTACTTTTTGAAAATCCTTTTGAAAATCGGATGCACATGCAGCGCAATTCCAAAAAGGACGACGCCCAGGATCGGAAGCAGCGCGAGAAAAATGAGCGCCATCCGGACATTGATCGAGAGGCTCATCACCAGAGAAAATATAAGCATCAGTGGTGTGCGGACCGCGATACGGATGATCATCTGGTACGCGTTCTGGATGTTCGTCACATCCGTCGTCATCCTCGTCACCAGCGAGGACGTCGAGAAATAGTCAATATCCGCAAAAGAAAAATCCTGAATCTTAAAGAACAGGTCCTCCCGCAGATTTTTAGCAAAGCCGCAGGACGCGGTGGAGGCCATCGCGCCGGAGAGTACGCCGAAGAGCAGCGAGCACAGCGCCATGACGATCAGGATGACAGCCAGCCGCAGGATCGGCCCGATCGCCTCGCCTGTCATCTGGTCGATCAGGCTTGCCATGATCAGCGGCAGCAGACATTCAAATACCACTTCAATTGCCACAAAAAGCGGCGTCAATATAGATTCCTTTTTATATTGACGCACACTTTTCAGTAATGTTTTTAACATAGTAAGTAATCCTTCCTTTCTTTATTTCAAAAGCATATATTTAACAGCATGCGTTTGATTTGTTTTAAATTAACACCCGCTTAGAAAACCGGGTATTCATTTCATCGAATCATTTACTTTTTTAAGCAGACTGTAAAACTGCTCCCTTTCCGCTTCGTCCAGGCTCTCCAGCAGAATTCTTTCGCCCTCCCGCATATCTTCCTCGAGTGCGACACAAAGCTCCTTTCCCTTCTCCGTGAGTCGGACAATCTTCTGCCGTTTATCATCGGCAGGAACGCATCCCTGCACCAGACCTTTCTTTTCCAGCCGGACAACAAGACCGGCCGCTGTAGACTGAGCGACCTCCAAATACTTTTCCAGTGATTTCAACAGTACGTCTCCGGCGCCCATCTGGTGAAGCAGCATCAGCAGACGCACCTGCCGGAATGTAACGCCATACGAATTGAAACGTTCATTTGCACACTTTGTCATCTTGATGTCTATATGTTTGATCAATGCAGCGCAATCCCTGCTCTGATCCTGCGCCACGTATTTCACCTCCTTTTTGCTCACTTGATTCTATGCGCAACTATAGCACGAATTGTTAGCACTGTCAAGAGGTGAGTGCTATTTTTTCAAGTGCTTGATTTCCACTACCAGTTTTATTATACTTGTAGCATGAAATGGGTAGAAAATCACGAATACTACTATGAGGACGAGCCCATCCGGCTTACACCGGAGCGGGCAAGGAGTCTCCCGCCGAAAGAATACCGGAAAATGCGGGAGCTTGCTTTCGGCTCGCCTTTTTCACGAAGAAACGACGCCAAAATATTCTACCTGCAGGCCCGCTACATGGAGCGATTCGAGGATGACTGCCCCTACGCGCAGGAAGTACTGCACTATTTTCCCACCTATCAGAGTCTGTCCATGGCCGAACTCCGGGGATACTTTACCTGGAGAACCGGGCTGCGCCATGGAATGCTGGAAAAGACTTCGCTGTCCTATGCCTATCTCTATCTCTATGAACTGCTGCACCAGATCGGCTCGGAGACAAAGGAGGACGGACTGGACGCACTATTGTGGTTTTATGAGCATTACAGCACCCTTGATCCACATATTCAGCGCTATGCCAGACAGTGGATCGCGGACTATGCCATCTACTATAATCTCCCTGTGGAGCTGGTCAGAGACTATGTAAACGCAGATTTTGATGAAGCTCTGATCGCCCTTCGCGACTGTGATTCTGCAGAAGACGAAGCGCTGTTTCCGGCCATTATGCGGCTCTCCTCCTATCATCTGGAGAAATCGAAGGCCTATAAGAAATACCCGGATGAGCTTTCCCAGGTACTCTGCAGGGCATACCGCAGACTGAACGCCCGCTATGCCGGACGCTATGGGCGCCCCTATTCGCAGAAGCTCTTCGGCAATCCGGCGCGGTTGTGGTATACACCTTTCCGCTCTGCCGTCTTCTTCGGACACCAGAAATTCGACCATTATGAGTACCGCGTCAGTCCTGTCCAGTGTTACCGCTGCGAGCGGGATCAGTGGAGTCTGGAACGCGGCTATTTCTCCTCACGGCGTGACCGGACGCTGGGCGTCTTTGTCCGGGCAGCTGACCGTCTCATAAGAGAAGCTTACGGTGTAAAGCCGACACTGAAACCAGGCACGGAGACCAAAACGATGGTACGCTTTCTTTCCGAAGCCATCGAGGAGCAGAAAAAATCGGCTGTTCCAAAAGTGGCGTTTGACTTAAGCAAACTGTCCGGTATCCGCAGGAGCTCGGACGCTGTCGGTCAGAGGCTCATGACCGAGGAAGAGCGCTATGTGGAGGCGGAGCCGCCCGTGGTACAGGAAGAGAAGGATATCGTGACAGACTGTATCCTCTCCGGCGACGAGCTGCTCTTTACCCGGATTTTGCTGTACGGCGGAGATCTGCAGGGCTTTCTCTCGGAAAAGCACCTGATGGCCTCCGTTCTGGCAGAAGCGGTCAACGAGCAGCTCTACGATGAATTCGCCGACACGGTGATCGAATTTGACGGCAACACTCCCATCCTCGTGGAGGATTACCTGGATGATCTGAAAGGAATGATACCAAGTTGAAGATTCCAAAGAGAATTGCGAACACCCTCATCAACGCCTTAAAAGGCGGCGTCGTGCCGCGCATCGGCCTGCCCTATATCACAGTCGGGCGTGAGCCGGAGATCACCGCGCTGCTGCGCGACGTGGAGATCATCGCCGACGGCGGGGCGACCTTCCGCTTCATTTGCGGGAAATACGGCAGCGGCAAGAGCTTTCTGCTGCAGACGATCCGCAATTATGTGATGGACAAAAACTTTGTGGTAGTGGACGCCGACCTCTCGCCGGAGCGCCGCCTGCAGGGAACGAAGGGACAGGGGCTCGCCACCTACCGCGAGCTGATCCAGAATATGTCCACAAAGACCCGCCCGGAGGGCGGCGCGCTGCCTCTGGTGCTGGATAAGTGGATCAACGGTGTGCAGAGCTCGGTGGCGATGGAAACCGGACTGGATTTCTCATCAGAAGAATTTACCCGGCTGGTGCAGCAGAAGATCTTCGCGGTCATTAACGATCTGAATGGACTGGTGCACGGCTTTGACTTCGCGCGGCTTCTGACCCTCTATTATCAGGCCTTTCTGGACGGCGACGAGGAGACGAAGGCCAAAGTCGTCCGCTGGTTCCGCGGCGAGTACGCGACGAAGACCGAGGCGAAGCAGGAGCTGGGCGTAAATGTGATCATCACCGATGACGACTGGTATGAATATATCAAAATATTTGCCGCCTTCCTGAAAAATGCGGGCTATGCCGGGATGCTGGTGCTGATTGACGAGCTGGTGAACATCTACAAGATCCCCAACTCCATCACCCGACAATATAATTATGAGAAAATTCTGACCATGTACAACGACACCCTGCAGGGCAAGGCAAAGTATTTCGGCATTATCATGTGCGGCACGCCGCAGTGCATCGAGGACACCCGCAGGGGCATCTACAGCTACGAAGCCCTGCGCTCCCGGCTGACGGAAGGGCGTTTTTCCGGCGGAGATACCCGCGATATGCTGGCGCCGATCATCAGGCTCTCACCGCTGACCAATGAAGAGATGCTGATCCTGGTGGAGAAGCTGGCGGACATTCATGCCCAGCTCTTTGGCTACGAGCAGACTCTCACGCAGGAAGATCTCATGACTTTCATCCAGATCGAATACAGCCGCGTGGGTGCGGACTCCCACATCACGCCGCGGGAGATCATCCGCGACTTCATCGAGCTTCTGGATATTCTGTACCAGAACCCGAAGCTGAAGGTAGCGGAGCTCATGGGTTCCGAAAACTTCTCCTACGCGAAGACGCCGCTGGAGGAGCAGGCGGCCGACGAGCTCGGAGAATACGCGGAGTTTACATTATAAGGAGGCAGCGCGCGCATGAATACCTTTGACCGCTATGCGCCTTTCATCCAGGATTATATTTATCAGAACGGCTGGGAAAATCTGCGGGCGGTCCAGGCCGCCGCGGCAGACGTCATTTTCAATACGGATGAAAATCTGCTGCTGACAGCTTCCACCGCATCGGGCAAGACGGAGGCCGCCTTTTTCCCCATTCTCACGCTCTTTACGGAGGAGATGCCCTCTTCTGTGGGAGCCATCTACATCGGACCGCTCAAGGCTCTGATCAACGACCAGTTTGCCAGGCTGAACGATCTCTGCCAGGAGGCGCATATTCCGGTATGGCACTGGCACGGGGACGTGTCGGCTTCCCACAAAAATAAGATGATGAAGCATCCCTCCGGCATCCTGCAGATCACACCGGAGAGCCTGGAGGCCATGCTGCTGCGCAGGCACTCTGCGATAGGAAAACTCTTCGGCGACCTGCGCTTTATCGTGATCGATGAGCTGCACTCCCTCATGCGCGGGGACCGTGGCGGACAGACGCTGTGCCTGATCGAGCGGCTCTGCCGCCTGGCGGACGTAAACCCCCGGCGCATCGGGCTCTCGGCGACCATCGGCGACCCGAAAGACGCCTGCGAATTTCTCTCTGCCGGGACGGGACGCCGGACCATCGTCCCGAAGCTGCCGCAGGGCAGCGTCAGGTGGCGGCTCTCCATGGAGCATTTCTATACTTTTCCACCGACCAACCCCGGGGCGCCGACGAAAATCCACAATCAGCCTGCGGAAGCGATGCTGCCGGTGGACGACGCGCTCGCGCCAAAGACAGACACCGCCCCGAAGGAGGCGGACCCCGGCATCGGCTATATCTTTGAACACACCAGAGGCAAGAAATGCCTGGTTTTCGTCAATTCCCGGGAAGAATGCGAGGCGGTCACAACGACGCTGCGGCAATACTGCGAGGCCCGACATGAGCCGGACCGTTTCCTGATTCATCATGGAAATCTGTCGGAATCCTACCGCGAGACGGCGGAGGCTGTAATGAAGGACGAGGAACAGTTCCAGACCACGGTGACGACCGCCACACTGGAGCTCGGTATCGACATCGGCCGGCTGGAACGGGCCTTCCAGATTGACGCGCCCTTCACCGTCTCGGCTTTCCTGCAGCGCCTGGGGCGCACCGGGCGGCGTGAGCTGCCGCCGGAGATGTGGTTTGTCATGCGCGAAGAGCCGCCGGAGGCGCGCGCTCTTCTGCCCGTTACGATTCCCTGGAAGCTGATTCAGGGCATCGCGCTGGTGCAGCTCTATCTCGAGGAGCGCTGGGTAGAGCCGCCGAGGCTGGATGCGCTGCCCTACAGCCTTCTGTACCACCAGACCATGAGCACACTGGCCTCCTGCGGCGAGATGACGCCCGCCCAGCTCGCCTCCCGCGTTCTGTCGCTCCGCTATTTTCAGCGCGTATCGCAGGAGGATTTCCGGGTATTGCTGCGCCATCTGCTGGAGACAGATCATATCCAGCAGACAGAGGGCGGCGGCCTGATCGTGGGGCTTGCCGGAGAGCGTGTCATCAACAATTATAAATTTTATGCAGTATTTCAGGAAAATGAAGAATACACAGTCCGCGCCGGTTCCGAGGAGCTGGGCACGGTGGTGAAGCCGCCGCCCGCCGGGGAGAAGCTCGCCATCGCCGGTCATGTCTGGCTGGTGGACGAAGTCGACCACAAGCGGCACATGGTTTACTGTGAAATGATCAAGGGGAAAGTCCCCGCCTACTTCGGCGAGGTCGCAGGCGATATTCATACCCACATCCTGGAACGGATGCTGGGCGTACTCTGTGAGGAGAAATCCTATCCTTATCTGATGAAAAATGCCGTCGCGAGGCTGAAGACCGCCCGCACTGCCGCGGAAAACGCAGGCCTGAAGGACAAAAACCTGATCTGCCTCGGCGGCAACATGTACTGCCTCTTCCCCTGGCTGGGCACCTATGCCTTCCTCGCCCTGGAGCGCTTTCTCAAGATCCGGTGCGGCAAACGTCTGGGCATCAAAGGGCTGGATTCCTCCCGGCCTTACTTCATGCAGTTCGTCATGACGGTCTCCGAGCAGGAATTCTGGAAAATTCTGGCGGAGGAACTGAAAAAGCCCATCGATCCGATGAGCCTTGTCTATCCCCGCGAGGTGCCGATCTTCGATAAATACGACGAATACCTGCCGGAATCGCTGGTGAAAAAGGGATTCGCCTGTGGAGTGCTGGACATTGAGGGAATGAAAGAGAAGATGCTGCAACTCTCTGAAAATGCCCTCTCATCTCTGTGCGACAAATAGCGTGCCGACTTTCTTTCCGTCGATGATATCATATAACGCCCTGGGCGTTTTGCCATTGGTGACGATCACGTCGATGCCCTGCGAGGTCGCGATATCGGCCGCCTGCAGTTTCGTGCGCATACCGCCGGTTCCCCTTCTCGAGCCGGCGCCGCCCGCCAGCGCATACGTGGATTCATCGATCTTTTCCACGCGGCTGATCAGCTCTGCGTTCTTGTATAATCTGGGGTCCTTATCGAAGAATCCGTCTATGTCAGACAGGATAACGAGCTTGTCCGCGTTGCACAGCACAGCGACCACTGCGGAGAGCATGTCGTTGTCACCAAAAAGCTTGTCGTCGGACTCGATCTCCCGGTAGCTCACAGAGTCATTTTCATTGACAATCGGAATGATTCCCTGCTCGAGCAAAGCTTCAAAAGTATTGGCAAGATTCTCCTTCTTCTCTTCATCCCGGATGTCGTCGGCGTTCAGCAGAATCTGCGCCACAGTCTTATTGTAATACCCGAAGAATTTATCGTACAGGAACATGTTCTCACACTGGCCGACGGCGGCCGCGGCCTGCTTCATCCGCATCTCCGTGGGCTTCTGCGGGAGGTTCATCTTCTGCGCCCCCACGGCAATCGCGCCGGACGAGACGAGCACGATCTCATTTCCCATATTCTGTATATCCGCCAGGATCAGCGCCAGATCCTCAAATTTTCTCAGATTGCTCTTTCCCAGCTCATTCGTAAGTGTCGATGTCCCCACCTTGACGACTATACGGTTTCTCTTAATACCCATCAGGACTCTCCTCAGTCTGTAAATCATTTTTTATATCGGCCTTTCGCCGACAGTTGCATTATAATGCAGCGGATGGGAGTTGTAAAGAATTTTGCGCGGGGATAAGTTGATTCAATTTATCATTCCACTCAGTTTCCCGGAATCCAACAAGCACAGTGTTACCATCGATAAGCAATGGCCGCTTTACCAACATCCCGTTGGTGGCAAGCAGCTTTAGCTGATCTTCCTCACTCATCGCAGGAAGCTTGTCCCTCAACTGCATTTCCTTATAAAGAAGCCCGCTGGTATTGAAAAACCTCTTAAGCGGAAGACCACTTTTCGAATGCCAGTCCTTCAACTCTTCATAAGACGGATTCTCCTCAGCGATGTGACGTTCTTCGTATTTTATGCCATGCTCGTCCAGCCACTTCTGCGCTTTCTTACAGGTGGAACACTTTGGATAGCAAATAAATAACATATCTTTTTCTCCTTCTAAAACTTAATCAGATGTCTTTTAATATTACCCAACGTCCGTTTTTCCTGGAACCTTCACGTCTAATATAGCCCTCATTTGTCAGTGCTTTCATTACTCGCTGCACCTTACTCCTGGACACCCCCAATGTTTGTATCATAGTGGCTTGCGTTACAGTTGGTTCAGACTTTATCAAAGCAATCAGATCTAATGCTTCCGGTTTTAAAGCTTCATTTATTGCCTCATTTAAAGCTTCATCCTGTGAAGCTTTAAAATTCAAATTCCAAAGTGTGACAATAAAGCATACCCGATTTGAGAAAAACTTAGGTGACAGTTCCGGCTCATAATTTGCCGCATTCTCATATGCACCTATAATCTTTCCAAGTCCGCTGCCTTGTCGCTCCATGTATCCAAGCCGTCCAAAAATATCTGCAAGAATAGGATTTCGTCTTGTAGATGGAATGTCGTCTATATTCCATTCCTGTATCTGCGTTCCATCCGCCATCCCACCTGGCGAATAAATCGTCAGCCTGTCATCATACATGTCAATATGAACTTCACTTCCATTTACAAGATAGTCGCGATGTATAAGTCCGTTCACCAGACTTTCCAAAACACTGCGTTCACAGTAATCCGGCATTTCAATCCGAGAATCAGCCGTCTTTTTCCACATCGTTTTCATATTACGTTTCACAAAAGCGAGGCCTTCATTCAGCAGTATAATAAGACTTCCGGAAAATTCGCCACTGTCGATTGCATCAATCTGTCCGCCGCTCTTATCCAGACCATTCCATCGTGTGCAAAAAAGACGCGAATGACGGACAGGGCAATCATCTGCAAGTAACGCGCCTGCATTCGTAAGCTTGCCGCTTGCGTCACGAACTCCAAAGGAATCCATCAGCTTTTCTGTCATACTGTTACCTGTCCAGGATTTGTACCTTTCACGCAACTTGCTAAAGGAATAATCCTCATAATCATATGGCGAAATAAGCGCATCATACGATGAATTGTTCCCTCTAAGGACAAGGCGCTTTAACTCCGTTGAATCAGCAAGGACGCTTTCGTTTCCAATCCGGATATAAGCCTCGGTGACGCCATCCGCTGTATAATAATAAGGCGTATCCGTTCCAGCCGGAACGCGAACTGTCAAAATATTTTTTCCATCTCCCACTGTGTGAAGCTGCATCACAATCTGAGGGAATGGAGAAATGCGCTCTTTTACCTTCTGGCTGACATATTCCGACGCACTCTTTACATCCTCAAGGCCAATCACCTGTTCATCATCCGTAACACCAAAAATGAGCACACCTCCTGCCGTATTGGCAAAGGCACTGATACTTTTCAACCAGCTCTTCGGCTTTTTCATCTCCACGGTCTGTTTTTTATCGTATTCCGTAGATTCTCCGATAAACTTCTTCAAATCCATATGGTCAGCCCCCCATTGCTTTGCATTTATATGAGAATTATAACACAGGCAAACTACTTTTGATAGCCATTCATTGCCGCACTGTCCCTAATCCCTTCAGGATACCTGTCATCATTCTCAGGATGAAGAATAGCTTCTGCCAGTTCCACAACCTGTCTTGAATACTCTTCATAGTTCATAGCCTCGGCCTTGCGCTGCATAATAATTTTTTTGAGCATTTCCGAGAGTTTTCCATAATAGACACTGTTGGAACTCATTTTCCTGACAATCTCATGCTGCAAGTTGTTGTCAATCGTCTCAGCCTTCGCCTCTTCGTCTCCGGGCAGGTCTTTCACCAAATCAACAGGTGTGATCGTCTTTCCCTGGAGAAGCAATTCTACAAGGGACATATTGCCCAGCTCACTGACTATCTTTGTGTCCTCTGCACGGATATATGTGTCGAGGATGCTTGTGTAATAATAGAACCAACACGGAAAGGCCCTTTTGAGAGGCTTTCGTGGCCTGGTTCTATTTGTTTTTGACCCGAAAACAGATAAAATCGTCCATATCAACCGAGATTTGCGCTGAACAGGCGGCGCATGGAGGGAAACGCCTGTAACAAAAGAATATCGTAATGAACATAGAGCGGCAATCCGCTGTCTGGACTTCGGTTCCGGCAGATGGGTTGTCGCTCTATTTTTGTTCCTGGCAAAGTAAGCTGAGTACGAAATCTTAACGTAGGGGCGCTGCACATGGCATCTACTCAAAAAATCTTAGAGTGGCACCTGTTCACCGAAGGCTGGTTGATGTATAATGACAGTGTTGGATTAAACGCTATTACTTCATAATACGAGGTGGATTATGACGATGGAAATACAGAATTTACTGCCAATCGGCTCTGTGGTTCTTCTGAAAAATGGCGAGAAGAAATTGATGATTATAGGCATTATGCAAAGTGATGGCAAAGGGCGTAAGAAAAAGAACTACGATTATTTAGGCGAGCTTTACCCGGAGGGACATCTTGGGGAGGGTGTTCATCAGTACCTGTTCAACCACGAAGATATAAATGAAGTCATTTTCCGTGGTTACGAGGATGCTGAGAGAATGGAGTTCCTAAAGAACCTCTCAGACACATATGAGAAGTAAATCTCGTAAAAAATAGAATATATCAATGAAAATAGAGCGGCGATCCGCAGTTGGGACTTCGGTTCCGGCAGATGGGTTGCCGCTCTATCTTTGTTTCCGGCAACGGAGGCAAAAGCCCAAAGCATATCGGAAGTGATGATGTGCCGTCACCGAAGCTCTCCTCTGACAAAGCTGGAAACGACCAACTGCGCGCGCTTAGCGGCATGACCAGAGGAGCCGGTTCGATTCCGCTGCGCAGGAAATCGGAATCATAGTTAAAAACAGGGACGCTTGTCACGGTCTCCTGCTGTACCGCGCCGATTCGCGTTCCCCACAAGTATACCTCTGCCACGCTCATGTTTTTTCATCCCCCCAAACCCATGTGTTCTTTGCAGAAGCTTTTCCTGATTTGGACGCGCGCTTTCTTTTTGTTTTTCTATCGGCAATGTCCGTTGGACGAAGCGTCTGCTCCTGTAGAAGTAATTCCAGATTTGGCAGCGCACCCAGTGCTCTTAGAATATTGAGCAGGTTTTCGAGTCCCACGCTCTCTCCTCGTTCCATCCTGGAAAGTGTGCTGAGTGCGACTCCCGATTTTTCCGCCAGATCGCTCTGCGTATCGTTCATGGCAATTCGCGTATCCTTTATTCTCTGCCCTAACTCCCGTAAAATTACCTCATTATTTTCAAAACCTGTGATTCTCATATGATGCCCTCAAATTAACACTTCAAATTTGACCAATAATATACTACATTCGCATCTAATATGTCAATTTTAACTTTTTAAGCTTCCTGATGCAGTTTTTGAAATATCGCCAGATTTCGTCAGAAGAGCAACCGCTTCCACCGCCACTCCCTGTGGGAACATATCGCAGACCTTTACCTTCCTCACCTCGTAACCCAGCTCCCCGAGCCGTTTCACGTCCCGCGCGAGCGTCGCGCTGTCACAACTTACATACACGATCCGCTCCGGCTGCATCTTCGCCATGGTTTGAAGCGCCGCCTCGTCGCAGCCCTTCCGCGGCGGGTCGACAACGATCACATCCGCATGGATGCCCTCGCGCTCATATTTTTCAGGCAGAACCTCCTCCGCCTTCCCGACGAAGAACTCCACATTGCCGATTCTGTTCAGCGCCGCATTGCGGCGCGCGTCGGCGATGGCCTCCGGCACGACCTCCACGCCGTAAACCTGCCCGGCCCTCTGCGCGAGGAACAGGGAAATCGTACCGATGCCGCAGTAGAGATCCCAGACGGTCTCATCACCTGTAAGGTTGGCAAATTCCAGCGCAGTCCGGTAGAGCTTCTCCGTCTGCACGGGATTGACCTGATAGAAAGAGCGCGGAGATATCTGATAACGGATATCACCGATCTTGTCCGTAATATAAGCCTGCCCCCAGACCGGAATCGTCTCGGAGCCCATAATCACATTCGTATTCTGCGTATTGACATTGATGGAAATACTCGTCATCCCCGGCAGCTCACGCAGAGAAACGACCAGCTGCTCCATCGCCGGGAACTTCCGTCCGTTCAGGATCAGGCAAACCATCAGCTCCCCGGTCGCGAAGCCCTTGCGGATCAGCACATGACGCAGCAGTCCCTTCCCGCTCTGCTCGTCATAAGCCGGAATATGATATTTTTCCATATGGGAAATAATCTTTTCCAGAATCGGACGGTTTTCCTCCACGCCGATCAGACACTCCGTGCAGGGAATGATTGTGTGGCTGCGCGCCGCGTAGAAACCGGTCACAATGCGTCCCTCCCTGTCCGTACCGAACGGGAACTGCGCCTTGTTGCGGTAGCGCCAGGGATCCTCCATCCCCATAATCTCCGGTCTCTCCAGATCCGTCAGGCCGCCGATGCGCTGCAGATTGTTCCAGACCTTATCCGCCTTGAAACCGAGCTGCGCCGCATAGCTCATCGCCTGCAGCTGACATCCCCCGCAACGCCTCGCATGCGGACAGCGCGGCTCGACCCGCAGCGGCGAAGGTTCGATTACTCGCATCAGACGCGCAAAGCCATACTGCTTCTTCATCTTCATGACCTTCGCCTCAACCAGGTCCCCCTTCACGGCGTCCTTAACAAAGATAGCGAAGCCATCGACTCTGCCGATGCCTTCGCCCTCCGTGCTCATATCATCTATATTTAATATAACAAGATCGTCCTTTTTCATGCGACCCTCTCACTTCCCCGTCCTGCGGATATTCGATTCGAAGAACCGGTTGTAGCCGAGCCACCCCTGCTTATCCCCGGCCGCCTGCAGCGCCTCGATCATCGTCTCCAGATGCGCGTCCGTATTATCCGCAAAGTTCAGCGCCACCGCCTCCAGAAGCGCTGGCTTCTTCGGTGAACCATACTCCAGCTCCCCATGATGCGCCAGGATGCAATGCTTAAGCTCATTTGCGAGCTTCACCGGAAAACCGGGAATCTTACGGATATGCTCTCCCACCATCTCCGCTCCGATCATGATATGACCGAGCAGCTGTCCCTCATCGGTATAATCATTCTCCGGGAAAGCCGACAGCTCGCTCACCTTTCCGATATCGTGGCACATCGCCGCCGTGTACAGAAGATCGGCGTCCAGCATCGGATAATTGTGAATATAATACTCACAGAGCTTCGTAACGCTTAAGGTATGCTCCAGGAGACCGCCCACAAAACCGTGGTGAACCGTTTTGGCCGCGCTGCTGAAACGAAAGGCGCGGACAAATTCCTGATCTTCCACAAAGATATTATTCAGAAGCTTTGACAGATAAGGGTTCTTCACCTGCCGCACATAGCCAAGCAGCTCCTGATACATCACGTCAATATCTTTGCTGCTGACAGGCAGATAGTCAACAGGGTTGTACTCGCCTTCCTTTGCCTTACGTACCCGCTTCACATTCAGCTGCAGCTGCCCCTGAAAGCTCGTCACATCCGCTACGATGTCCACATAGTCCAGCGCGGCAAAGTCCGCGATCCCCTGCGAATTCGGATCCCAGATTTTCCCGTCCGCCACGCCGGTCTTATCCTGAAAAACCACATTTTCATAGGCTTTCCCGGACTTGGTCAGCGCACTCTGGCGCGACTTACACAGATAAATACCGGAAACCCGTTCCCCTTCGCGGAACGATTCAATATATTTCATTCTCTTCATTCTCCCTTATTATTCATCATTGCAGAGTCTTCAGGTCCACGGTCAGCTCCAGATCCTGATATTCTGTCTTTTCCAGCCGCTTGCAGACCACCTGGATCGTCTGATCATTCGAGCATTTGAGCAGAATGGACTTCATATCGCTTAAATTCGTCACCGTCTGCCCGCTCATGGAAACGATGATGTCACCCGGCTGGATGCCCGCCCGAAGAGCCGGGGAGTCCATCCCTACCTCGGACACGTAGACACCGACCGGAATATTCTCCGACTCGGACACCGATGTCGTCACATCCGCCCCGATAATGCCCATATACACGATATCCTGGCTGTTTGACAGATGTTCAATAATGTCCTTCATATCAGAAATGCCATAGGCCTGAATCGTATCCTCCTGCGCATTAACCTCACACTGACTCTGAATCAGCCCGACGACCTGCCCGCTCCAGCTGATCAGCACGCCGCTGCCGCCGTCCGCCATCGCAATATCTGTGGTCAGTATATTATAACTCCCATCATAAAGGGAGGCTGTCTGCGTGACAGAGGTCAGACTTCCGGAGAGCATGGAGCCATAACTTCCCAGCGGATTACCCACCGCCAGCACCGGCTGACCGCTTCGAAGCGACTTCGAAGAGCCCAGCTCCGCGTAGGTAATGATTTCCCGTGTGGAGTCTGAGACATCGCTGAGATTGACACTGATCGCGGCAAGACCGGTATTCAGATCATATTTTTTCAAGGTGCCGGACGCTGTCGTGTAATCATAAAAAGTGATCACATATTCATCACCGCCATTGACCGCATCATACCCGGTCAGAATCAGCATCTCCAGTCCATTATCCCCGACCAGCATGCCGCTGACCGAGTTCTGCGTCGTGAAGGTTTCCTCGAACCAGTCCGTATTCTCCGACACGACGGAAATATTGACCAGGCTTTTCTGCGCGCTTGAAGCGAGTACAGACAGCTGCTGATACAGCTTTTCATAGTCCTCCAGCTCCAGGCTGATCGTCTCCGTGATATAGACCGTCGACTCAGACTCTTCGGACTCTTCCTCTTCCGACTCCGTCGTCTGCGTATCCTCCGCAGTTGAATCATCCTCTGCAAGCTCGATGGGCTGAAGCTCCACCTCCGACTCCGTCTCGCCCTGCACTGCCGGCAGCAGGAGCGCCCAGACGAGCAGCGCCGCCGCCGCAAAAAGAACGCCGCAGACGACAGCCGTAACCGCCCTGCGAAACAGCGGATTCTGATAAATCGGCTTATGCTTGACCTTCTCATTCATAAATGAGAAATTGCCGTTCTCGTCCCTTTTATCTTCCCCCATAGGATCCTCCATCGGAACATGCGCACTTTCGTCTCATCGCAAACAGTTTATCATTTTTCCTTATCAATGTCCACAAAATTACAAAAGCATTGATTTTTTCCCCGAAATCATTCATACTTGAGGCATGAATCAGAAAGTCTTGAAAACGCTTGAATTTGATAAAATAAGAGAAATGCTCGCAGCGCGTGCCGCCTCACCGGGCGCAAAAGAGCTCTGCCTGCATCTCGTTCCCTCCTCCTCGCTGTGGGAGATCGAACGCATGCAGACCCAGACCGCAGACGCCCTGCGCCGCATTTACCGGAAGGGCAGCGTATCTTTTGGCGGCATCCGGGACGTGCGCGATTCGATGAAGCGCCTCGCGATCGGCGGCGTACTCGGCATGGGAGAACTGCGCCGCATCCTCTCCCTGCTCGAGACCACAGACAAACTGCGCCGCTACGGTGTGCGGGAAGACGAGGATACGCCGGGAGATTCCCTCGACGAGCCCTTCGGCTTTCTCGATCCGCTTCCCGGCCTCGCTGCGGAGATCCGACGCTGCATTCTCTCAGATGATGAGATGGCGGACGACGCCAGCGGCGCTCTTCTGCAGCTGCGCCGCTCGATGCGCCAGATGAACGACCGCGTGCACAACACGCTGAACTCCATGGTAAACGGCTCCGCGCGCAGCTATCTCCAGGATCCGGTGATCACGATGCGGGACGGACGATACTGTCTGCCCGTCAAGGCCGAATATCGCGGACAGGTGCAGGGCGTCATCCACGACCAGAGCTCGACCGGCTCCACGCTGTTCATCGAGCCGATGGCGGTGGTCCGTCTGAATAATGAGTTCCGGGAGCTGCTGCTGAAGGAACAGCAGGAGATTGAGCGGATCCTTTCCAGCTTAAGTGAAAAGACCGCCGCCTGGGCGGATGAGATCGCGGGCGACTACGATCTGCTGGTCGAACTGGACTTCATCTTCGCGCGCGCGATGCTCGCGAAGGATATGGACGCGGTGCGCCCTGTCTTCAATGATCAGCGCCGTCTTTCGATCAAGAATGGACGTCATCCGTTGCTCGATCCGAAAAAGGCAGTTCCGATCTCCGTTCGTCTCGGCGACGACTTCCATCTGCTGATCGTGACCGGCCCGAACACAGGCGGCAAGACCGTCTCTTTGAAGACCGTCGGGCTCTTCACGCTGATGGGGCAGGCCGGACTCCATATCCCCGCTTCCGAGGGTTCCGAACTCGCTGTTTTCGGAGATGTCTACGCGGATATCGGGGATGAGCAGAGCATCGAGCAGAGCCTCAGCACCTTCTCGTCGCACATGAGTACGATCGTTTCCATATTAAAAGAGGCGCAGCTCGATTCCCTCGTTCTCTTCGATGAGCTCGGCGCCGGAACCGATCCGACCGAAGGCGCCGCGCTGGCGGTCTCGATCCTCGACCATCTGAAGCGTCAGGGCATTCGTACAATGGCGACGACCCATTACAGCGAGCTGAAGATCTATGCGCTCTCCACCGAGGGCGTGGAGAACGCGAGCTGCGAGTTTGATGTGGAATCCCTGCGCCCGACCTATCGCCTTCTGATCGGCATTCCGGGCAAAAGCAATGCTTTCGCGATCGCCTCACGCCTCGGTCTCCCGGAACACCTGATCGAAGACGCCAGGAAGCACATCAGCGCCCAGGACGAAAGCTTCGAGGATGTGATCTCTGAACTCGAGCACAGCCGCGTCATGCTGGAGCGCGAGAAGCTGGAGATCCAGCGCGACAGGGAGGAGGCCCGCGCACTGCGCGATGAGCTGCAGCGCAGGCAGGCGAACATTGATCAGAAACGGGACAAAATCCTCCACGATGCGAATACCCGCGCAGCCGCCATTCTGCAGGAAGCCAAGGATTACGCCGACGAGACGATCCGGAATTTCCATAAATACGGCAAGGCCGGCGCCCCCATAAAGGAGATGGAACAGGAGCGCACAAAGCTCCGGCAGAAGCTCGACGCCGCGCAGTCCGGCGGGACAGGGCGAAAGGCCCCCGTTCCGAAGAAAAAACCGAAGGCGGACAAGCTGCACATCGGAGACCGGGTACGCGTGCTGAGCCTGAATCTGGAGGGAACCGTCAGTACGCTGCCGAACGCGAAGGGCGAACTCTTCGTGCAGATGGGCATCCTGCGCTCACAGGTCAATGTAAATGACCTCGAGTTTCTCGGGGAGGCGGAGGATCTGCGCACAGGCAGAGGCTCTTCCGGCAGTGCCGGACTGCGCATGTCCAAGTCTGCCGCGGTCAGCACGGAACTGAATCTGATTGGAAAGACGGTAGACGAGGCAGTGGCGGAGCTGGATAAATACCTCGACGACGCGTACCTCGCGCATGTCCCGAGCGTGCGTATCGTCCACGGTAAGGGTACCGGCGCATTGCGTAATGCTGTACAGCAACATTTAAAACATTGTAAATACGTAAAGAGCTATCGGCTCGGCTCCTTCGGCGAAGGGGACGCGGGCGTAACGATTGCGGAATTCAAATAAAAAGACGAGGAGAAAATACCATGGCTTCGAGGCAGAAAATATTAGTAGTAGATGACGACGCGAACATTGCGGAGCTGATTTCCCTGTACCTGACGAAAGAATTTTATGAGGTGGAGATCGCAGAGGACGGAGAGCATGCGCTCAAGCTGTTCGAAAGCTTCCATCCGAATCTGATCCTCCTTGATCTGATGCTGCCGGGAATCGACGGCTATCAGGTCTGCCGCGAGATCCGCAGCCACTCTGATACGCCGATCATCATGCTCTCGGCCAAAGGAGAGATCTTCGACAAGGTACTCGGACTGGAGCTCGGCGCGGACGACTACATGATCAAACCCTTCGACTCCAAGGAACTCGTCGCACGGGTCAAGGCAGTGCTGCGGCGCTTCCAGCCTTCGCGCCAGGAACCGGAGCCCGATGTCCAGAAGATTGTCGAATACCCGGATCTCATCATCAATATGACCAACTACTCCGTTATTTATAAGGGAAAACCGATCGACATGCCGCCGAAAGAGCTGGAGCTTCTCTACTTCCTCGCCTCCTCGCCCAATCAGGTTTTCACGCGCGAGCAGCTGCTTGATCACATCTGGGGTTATGAGTACGTCAGCGACCGGACCGTCGACGTCCATATCAAGCGTCTGCGCGAAAAGATCAAGGACCACGAGGCGTGGCGGCTGGCGACAGTCTGGAGCGTCGGCTACAAATTTGAGGTAAAATGATGCGTTTTTCGTTAGCGAAAAAATATATATTTTCCTTCGCGGCGCTGGCCGTATGTGCCTTCCTGCTCATCTCGACCGCGACCTCGACTCTGCTCCTGCAAAGACTCGTAAAGGAAAAGGCTTACGCGTTCTATCAGGAGGGACTCTACATGTCCAGCCAGTATGTCGGCTCCTATTTCAATGAGCAGGACAACTCTCAGACGCTCTCAAGCGTACGGACACAAATCAAAGGCTTAAGCGTCTACCTCGACGCGCAGATCTGGCTGATCAACACGGACGGAGAAATCATCCTCGACTCCTCCGGAACCTACACTACGGACATGCGCCAGGCGATCTCTGAGTTCAGCTCCGTTCTCCCGAGCGGGACTTACTATATGACCGGTGATTTTTTCGGAATGTTTAAAGAACAGACCCTGAGTGTCCTCATACCGGTCTCCCATAATTATCATGTACGTGGATACATCGCCATCCATCAGTCCATGTCTGAACTGATCAGTGAAAAGGAATCCTATCTGCAGGCCTACTATATCACACTTATCCTGCTGATGGTTCTTGTATCTCTGTTCGCGCTTTTCCTCTGGTTCACCACCTGCCGCCCGCTGCAGAAACTTCGGAAAGCTTCCTCCGAATACGCCTCCGGAAATTTTGAGACTCCGGTCGCCATGGAACGCAGCGACGAGATCGGCTATATTTCCCGTGTGATGGATTTCATGGCAAAGGCACTGCGCGACTCCGATGAAGACCAACGAAAAATGATTTCCAATGTATCGCACGATTTCCGCTCCCCACTCACCTCGATCAAAGGCTATATCGAGGCGATACTGGACGGCACCATTCCGCCGGAACTTCAGGAGAAATATCTGAACATCGTCCTGCGCGAGACGGACCGCCTGACCAATCTGACGAGCAGCCTTCTCACGCTGAACTCGATGGATTCGAGCCTCGGGCGCCTCGAAAAAACCGATTTCGATATCAACACGCTGATCCGCGATACCGCAGCCACCTTTGAAGGCACCTGCACGACGAAGCATATCTCCATCGACCTGCTCTTCTCCGACTGGCACACCTCCGTCTATGCGGACATGGGAAAGATCCAGCAGGTCATGTATAACCTGATCGACAATGCGATCAAATTCAGCAACCCGGACTCCACGATCACGATCGAGACAACCACGCGCTATGAAAAGGTCTTCGTCTCCGTCCGCGACACCGGCATTGGCATCCCGCGCGACAGCCTGAAAAAGATCTGGGAGCGCTTCTATAAGACCGACCTCTCCCGCGGCAAGGACAAAAAGGGCACGGGCCTCGGACTTTCCATTGTGCGGGAGATCATCCAGATGCACGAGGAGAATATCAATGTCGTCAGTACAGAGGGCGTCGGCACAGAATTCATCTTTTCTTTAAGCAAATCCGCAGAAAAGGGCAGGGAATAAATCCCTGCCCTTATGTTTCTTATCCTTTATACCCTGTTATAATTGATCAGACAGCCCTTCAGGATGATCTCCCGCTCGTCGGCAGTCATCTCGCCAAGCTTCAAAGTGAACTCCTGCAGCGCGCCATCCTTCACGACATACGCCTTCACCTGCGTGTCTCCCCTCTGTACAACCTGCGTGATGTGCGGCACAAAGAGATAGTCGCCGTTCGCGAAAGGCAGCTCGCCCTCGTCGATCAGGAAGGGCAGCATGCCCCAGTTGATGAGGTTCGAACGATAGCGCTTTGTGGCATAGCTGTGTGCGATGTTCGCCCAGCCGCCGAGCACCTTCTGGCAGGAGGCCGCCTGCTCCCTGGCAGAACCGTCGCCCGGTTTCACCGCAAAGATCGTGCTTCCAACGCCGACATTGCCCTTGCCGACCTCCGGATACTGCGTGTGAATCGCATCGAATACCGCCTTCAGCTCCGGCACCGCCTCCAGCGGGCAGCTTCCGGCCTCAATCGCCTTCTGCGCCTTCTGGATCTGCTTCGCCCTGCCTACATAGGCCGGGTCTTTTCTGGACAATGTAAACTCAGCAAGACCCAGCGGATTTGAGCGGTAAGACGAGGTCTCTCCCGACGGAATCAGCTCATCGGTCGTCGTCACCGGATCGTGGATCTCAGACACGAGCTTCAGCACGAGATACTCCGGAAGCGGACTCATCGCCGGCCAGTCCTTGATATTCGGGCCAAGATGAATCGGCACCGTCGGATCCGCGACACCCTTGCTGTCAAAGACGCGATTCTCGTAGATTTTCTGATCAAACACATACTTCTGACCGCGGTACTCCACATCAAGCTCGGTCGCCGCAGTCAGATATCCCTTATTCGCCGCGGTCGCCGCAATGGAGCGCGCGTCCATCAGCGCCACAGAGGCGATCTGCCCGTTCTGCAGCTTTGATCCCTCGCGGTTCGGGAAATTCCGCGTAGAATGCCGGATACTGAAACCATTGTTCGACGGCGTATCACCCGCGCCAAAGCAGGGACCGCAGAAAGCAGTCTTCAGCACCGCGCCGGTCTGCATCAGTCTGGCAGCGGAACCATTTTTAATGAGCTCCATATAGATCGGCA
The DNA here is from genome assembly GCA_021205385.1 of Lachnospiraceae bacterium. Classification (GTDB taxonomy): domain Bacteria; phylum Bacillota; class Clostridia; order Lachnospirales; family Lachnospiraceae; genus Hominiventricola. The sequence goes on along the minus strand of JAJPXQ010000048.1, from coordinate 37,795 downwards.
TGGACGCCGGATAGACGCTCAAGGTAAACTCATCCGCGCCAATGCTCTTTCCCTCCAGAATATCCGCTGCCGCGCAGATATTCTCGAAACCGCCGCCCGCGCATCCGGCGATGATGCCCTGGTCGACATAGAGCTTTCCGCCGCGCACTTTATCGCGCAGCGAGAAGGGGACCTGATCGCCCAGGCTCACGCGGGCCCTCGCCTCGCAGTCCGCCAGGATATCGTCAAGATTTGCATTCAGCTCTTCGATCGTATACGTATTGCTCGGATGGAAGGGCATCGCGATCATCGGGCGAACCGCCGAGAGGTCAATCTCGATCATGCCGTCGTAGTAAGCGACCGGTCCCGGATTCAGCTCGACATAATCTCCGCGTCTTCCATGGATTTCATAAAATTCTTCGATCTTCTCATCGGTCTTCCAGATCGAGGAAAGGCAGGTCGTCTCCGTCGTCATGACATCGACGCCGATACGGAAATCGGCGCTTAAGTTCGCTACGCCGTCTCCAAAGAACTCCATGACCTTGTTGTTCACATAGCCGCGTTCAAACACCGCGCCCACGAGCGCCAGCGCAACGTCCTGCGGACCGACGCCTTTTGCCGGACATCCTGTCAGATGTACGCCGACCACCTCCGGCATCGGAATATCATAGGTCTGATTCAGCAGCTGTTTCACCAGCTCCGGGCCGCCCTCGCCCACTGCCATCGTGCCGAGCGCGCCGTAACGGGTATGGCTGTCGGAGCCGAGAATCATCTTTCCCCCCGCGGCAAGCATCTCCCGCGCATACTGATGAATAACCGCCTGATGAGGCGGTACATAGATGCCGCCGTAGCGCTTCGCACAGCTCAGGCCAAACATGTGGTCATCCTCATTAATCGTTCCGCCGACCGCGCACAGGCTGTTGTGACAGTTCGTCAGTACATAGGGCATCGGGAACTTCTCGAGTCCTGAGGCCCTCGCCGTCTGGATGATACCCACAAAGGTGATGTCGTGGGACGTCAGCTTGTCAAAGCGAATCTTGAGATTCTCCATATCTCCAGATGTGTTGTGCGACTTCAGAATCCCGTAGGCGATCGTCTGCTTTCTGGTCTCCTCCTTCGAGGGCACGGCTCCCAGCTTCGCCGCCAGCGCTGCACGCCCTTCTTCTGTATCGGCAATCACCTCTGTCCCGTTCAGAACGTAGGCGCCGCCATCGTATAGTCTGATCATACATACCTCCATATTTAAAAGGGACTGATTGTATACAATTATACAATCAGTCCCATGGAAAAGCAAGACCCTTTATCTCACCAGATTTTCCGGATTCAGACAGGCCAGCTCCTCTGTGATGAAACGCCCGTCCTTCCTTATCAGTTCGCCGTCAAACCAGATCTCCCCGCCGCCGTACTCCGGCCGCTGGATCTGCACGAGATCCCAGTGGATCGAGGAATGATTTCCATTCGGAGCCGCGTCATAGCAGTTACCCGGCGTGAAGTGAAGCGATCCTGTAATCTTCTCATCGAACAGAATATCTTTCATCGGCTGCAGAATCAGCGGATTGACTCCCAGCGCAAATTCGCCGATATAGCGCGCACCCTCGTCCGTATCGAAGACCTCGTTCGCGCGAGCCGTGTCATTCGCCTCCACATTCACGATCTTTCCGTTCTCAAAAGTCAGAGCGACATTCTCAAAAGTGAATCCCTGATAAATGGAAGGCGCATTGTAACGGATCGTCCCGTTCACCGAATCGCGAACCGGCGCCGTGTAGACCTCGCCGTCGGGGATATTGCGCAGGCCGCAGCAGGGCACAGCCGGGATTCCTCTGATCGAAAAAGTCAGGTCTGTCCCCGGCGCAAGAATCCGCACCTGATCTGTCTCCTCCATCTTCTTCACAAGCGCCTGCTGTGCCTGCGCCATCCGGCTGTAGTCGAGACAGCACACCCGGAAATAAAAGTCCTCGAAGGCCTCCGTGCTCATGCCGGAGAGCTGCGCCATCGCGTCATTGGGATAACGGAGCACGACCCAGCGGGTCTTCGGCACGCGAATGCCATGGTGCACCGGCGTCGCATAATATTTCTCATAGAGAGCCATGCGCTCCGCCGGAACGTCCGACAGTTCGGAAATATTATCGCTGCCGCGCACGCCGATATAGCAGTCCATCCGCGACATCTCCAGGCTGTCGACCTCCGCCATCAGCTCCATCTGCTCCTTTGTGCACTCCAGAATCTGCGCGCGCTGCAGCTGCGGGTCTGTATAGTGGACAAAGGGCAGACCGCCCGCGCGATACACCGCACGCACCAGCTCCTTCGCGAGCTCCCGCGTGGCCGCACCTGTATAATGGATATATACCTTATCACCCTGCCCTACCCGGCAGGAATAGTTCACAAGGCCAGCGGCCAGCGTCTGAATTCTCCCATCCATCGATTTCATCGCTCCTTTATGGAATAAATGTAAAGAACAGATTTCCCGTTTCCTCGAACTGCGTCGCACTGTCCGTGCGCCCCATCGTCTGCAATTCCGATGAAGCCGGGTTCCAGCAGACAATATTGCTCGTATCATAGCCTACAATCAGCAGCGCATCCTCATCCCCCGTAATGACAAGCACCGGCGCGCCCTGATCCACATACCACAGCGCCATCTCAAGCGTGCAGCCCGGCAGAATACATGCGTTCTGACCAAACTCCTGCTCACAGATCTCACGTACCGACATGCCGGCACTGCGGCAGGCGCTGACATCCGTATAATTCTGCTCCTCCTTCAGGAGGCGCTGCAGGCATTTCTGAAGCGCGCTGTCTCCCGCGATCTCCTCTTCTTCGTCGAAGCCGGAGAGCGTGACCCTCGTCTGCGTCGTGCCGCGCTTCCAGAGCCGAATCTCTCCCTGCCAGACAGAACCCATACTGTCATAAGCGGACTGGACTGCCTCCGAGAGCGTCTCATAGCCGGTCACCTTCCCGTCAAAGCTGCAGGCCAGATAGAGTTCTGCCCCCTCCGGCTCATACGCAGGCTCTCTGCTGTCTTCATACAACACCAGTTTCACGGAAGGCTGCTTCATGGAACCTGTTTTTATCGTACCCGTATAACTCAGATAGTATTCATTTCGTTTTACATCGTCATAGACGGTCTGAAGGCTCAGAGCTTCCTCCGTGCTCTCAACCGTATAGGTGATCGGTTCCGGCAGAGCCTCCACGTAGCTGCCCTCTGCGTCCTTCTCCACACAGCTCAGATCGATCCGGTTCTCTACAATCGATATCTCTGTCACATATTTTCCCATGGAAGAATAGTCAAACTCGCGCATCTCGCTTCCGTTCTGCGCGCGGATGATCACCCGATACATCGGGAACGTCTCCTGTCCTGCCTCATCACAGAAAATATCGCTTTCCCACGCCGTACCGTAGATAAAATCCTCCTCCATAAAGCCCAGTGCCCGCAGCTTCTCGCCGCTGTCCGTGTCAATCTGACCAAGCTTCCCGGTCTCCATGTTCAGCAGACTGATCGTCGTCCCATCCGAATCTGCCCACGCCGCCTGCATCCCGTCGTCCGAGACCTGGATGCTGCTCTCCGGTACGTACTCCGCCAGGATTTCCACCGTAAGATCCGTAAGATCGATCTGCAAAATCATTTCCTTATAAGATAACCACGCAATTCCATCCGGATTCACCATGGCAATCTGCCCCAGCTCCTCCTTCAGCGTCTCATAGGGGCGGTCCGATTCGAGGAAAAAGCGCTCCTCTACCGTGTTGAGCAGCGCATCGTAGCTGCACAGCAGGATCCCGCAGCGCCCCTCATAGTTCCCGCGGTTCATATAGCCATAGACAAGGAAATCCATGCTCCCGGACTCGTCCACGCTCAGAATCCGGAAATCGTGGGCATCGTAGAGACCTCTTTCATCTTCTCCGTCGGCAAAGCCATACACCAGACTCAGACGGTTCTGTCCGAAGTCATAGACCCAGAGCTGCCCCTGCTGCACAAAAGCGACGACATTTTCCTCCTCATTTTTCAGGTAGTTCAGCTCTCCGCTCTGGATGCCAAAGGAAATCTGCGCATCCTCCACCAGCTGCGTCCCGACCTCAAACACCGTGTCCGCCGTCCGCTCATAGGCGAGCAGGTACATACGCGAGGAGGTGTAGCGCGCGCGGATCGCCTCCCGCACCTGATAGATCTCTCCGGTATCGGTATTCTCCACCTCATAGTCCATCACGATCGAGCAGACGCTCGTACCGACCTCCGTCCAGGTAATCTGCGTCTCCCCGGTCTGGCGGATGTTCACGTCTCCCCAGGTGATCGGGCCGGAGCGCGAGTGAATATTGACATAGCCGAGGCTTTCGCCCGACATGGTTCCATTCGGCTCCAGATAGCTCAGATAAGCGCTGTCCGTATCCTTCTGTACCGTGACTTCATGGAATGCCAGCGCAAAATCCAGACACTCCTGCATATAGTTTTCACCCAGATATGTCAGCGGAGAATAATAGTACACCTGCTCCTGCGTATCCGTCTGCACAATCAGGATCAGGAGATACTGCTCCCCCTGGTCCAGCAGGTCGCGCAGCTCCACCGTAAAGCGCACATACTGCCCGTCGTCCTCTGTCTCGAATCCCGTCCCATCCTGAATCAGGCGCTCCATATCCAGAGTCCTTATCTCATAGGAAATAGCTACTATCTGCGCATTATATTTCTCAATTGCAAGATTAAGAAGATGATCCCCGGAGACGCCGATAACCGCGTCCTTCATGTAGCTGCCGTCCATCTCCTCCACATAGCCATGCATCTCGTTGCAGAGCTGTCCGTTTATCTCCGCATAAGCGACCGGCAGCGTCGCGGAAGCCATCGTCCCTGTCATATCGCGATTTCCCATATGCGTCGTATAACCCATGAACGCCGCCCCCGCCAGAAAAGCCAGCACGATCGTAATATACTGAATAATCTTTCTCTTCATATCTGTCCCCGTGATTCTTAAAAAGCCAACTGTTCTCTGCTGAAAACAATCGGCTTTTCTCTGCAATGGTTCTCTTTGTAGTTTACTATCGCGCGCAAAACGTGTCAATGCCTTTTTCCCGCTTCCTTTTCCGGCGGCGCATCACCTCCTGCAGCAAAAGAACGCCGATCAGATCACGCAGCTCCTCCCAGTCCGGCTCCTTCTCCCCGAAATCCTCCGCGACCTCCGCACGCTCCAGAACCTGCCGGCATTTTCGCATCAGTGAAAGCTGATCCGGATACTCATCGTACATCATGCTTCCGGGATACTCCATCTCGTCGCAGATCTCCTCCACATAGGGCGCGAGCCTCCTCGCCATAAGGGGATAGAGCTCCCGCATGCGCTTCGCGTCCGCCTCATCCTCCATGCGCTCCGGACTGCTCCACAGATTCCGATACTGCGGAAAGCTTCCATATGGATAAAGCCAGGGAAACAGACGCGGCTCCCCGTACGAAGCCCCCGCGAAATTCACACAGTAAGGATTCCATTCTCCCATATCTCTCATGAGACTGACTCCATTCTCTTTCTCTGCTTATATATATGCGGAAAATGTTCGAACTGCCAAAAAAAGACTCCGGAGGACATCCCAAACGGAATGTTCCTCCGAAGTCTTTAAGTCAATTCACCTCGTTCTGGGTTTGTTCGTTCATTGCCTCAATAAACAACCGATCAAAATCACTCTGATAATGCCGATCCTGAATAATTCTATATTGCTCAAATTCACTTTCAGCAAATGCTTTGGCAATTTCGGCCGTTACCTTCCCTTTGTTATGTAGAATTTCTGCATCGTTGAATTTTAAAAATGCATCCAATTTAGATGCCCAGTCTGCCATCGTCATAGGGATATGCCGCCTGGCCTGCCTGGTGGCGTAATCCAGATACATTGTCACAATCTCATTTAATTCCTGCAGCTCCGATTTTGTTAAATAATTTTTGGCAATTGAGACATCTGCTTTTACAATTTTCCCTTCAGGGGCATTCTTCCATGTAGTAAGACCCATATGGTCTTTTGTATGGTCGGCTCTGGCGACAATCACTTCGGCTGCTGTATTACCATGTATGGCATAATGCATTTTATTCTGAACAGTCGCAAAGAAGTTCCTTGTGATCTGGCTATCCATTGAATAGTCCACCGCAGTTGCATAGATGTCTGTTATTTTCTGATAGAACCTGCGCTCGCTGGCCCGGATTTCCTGAATCTCGGAAATTAAGTGGTCAAAATAATCCTCGTCAAAAATCTGTCCGTTGATTAACCTGTTTTTATCCAGCACATAACCCTGCTTTGTAAAAGTATTCAGTACTTTCGTTGCCCATTGACGAAACTGTGTTGCACGTTCAGAGTTAATCCGGTACCCAACCGCAATGATAGCCGACAATGAATAAAACTTGTATTGATACGTTTTCCCGTTGTCAGCAACTTGTGCAAAATTTGCACAAGTTGAATCTTCAAACAATTCGCCGCTGGCATAAATATTCTTCAGATGTTTTGTTATGACACTCCTGTCAATATCAAACAGCTGTGCGATAGCCTTTTGCGTCAACCAGACGTCATTATCCTGCACACGGACTTCGATCCCTTCCTCATGGGCATCCATTGTAAAAACAAGAAAGTCAACCGTACTGTTGCGGATTTGCAGTTTTGTACTGTTATCAGTTGCACCCCTATGATCGCTCATTTTCATTCCTGCCTTTATTTTTCGCGATAGTGACAAATACTGCCATTATTCTGGATTATTCACGAAACAGAACCTGAAACAGTGATATCCTTGTAACTAGAGAAAAAGGTATTTGTGAGAAGTTTACACACTGTCAGCCCGGAATGCAATAGCAAATTTAAAATTAATTTCGGATGAAACAAGTTATTTCACGGCTTGCGGCACGCCTCGCAGTATGTTATACTTTTGACGAAATTTAAAGAAGAGAAAGGAAGGCAACAGATGGAGATTACTACTGACATCAAATATGTAGGCGTAAACGACCACCAGGTCGATCTTTTCGAGGGACAGTACTCCGTGCCAAACGGCATGTCCTATAACTCCTATGTGATACTCGACGAAAAAATCGCCGTCATGGATACCGTGGACGCACATTTTAAACACGAATGGCTGGACAATATCGCGAAATTACTCGGCGACCGCCAGCCGGATTATCTGATTATTCAGCATATGGAACCCGACCACTCCGCGAACATCGCGAATTTCATGGAGGTCTACAAGGACACAACGATCGTCTCCAGCGCGAAGGCTTTCACAATGATGGGACAGTTTTTCGGCACCTCCTTCGAGGATCGCCGCGTGGTGGTCAAGGAAGGCGACACGCTCACGCTCGGCAAGCACACGCTGGCCTTCGTCGAGGCGCCGATGGTGCACTGGCCGGAGGTCATCGTGACCTACGACACCTGTGATAAGGTGCTGTTCTCCGCGGACGGCTTCGGAAAGTTCGGCGCGCTCGATGTGGACGAGCCCTGGGATGACGAGTCCCGCCGCTACTTCATCGGCATCGTCGGCAAATACGGCAAACAGGTACAGAATCTGCTGAAGAAGGCGGCCGGACTGGATATCCAGGTCATCTGCCCGCTGCACGGCCCGGTCCTTAAGGAAAATCTCGGCCACTACCTGCACCTCTACGATCTCTGGTCCTCCTATCAGCCGGAGAGCGAAGGCATCGTCATCGCCTACACGTCTGTCTATGGACACACGAAGAAGGCGGTAGAGCAGCTCGCCGATCAGTTCCGCGCCAAGGGCTGCCCGAACGTTATCGTCCACGACCTTGCGCGTTGCGACATGGCGCTGGCCATCGCCGACGCCTTCCGTTATAATAAGCTCGTGCTCGCCACGACGACCTACAACGCGGACATCTACCCCTTCATGCGCGACTATATTCATCGCCTGACGGAGCGTAATTTCCAGAACCGCACGGTCGCCCTGATCGAGAACGGCTCCTGGGCGCCGACCGCGGCCAAAGTCATGAAACAGATGCTCGAAAAGAGCAAGGATATCAAGTGGGCGGACACCACCGTACACATCAAATCCGCGCTCAGCGAGGAGAGCAGCGCGCAGCTGAATGCACTGGTGGAAGAGCTCTGCCAGGATTATGTGGCGCGCAGCAATGAAACGGCCAATAAAAACGACCTCACCGCGCTCTTCAACATCGGCTATGGCCTGTATGTCGTGACTTCCAACGACGGCACGAAGGACAACGGTCTGATCGTCAATACGGTCTCGCAGGTGACCAACACACCGAACCGCATTGCCGTCACGATCAACAAGGCGAACTACTCGCACCATGTCATCAAAAAGACCGGCATCATGAACCTGAACTGCCTGTCGCAGGACGCGCCCTTCTCCGTATTCGAGACCTTCGGTTTCCAGAGCGGACGCACGGTCGACAAGTTCGCGGGCGCGGGCATCACGCCGCTCTACTCGGACAATGGGCTCGCCTTCCTTCCGAAATACATCAACTCCTTCATGTCCCTGAAGGTAGAGCAGTATTTCGACATGGATACGCACGGTATGTTCATCTGCAGCATCACCGAAGCACGCGTCATCTCGAAGGTCGAGACGATGACCTACACGTACTACCAGAACAATGTCAAGCCGAAGCCCGCCACCGAGGGCAAGAAAGGCTTCGTCTGCAAGGTCTGCGGCTACGTCTACGAGGGCGATGAGCTCCCGGACGACTTCGTCTGCCCGCTCTGCAAACACGGCGCGGCGGACTTTGAACCAATTTCTTAAATTGCTTCCGTATACACGATGAGAGGGCGCCGGTTTCCGGCGCCCTCTCGGGAGTAGTATTTCAAATAAATGTTATGTGTATTCTTCAGCCTTCCGTTCCGAAGCCATTTGCAAATAATTTGAAATAAGATTCCAGTGCTGTTTCGAACGTTTCATAAAATTTCTTCATAATCCATGACCTCCTTTTTGGACTTCCGGCGGAAGCGATGCTTCCGTTTCTTTGTTTGTGACTACAGTATAGCATGAGGTTTTCAAAAAATAAAATACATATTATATTGGCTTTTTTATACCTTTATGGTATGATAAGGCAAAGGAGGTGTATCATGGATATCCGTTCGATTCGTTATTTCCTGGAAGTGGCGCAGGAGCTGAATATCACCCGCGCGGCAGAGAACCTGCACATGGCGCAGCCGCCGCTCAGCCGCCAGATGCAGATGCTGGAGGAGGAGCTCGGCGTAGAGCTGTTTATCCGTGAGAAGCGCCGACTTCATCTGACCGAAGAAGGACTGATTCTGAAAAACCGGGGCGCCGAGATCCTGACGCTCGTCGAGAAGACGGAAGACGAGATCCGCGAGTACCGCCACGGCGTCAGCGGGCCGCTCTACATCGCCTCCGTCGAGGGCCAGGGACCTTATCTCATGTCTCGCTGGATTTCCGGTTTCTCTCAGGAGTACCCGGATGTAAAATACAGTCTCTGGAACGGCAGCGGCGACGACGCGACCGAGCGCCTGCTGAAGGGACTGTGCGACCTCGCGCTGCTCATCGAACCCTTCGATCACGAGTCACTCGACAGCATCGCCGTCGGCTCGGAGCCCTGGGTCGCGATGATCCCCGGCTCTCACCCGCTGGCGCAGATAGAAGGCGACACCATTCCCCTGCGGGATCTGGTCGGCGTTCCCCTGATCATCCCGGCGCGCAAATCCCGGAGTATGAAAATCCACGACATGTTTGCATCCATCCATAAGACACCCACAGTTCTCTGTGAACTGAGTCATTACCTGAACGCCTACGAACTCGTAAAGCAGGGGGTCGGCGTTGCGATCTTCCCCCGCTCCACCGGCGCAAATTTTGAGAGCAGCGACGTGATCATCAAAGACCTGACGGATCCCGGCTACATCGCCAACTACGTACTGGTCTGGGATCGCAGGCGGCGTCTTCCCACCGCAGCCGGAAAATTTATTGAATATGTCCGCAAAGTTTCAGAGTAACACGAAAGCCCGCAGCACTCCGCCGCGGGCTTTCTCATCCCCCATTACTCTCCCATGCTCTCCAGCATGCTCTGATAGCGTTCCAAAATGATCGCCTGAATCGCATCCCGCGTTTCTGAGTTGATTGGATGCGCGATGTCCCGGTATTCTCCGTCCGCCGAGCGTCTGCTCGGCATTGCGATAAACAGTCCCTTTTCGCCCTCAATCACCTTGATATCGTGGACGACAAACTCTCCGTCGATCGTGATGGAGACGACTGCCCGCATCTTTCCTTCCTTTGTAACTTTTCGAATCCGTACATCTGTAATATTCATTTTCTTCTCCTGTATCAGTTCTCCATAATCGTTTACATGATATACCGCTCATTTTTCTCAATGACTACCTTCACGCCATCTTCCCCGATAAAACGCGAATTCGCGCGGATCGTATCTCTGCTCTCCACGATGCAGTTCTCAATGTAAGTATTATCGCCCAGATACACGTCATTCAAAATGATGGAATTTTTGATCACACAGTTACTTCCGACAAACACTTTTTTAAAAAGGATCGAGTTCTCCACTGTCCCGTTGATGATGCTGCCGCTGGCGACCAGACTGTTCTTCACGCGGGAACCGGTATTGTATTTCGCCGGCGGAAGATCCTGTACCTTTGAGTAAACCTCCGGATAGTCCCGCAGGAAATGCTGTCGCACCTCCGGCTTCAGAAAGTCCATATTTGTCTCGTAGTAAGAGTCCACCGAGGAAATGCTGTTCCAGTAGCTGTCCATCCTGTACGCGTAAATCCTCTTTACATTTTTATAGCGGATCAGAATGTCCTGCACAAAATCATAGCGGTCCTCCTGCGCACAGCGCTCGATCAGCTCAACCAGCTGTCTTCTGCGGACGATATAGATCCCACAGGAAACGGTACGTTCATCGGTCGCCATCGGCTTTTCCTCAAAACCAATGATGCGCCCGTCGTCATCCGCTCTCACAACCCCGAACCGGCTCATGTCCGTGCTCTCCGGCATCTCCTTGCAGACGACCGTGATATCCGCCTTCTTCGCGATGTGATACTCCAGGACTTTATTATAATCCAGTTTATACACCCCGTCTCCGGAGGCGATGACCACGTAGGGCTCGTGACTCTGCTTCAGCCAGTCGATGTTCTGATAAATGGAATCCGCCGTCCCCCTGTACCAGAAATTGTTGTCCGCGGTCACTGTCGGTGTGAACAGATAAAGTCCGCCCTGCTTGCGTCCGAAATTCCACCACTTGGAAGAACTCAGATGCTCGTTCAGGGAGCGCGAATTGTACTGCATCAGCACCGCCACCTTCTGCACATGAGAATTCGTCATGCTGCTCAGCGCGAAATCAATGCTTCGATAACTGCCGGCCACCGGCATGGCTGCAATCGCGCGTTTTGCGGAAAGCTCCCGCATTCTGTGGTTATTCCCGCCTGCCAGTATCAGTCCTACCGCCCTCATGCTCTCTCACCTGCCTTAATCAGTGTCTCCCCGCCCGCGAGGACACCGCCCGGATAATCGCCGGGCTCTGTAATACCGGATACCGCCGTATTGAAACCGATCTGCACATCAGACGGAATCACGGAATTCTCCCCGACCGTCACGAGACCGAATGCGTAAACCTTCGGATTTTCCCTGTTCGGGACATTCTCGCCGACGCCGAGGACTGCTCTGTCTCCGATGATAACTTCCTCCGCGACAATCGCCCTGTTGATCCTGCATCCCGCTCCAATCACCGTATTTTTCATGATGATCGAGTCCCGGACTTCAGCGCCTTTTCCGATGGTCACGCCTGCTCCGATCACGGAGTTAATCACGCTGCCCTCCACCGAAGAATTGCCGCTTACAATACTGCGCTCAATATAGCCATCCTCCGACACGTACATCGGCGGCACCGCGTCGCTCTTCGTGTAGATCTTCCAGAATTCCTCATACAGGTTGAACTCCGGGATAATGTCGATCAGCTCCATATTCGCTTCCCAGTAGGAACCGAGCGTCCCGACGTCCTTCCAGTAACCGTTAAACTCATAGGCGAACAGGCGCTCGCCGTCTGCGAGGCAAGCCGGTAGAATATGCATCCCGAAATCACAGCCCGGCACATCCTTCATCCGGATCAGCGCCTGGCGGAGCACCTTCCAGCTGAAAATATAGATGCCCATGGAGGCCAGATTGCTGCGCGGCTGCGCAGGCTTTTCCTCAAATTCGCTGACCCTGCCGGTCTCGTCCGTGATCACGACGCCGAAACGGCTCGCCTCCTCCCATGGCACCGGCATACAGGCGATCGTCACCGCCGCGTCATTCTCCTTATGAAAGTCCAGCAGCACCTCATAATCCATCTTATAAATATGGTCGCCGGACAGAATCAGAACGTAATCCGGATTGTAGGTGTCGATATAGTCAATATTCTGGTAAATCGCATTTGCCGTGCCGGAATACCAGTCGCTCCCTGCGCTCCGCTCATAAGGTGAGAGAATCGTCACTCCTCCGTTATTCCGATCCAGATCCCAGGGCATGCCGATACCGATGTGTGTATTCAGCCGAAGCGGCTGATACTGTGTCAGTACCCCCACTGTGTCGATACCGGAGTTGATGCAGTTGCTTAAAGGAAAATCAATAATCCGGTATTTCCCGCCAAAAGCCACCGCCGGCTTCGCCACCTTGGCGGTCAGCACCCCAAGCCGGCTTCCCTGTCCGCCTGCCAGAAGCATGGCGATCATCTCTTTCTTTATCACGTTATCACCTCTTGATGCATTCTGAAAATATCTCTGAGCCAAGTATACCATAATTCTTGTAAATAGTGAACATTTTAGCCAAAAATTGTTCTTTATTTTCCATCAATTTGTGACAGCAAACGAGTTTTCCCCACGTTGCTTTTTCTGCAAAAGAGGTATACTATAATGTTAAGAACAGGAAACGGAGTATTTACAGTTTATGTATGAAATCAACTTTCAATCACCGGTACACGTACATTTTATCGGTATCGGCGGGATCAGTATGAGCGGCCTGGCCGAGATTCTCATAAAGGAAGGCTTCACGGTATCCGGCTCTGATGCCGCGGAATCTGCACTGACCCGTCACCTTGCCGCGCTCGGCGCCCGCATTGCCATCGGGCAGCGCGCCGAGAATATTACACCCGACATCCAGCTTGTCGTCTACACCGCCGCGATCCATCCGGACAACCCCGAATTCGCCGCGGCGCGGGCCGCTTCTCTTCCGATGCTGGCGCGCGCTGACCTGCTCGGTCAGATCATGCGGAATTATCCGACAGCCATCGGCGTCTCCGGAACGCACGGAAAGACGACGACCACCTCCATGCTCTCCATGATCCTGCTGGAAGCAGAAAAAGACCCGACAATATCCGTCGGCGGTATCCTGCCCGAGATCGGCGGCAATATCCGTGTCGGCCATTCGGACACCTTCCTGACGGAGGCCTGCGAGTACACGAACAGTTTTCTCTCCTTCTTCCCGACTGCAGCTCTGATTCTGAATATAGAAGAAGATCATCTCGATTTTTTCAAAGACCTGCAGGATATCCGCAATTCCTTCCATCGCTTCGCCGCACTCCTGCCGGACGACGGCCTGCTCGTCCTGAACGGCGAGATCGAACGCCCGGAAGAGATCACGGAGGGCATCGCCGCCCGCACCGTCACCTACGGGCTGACCGGCGCGGAGGACTATCACGCAGAGGATATCCGCTTTGGAGAGGACGGCTGCGGCATCTATGAACTGTATCACGGAAAGGAACCTGTCGGCACAGTCATGCTGCATGTCCCGGGCCGCCACAATATCTCAAATTCCCTGGCTGCGCTCGCGCTCTGCCTTGAGCTGGGCATCGATTTCCCGACTGCCGCCGCAGGGCTGCGCCGCTTCCACGGCACCGAGCGCCGCTTCCAGTACAAGGGCGAAGTGAACGGCGTGACGGTCATCGACGACTATGCGCACCACCCGACCGAGATCCGCGCCACGCTGAAGGCCGCGGCGGACTATCCGCACCGGGAAATCTGGTGCGTGTTCCAGCCGCACACCTATACCCGCACGAAGGCCTTCCTCCACGACTTTGCGGAGGCACTTACGCTGGCCGACCACATAGTACTGGCTGACATCTACGCGGCCCGTGAGCAGAATACGATTGGCATCAGCTCGCAGACACTGCAGAAGGAGATTGAAAGCCTCGGGAAACCCTGCTCCTACTTCCCCTCTTTTGAAGAAATTGAAAAATTTTTATTAAAAAATTGTATGCACGGGGACCTGTTGATAACTATGGGAGCCGGAGACGTGCTGAAAATAGGCGAAAATTTACTTTCAAAATAAAGTTATCCACATTATCCACATGTTTATCAACAATTCCCGCTGCATAGACATGTGGATTTTTAAGTGGATAATCCACTTTACATAATGTCCCATGCCCTCTTCTTCAAAAGGTGGATTTTTTCCGTTTTCCTGTCGGATTCTGTCTGTGGCAGTTTCCCATAATCCGATCTTTCCACGAAGTTATCCACATTATCCACCGTCACTTTTCAAAATTCTTATCCCGCCCCCTGCGCTTTCTCCGCCCTATTTTCTTTTTGAAAAAGCTGTGTTATACTCCATAGAGATGCAGGACGCGCTTATGGCGCAGCCCGTCTTAGAGGGAGTACTTTCGATATGGGACAATTTATTTTAAAATCTGCCGGGGATAACGATCAGACCAGCGTGTCGAATCTGTTCCTCGACTATTATATGCCAAAGGCGAACGGGGAGTATGTAAAGGTATACCTTTACCTGCTCCGCGCGCTGAAGCGCCCGTCTCCTGAGCTCTCCGTCTCCGGGCTTGCCGACGCCCTGGACCGAACGGAGAGCGACATTCTGCGCGCCCTGAAATACTGGGAAAAGCAGGGGGTTCTCCAGCTCGAGTGCGACAGCTCCAATACACTGCAGGGTATCTATCTGTGCACGCTGCACGCGCCGGGCGAGAGCACGCAGACTGTACAGACTGCTCCTGCGAAGGAGTCCGTTCAGGCAAAGGAACCGGGGCAGAAGTCCTACAGCGCAAAGGAGATCGAAGCCTTTGCGAATGACGAAGAGTGCCGGCAGCTCCTCTTTGTGTGCAGCCAGTATATGGGAAAAACACTCTCGTCGTCAGAGATCGAGACGCTGCTCTATTTTTACGATCAGCTTCACTTCTCCACGGATCTGCTGGAATACCTGGTAGAATACTGCGTCTGCAAGGGCAGTAAGAGCATCCACTATATCCGCCGCGTCGGCCTCGCCTGGGCGGAGGCACACATTACCACGGTGGACGAGGCAAAGGAGCGCACCAGCCTCTACCACAAAAACACCTTTGCCGTTATGAAGGCCTTCGGCCTGAATGACCGCAACCCTGTCAGATCCGAGCAGGACTATATCGAAAAATGGCTGGATACCTGGGGATTTTCCCTTGATCTTGTCCTCGAGGCCTGCAACCGGACGATGGAACAGCTGCACAAGGCCAGCTTCCGCTATGCGGACCGCATTCTGCAGGACTGGCAGGAGAAGAACGTACATACACTTGCCGACGTACAGGCGCTTGATCAGGATCACCGCAAGGCTGTCCCGAAGAAGAAGACGCGCGCACGCCAGACCGGGTTCACGAATTTCCAGCAGCGGGATTACGATTTTGACGAGCTGGAAAAGCAGCTTCTCAAGAGTCAGATGTAGGAGGATTCCATGCCGCTCAGCAACAGTCAGTATGACGCGATCATGCGGGAATACGACCGCAGACAATACAGACATTACCGGGAACAGCTCGCGCGGACCGATGAGATCTATGCGCGCTTTCCGCGTATCCGCGAGATCCAGGAAGAGGTGTCCGCCTGCAGTGTACAGAAGGCAGAGCAGCTCTTTGACGGAGATTCTCTGGCTCTGCAGGCACTCCGCGAACAGCTGAACGACCTGCAGCAGGAGCGGGAGAAGATCCTCACAGACGCCGGATACCCGGCAGATTATCTGGATATGCAGTATACCTGTCCGGACTGCCATGACACCGGCTACATCGGTCATCGGAAATGCCACTGTTTCCACCAGGAAGAGATACGCTTCCTCTACTCCTCCTCTCATCTGGAGGTAGTCCTGGAAAAGGAAAATTTTTCAACGCTGCGCATGGATGTGTATGACGCTAAGCAGCGGGAAGTGATGGACGATATTCTGCAGAGCTGCCATGCCTTCGCGGATGATTTTCACCCCGGGGAAAAGAACCTTCTCTTCTACGGGCCTGTCGGCACCGGGAAGACGTTCCTCTCCAACTGCATTGCAAAGTCGCTGCTGGATCAGGGCTATTCGGTCATTTATTTTACCTCGTTCCAGCTCTTCGCACTGCTCTCCCGCTCGATCAGCACGACGCCCGGACAGCCACGGGAATCCTGCGATCCGCTGCTTCAGTGCGATCTTCTGATTCTGGACGATATGGGTACCGAGCTGCCAAACAGCTTCACGGTCTCCCGCCTGTTCCAGATCCTGAACGAGCGTGCACTTGCGGGCAAATCTACCGTGATTTCGACCAACCTGTCGATGCAGGAATTTCAGAATACCTACAGCGAGCGCATCTTCTCCCGCATCATGAGCTCGTACACGCTTCTGAAATTCACCGGCGGCGACATTCGCATTCGACGTAAGATCTCCGGCTCTGTATAACGGCAGAGCCTACTGTACATAAAAAACAAAACATTATTTTATAACTACCTGGAGGACAAAGACATGAATACTCAGCGCAGCGAACGGGTTCTTGAGACTATCCCCGTCGGTTCCCTTGGACTCATCCCCTTACCCGGCTGTACAGGGCTGGGCCAGCGGGTGAATGATTACCTGGTACAGTGGCGGCGTGAAAGCTCCCTGGAGCACAAAGACAGCATCATGTTTCAGGGCTACGAGCAGGAATCCTATCTGATTGATACGAGCATTCCCCGCTTTGGCTCCGGCGAGGCCAAGGGCATCGTCATGGAATCTGTCCGCGGACGCGATCTCTATCTGATGGTGGACGTATGCAATTACAGCCTGACCTATTCCCTGTGCGGCCATGAGAACCATATGTCGCCGGACGACCACTATCAGAATCTGAAGCGCATCATCGCTGCCTGCGGCGGTAAGGCCAGACGGATTACTGTCATCATGCCTTTCCTCTATGAAAGCCGCCAGCACAAGCGCACCACGCGCGAATCCCTGGACTGCGCGCTCGCCCTGAAAGAGCTGAGCCGCATGGGTGTGGACAATCTGATCACCTTCGACGCGCATGACCCGCGCGTGCAGAACGCGATCCCGCTCGAAGGTTTTGACACGGTGCAGCCCTCCTATCAGTTCATCAAAGCGCTGCTGTCTCACGTCAAAGATATTCAGATTGACAGCGATCATCTGATGGTTGTCAGCCCTGACGAGGGCGGCATGGATCGTGCAGTCTACCTGGCAAATGTCCTCGGCGTGGACATGGGCATGTTTTACAAGCGCCGCGACTATACGCGGATCGTAGGAGGACGCAATCCGATCGTCGCGCACGAGTTCCTCGGTTCCAATGTAGAAGGAAAAGACATCATCGTTATCGACGACATGATCTCTTCGGGCGAGAGCATGCTGGAGGTAGCCCGCCAGCTCAAAAAGCTGCATGCGCGCCGCATCTTCATCTACTCGACCTTCGGGCTGTTCACGAATGGCATGAAGCGTTTCGATGAGGCCTGGGAAGAGGGCGTCATCGACCGTGTGCTCACTACAAATCTGATCTATCAGCCGCCGGAAGTGCTTTCGCGCCCCTATTACGTCAGCTGCGATGTGTCCAAGTACATCGCCCTGCTGATTGATACGCTGAACCACGATGCATCCATCAGCGAACTGCTGGATCCCTATGACCGTATCCACAACTATCTGGAGAAATACAGAAACGGAGAGGTATAACCGCGATGAAAAATTTTATTTTTATTTCTCCGGGATTTCCGGAAAATTTTGAAAACTTCTGCTTTGCACTGAAAAATAACGGCGTGAATGTGCTCGGCATCGGCGATACGCCCTATGACTCCCTGTCGGAAGGACTCCGACAGACACTGACGGAATATTACCGCGTCGAGAATATGGAGAACTACGAGGACATGTTCCGCGCTGTGGCCTACCTCTCCTTCCGCCATGGAAAGATCGACTGGCTCGAGAGCAACAATGAATACTGGCTCGAGCAGGACGCAAGACTGCGTGAGGATTTCCACATCACGACCGGGCTTCATCCGCAGGATATGGAACTGATCAAACATAAATCCCGTATGAAAGAGGGCTATAAGGCGGCCGGGGTCCCGACCGCGCGCTGGCATCTGGTTGATGATATTGACAGCGCACGCGCTTTCATAAAAGAGGTCGGCTACCCGGTCATCGTAAAGCCGGACAGCGGCGTCGGCGCGTCCGACACCTGGAAGATTACCTGCGATGATGATCTTGCGTCCTTCTTCTGCAATCTTCCGGAGATTCCCTATATTATGGAGGAATTTGTGCCCGGCGAGATCTGCTCCTTCGATGCGATTGTGAACAGCCGGGGCGAGATCCTCTTCGAGACAGGCAATATCTCCCCGATCTCGATCATGGACTGCGTCAATGAGCACGAGGAGATCCACTTCTACATTGTAAATCAGCTCGCAGAGGATCTGCGTTCCTACGGACACGCCTGTGTGAAGGCCTTCCATGTGCGCAGCCGCTTTGTCCACCTCGAATTTTTCCGTCTGACGCAGGATCATCCGCGTCTGGGCAAGACCGGGCAGATCGTGGGGCTGGAGGTCAATATGCGTCCGTCCGGCGGGCCTACCGCGGACATGATCAATTTCGCCTACAGCGCGAACTGCTATCAGTATTACGCGGACATGATGGTCTACGACGAACTGCACCATGTCTCCAAAGCCACGCCTTGCTTCTGCGCCTTCGTCGGACGCTGGCGCGAAGTCTCCTATCTCCACTCACACGATGAGATTATGAAAAAATTTGACGACAGCCTCAGGATGGCACAGGAGCTGCCCGCCGTACTGGCACATGGCATGGGCGACTTCATCTATCTGGCAAAACTGGAAACTGTGGAAAAGATGAACGAATTCTTCCAGTATACCCTCGCAAAATAAGGGAGTGATTTCTTATGGAAATACAGATGACACAATGGTACAGTGAACGCCTGGGCCGCGAGATGCCTGTAAAGCGCTATGGCCAGTCAGGAAAGCCCTGCCTCGTGATTCCCTCCCAGAATGGAAACTGTCATGACTTCGAGGGCTTCGGAATGGTAGAAGCCTGCAGTTCCTTTATCGAATCCGGACGCCTGCAGCTCTTCTGTGTGGACGCGATCGACGCAGAGACCTGGTCCTGCGAGTGGAAGAATCCCCGCGAACGAATCGAGCAGCATGAATGCTGGGTCCAGTATCTTTTGCAGGAGGTGACGCCCTTCCTCGAGCAGTACGCAAACGGGCAGAAAGCTATGACGCTCGGCTGCAGCATGGGTGCGTACCACGCCGGAAATATCTTCTTCCGCTTTCCGGACCGCTTCGACGCCTGCGTCTGCCTGAGCGGACTCTATGATGCGGCTTCCATGCTGAACGGTTATATGGATGATCTGGTCTACCTGAATTCTCCCTGCCACTGCCTGCAGAATCTGCCCCCGGAGCATCCCTATATGGAGCTCTACCGCCAGAGCAAAATCTTTATCTGCGTCGGGCAGGGCGCCTGGGAGGATCAGCTCCTGGCCGGGACGCGACAGCTGGATGCAGTTCTGCGCTCCCGCGGCATTCCCGCCTTCGTCGACTACTGGGGATACGATGTGAACCACGACTGGCCCTGGTGGCGGGTACAGGCGCCGTATTTCCTGGACAAAATTCTGTAAAACTGCGAAAAAAGAGAGACCGCGCGCTGCGGTCTCTCTCATTTTCTGCGATTCTCTTATAAAGCTTTTCCTTCGGAACCAAGCACATCCTTGATCTTGTGCGCGACGACTGCCTTGACATTCGCACGGCCCACAGTCAGATACTGTCTCGGATCGAAGTAGTCCGGATGCTGGTTCAGCACCTCACGGACACCCGCGGTCAGGCCGAGACGCAGATCGGAGTCGATGTTGATCTTGCAGACCGCGGATCTCGCAGCCTCACGGAGCTGATCCTCCGGTACGCCGATGGCATCCTTCAGAGCGCCGCCGTTCTCATTGATGATCTTGACATACTCCTGCGGTACGGAAGAAGCTCCGTGCAGCACGATCGGGAATCCCGGAATCTTCTTCTCGATCTCGTGAAGGATGTCGAAACGAAGCTGCGGCTTCGTGCCGGGCTTGAACTTATATGCGCCGTGGCTGGTACCGATCGCGATCGCGAGGGAGTCCACGCCAGTCTTGTCCACAAACTCCTCAACCTCTTCCGGCTGCGTGTAGGAGGAATCTTCCGCCTTCACCTTCACGTCGTCCTCGATGCCGGCGAGCTTTCCGAGCTCAGCCTCAACTACAACGCCGTGGTCATGCGCATACTCGACGACCTTCTTCGTGATCTCGATATTCTCCTGGAACGGGAACTTGGAAGCGTCGATCATGACGGAGGTAAATCCGCCGTCCACACAGGATTTGCAGATCTCGAAATCTGCGCCGTGATCCAGATGCAGGGCAATCGGGATCTGCGGATTCTCGATCAGAGCCGCCTCTACCAGCTTAACCAGATAGGTGTGGTTCGCATACTTTCTCGCGCCTGCGGATACCTGCAGGATGATCGGGGAATTCAGCTCTCCGGCTGCCTCGGTGATCGCCTGTACGATCTCCATGTTGTTCACGTTAAATGCGCCGATCGCATAGCCGCCTTCATAGGCCTTCTTAAACATATCAGTTGTCGTTACTAAGGGCATTGGTTTATACTTCCTTTCCTTATTTTTAGCGCCAAAGCGCTTCTACCCGTATCTTACTACATTTTCCCTGAATCAACAAGGCATTTTTTATTTTATTCCGCAGTATTCACCGCGTTTTCACAGATCAGGTCGATCACCTTCTCCTGAATCAGCTGCTCACGGATCATGTCCGAACTGTAGTATGTCTCAATATCCGAAGCATCCTCATAGCCATACTCATCCGCGATGCTCTGCAGATACTCCTGGTATTCGTCATCGCTGACTTCCATCCCCTCAAGCTCGGCGATCTCATGGAACGCGAGCGTCATCTGCACGCGGAACTCGGCCGTCTCGCGGAACATCTCCCGAAGCTTCTCCTCCGTCACGCCCAGGTAGGTCTCGAGAAATTCCCCGAGTTCCATGTCGTACATCGTCGCATAGGTCTCGTATTCCGACATCATCTGATCGATATATGCCTCGACATCTACATCCTCAATCTCAAACTCGCTGTCTTCCAGCACCGCGTAGACCAGCTCATACTGCCAGTTGCTTTCGGCATCCTCCTGAGCGGTCTCTTCGAGCTCCGCGCGAATCGACTCTTCCATGTCTGCAATACTGTCATACTCCAGATTTTCCTGGACAAACGCATCGCTCCAGTCCGCCATCTGGTACTCGGAGACACGATAGACATGAATCTCAAAGATGACATCCTTTCCTGCGACTTCCTCGCTGTAATTCTCCGGGAATGTCATGTTGATCTCCATATCCTCATCCGCCGTCACGCCGATCAGGCCGTTCTCAAAATCCTCGAGAAAACTGCCGCTCCCGATCTCCACAGAAGTCTCCGTGCCCTGCAGGCTGTCAGAAGTCTCCCCGTCAATATATCCGGTAAAGTCGATAACGACCACATCGCCTTCCTGTGCTTCCCGGTCTACATCGACGAGATCCGAGTATTCTTTCTTGATGCTATCCACCTCGGCCTGCACATCCTCGTCGGTCACTTCTTCGACGGACATCGCCATCTCGATCCCTTTGTATTCGCCAAGTGAAACCAGCGTGCTCGTCAGATCTTCATACAGAACGTAATCACTGCTGCTGTCCTCTGTCGACTCCTCCGTCTCCTCCGTGGCGTCCGCCGACTCCTCCGTCCCGCTGTCCGAGCCGCATCCGGCCAGCGCCAATACCATTGCCATCATGAATATAATCCAAAACTTTTTTTTCATTATCTGCTCCTCCTGATTTCTGAAAGCAGTATACCATCTTTCGACATGAAAAACAACGCCCCCATTCTTGCTTTTTCAGGGCAGGAATGCTACAATGGGACAAGAGTTTGTCGTAGGAGGAACAAAAGACGTTATGGTGTGGAAAGTGTTATTAATCATTCTGATTATAGTGGCCATTGTACTGGCCGTGCTCTACTTCCTGGGACGAAGGATGCAGAAGAAGCAGGATGAGAGCCAGGCACAGCTCGATGCGATGAAGCAGACCGTCAGTATGCTGATCATCGATAAGAAGATGCTTCCGGTCAAAAAATCAGGCCTTCCTCAGGCAGTGATCGACCAGACCCCCTGGTATCTGCGCAGATCAAAGCTGCCGATCGTGAAGGCGAAGGTGGGACCCAAGATCATGACGCTCGTTGCGGACGGTCCGGTATATGAGCTGCTCCCCCTGAAGCGCGAAGTCAAGGTCGAGGTCAGCGGCATCTATATCACAGCTGTCAAGAGCGCCCGCGGAGGCATCCCGAAGCCAGAAAAGAAAAAGGGATTTTTCAAAAGACATTTTGGTAAAAAATAAGGAGGGCCAGGCGCCCTCCTTATTTTTTTATGTATCTTATTGCTTTCTCACAATTACAGAGCTGCGAGCGGGCTCCAGCCGCACTCTACGAACTGCGTGAGCGTACGGTTCGTCGCGCCGTAGCCGATGAACTCGTCAACTGACAGGCCGTTCGGCTCGTAGGCCTTCACAAACTCCGGCATGGACTGCAGTCTGCGGATCTTCGCCGGATCTACCGGATTCTGGATTTTCTCCTCGAACTCATCCTCTTTCACGTCAAGCAGCAGCTTCGAGATCTTCGGTGCGATCGACATAATCATCTTCGCGCCGGCAAGCTCGGTGATATGATGTCCGCCACGGCAGCCCGCCGGCATCAGCACACACTCATAGCCTCTCTCCTGGAAAATCTCATAAGCACGCTTGATGCATGCAAGACCTGCCCAGATGACATCCTCTTCGCCGCAGTCCGCATCGGTATCCTGCATAACGTCTCTGAGATAATCATCGGTACGGCCTACCATCAGAACCGCGATACCAAGACCCGGCTTGATTCCGTTTGCCTTCGCTCTCTCAGCGCCCTTCTGGAACGCCTCACCAAACGCCAGGACCTGTGGTACCGTGAAGCTGACCGTCGCCGCCACGTTCAAGCCGAGCGCTGCGCACTCCTCATAAGCCTTCAGGCCTGCCTTCGTCGCGGGCATCTTGATCACGATGTTCGGAGCCCAGGACGCGTACTTCTTCGCCTGCTCGATCATGTATTCCGCCTGGCCGGGACGTGCCGGGCTCGTCTGTGCGCAGCAGTAACCCTTTCCAAAGCCCTCCGCCTGGAACGGAGCGAGCTTATCGGCAATGTAGCCGGTCACGCCATGAATCAGCGCCTCTACCTTCGCATCGCCGGTCAGGGACTTGTCAACCGCCGCAACCGTGTCCGCCCAGAACTCTGGTGTGCTTCTCAGCGTGGAATTCACGAGGAAGGGGTTCGTCGTCACGCCGCGCGCGCCGTTCGAGATCGCCTCATCCAGTTCGGAGATCACCGCGCTGTCATGCCAGTACACGGACTGCGTGTTCTGTGTCATCCATCTTAAAAATTTGTTCTCAGCCATAATGAGCCTCCTTATAAAATATGTAATATTGTAATACAACTTTGCGGCAACGTCAAGCATTTACCGCATAAAATCAGAACCTTTTTGAAGCCAGCTCAATCCTTGCCGCTGTCTCCATCGCTTTCATATATTCATAACTGTTTTTCGCGCAGTCCCATGCCGTCGGAAGCGGCACGCACTCGATCACAATCCAGCCATGATACTCCGCCTTCATCAGAGCCTTCATAAAGGACTTGAAGTCTACATTTCCGCCGCCCGGATAATAACGCGCCGTATCAGCGAAATGCACATAATCCAGTTCCTTTGCACAGTATTCTACGGAGCCAAAGATATCGTTGTCCTCCATCATCATGCTGTAAGTGTCCAGATGCACCTTCACATTGTCTCTTTCAAGACCCGTGACGAAGTCGGTCACCTGCGCCATCGTGTTCAGATAATCACTGATGTAGCTCAGGATATTCTCAACGACAATCTCTGTATTTTTCGTTTTGGCATAGTCCGCCAGCTCCAGAATGGCGTCCCTGTGATACTTCTCATACTTCGCCGAATCCGGCCGCCCGAGAAGCTTCGCACGCAGAGAACCGACGATCACCTTCGCACCCACGATACTGGCGCAGTCAATATGCTCCTTGATGCGATCGATCGTCGCGCGGCGTACTGCAGCGTCATCGCTGATCAGGCAGAGACCATTCTCTCCCATCTCACGTCCGGTAGCAAAAGCCGCGACCTTAAGTCCATGATCCTCCGTCACTTTTTTGATATGCTCCCAGTCGTACTGCAGCGGATTCGCCAACTGGATCTCAAGCCCGTCATACCCGATCTTCTTCGCATCGTCGCAGACCTGCTCAATTGAGCCTCTCAGCGTGATCGCCGCGGCCTCGGATACCTCATTGAGGGAGCATGTAACGCCATATTGAAATATTCCCATTTTACCCAACGCCCTCCATACTTCCTTTTTTTAAAAGCCCGCGAAAAACTGATATTTCCGCGGGCCCCATACAGTTTCTCAGCTGATACCCAGATAGGTCTTGCGGATACTGTCGTCGTTTGCCAGCTCGCTGGCCGGTCCCTCTTTTACGATCTTTCCGATCTCCAGGACATACGCCCGGTTTGCAATCTGCAACGCGGCCTTCGCGTTCTGTTCCACGAGAAGAATGGTAACGCCGTCTTTGTTGATCTTGCCGATCGTCGCGAAAATATCTTTTATGACCAGCGGCGCCAGTCCCATGGACGGCTCATCCATCATGAGCAGCTCCGGGCCGCTCATCAGAGCACGGGCCACGGCAACCATCTGCTGCTCGCCACCGGAAAGCGTTCCCGCATTCTGCTGTTCTCTCTCCAGAAGTCTCGGGAACAGCTCGAAGCAGTAATCAAGACGATCCTGAATCACTTTCTTGTCCTTCGTCAGATACGCGCCCATCATCAGATTCTCTCTCACGGTCAGGAGCGGAAAAACGAGACGTCCCTCAAGCACCTGGTTAAGTCTGAGACCCGCGATTTTGTGCGGCGCCATCGTATCAATCTTCTGTCCGTTGAAGGTGATCGTTCCTCCCGTATTCTTTCCGAGAAGTCCGGAGATGGTGCGCAGAAGAGTCGTCTTGCCGGCGCCGTTGCTGCCGATGATCGTCACGATCTCTCCCTTATATACATCCAGGGAAACCTTATCCAGCGCATGAATCTCTCCATAATGAAAATCCAGATCCTTAATGCTCAGAATAGCCTCTGCCACGATCAATCACCTCCTCCAAGATATGCCTCAATCACCTCGGGGTTCGCCTGCACTTCCGCAGGCGTTCCCAGTGCGATCCGTTTTCCATAGTTCAGCACACAGATACGGTCCGTGATCCCCATGACGAATTTCATATCATGCTCCACCAGAAGCACGGTAACTCCCTTCGCACGGATTCTCTGCACCAGATCTGCCAGCGAGTTCTTCTCCGTCGGGTTCATACCGGCGGCCGGCTCATCCAGAATGATCAAATACGGATCGCTGACCAGCGCACGTGCGATCTCCAGGATCCGCTGTTCGCCGTAGGACAGGGAATTCGAGTAGACATCCATTTTCTCATTGAGCCCGCAGAATTCCAGCGTTTCCTTCGCCTTCTCCACCGCTGCAGCTTCCTCTTTCCGCTCTCTCGGCGTCCGCAGAATCGCAGGAGCCAGACCGCAGGTCAGACGGCAGTGCTGCCCCACGAGCAGATTCTCCAGCACCGTCATGCTGCGGAACAGGTTGATGTTCTGATAAGTACGGGCAATACCCAGCTTATTCGTCTGGTACATGTAATTGCCGTCGATCCGCTGTCCGTTCAGCCAGACCTCACCGGAGGTGGGCTTGAGCGCGCCGCTGATCATATTGAAGGTTGTGGTCTTTCCCGCGCCGTTCGGGCCGATCAGACCGAAGATCTCGCCTTTGTCAATCGAGAAATTCAGGGTATCCACGGCTTTCAGACCGGAGAAATTGATGGTCAGGTCTTTTACTTCAAGAAGCTTTTCACCCATTTGCCGCACCTCTCTTTCTCTTTGAAACCGCACCCGAGATCGTGTTTCCAAGGCCGGCGATACCCTGCGGCTGGAACAGGATGATGAGGAGCAGCACGATGCCGTAGATCAGCATACGATAGTCGGCAAGGAACTGCAGACCTTCCTGAATGATCGTGATAACCGCAGCACCGAGGATCGGGCCAACCAGGTTTCCGCTTCCGCCGAATAGCAGCATCGTGATGAAGATAACCGATGTGTTCTGCACGAAAGTATCCGGGCTGATAAATCCGATCATATGCACATACAGGCCGCCCGCAAATCCCACATAGAATGCCGAGATCGCGAAGGACATGATCTTGTATTTCGCAACGTTGACGCCGCAGCCGTTCGCCGCTGTCGGATTCTCACGGATCGCGATCAGGCCGCGTCCCACACGGGAATTGACAATGTGCGTCTTCACAAGCAGGAACACTACCACAAAGAACAGTACCAGATAGTAATACTTCAGCTTGCTCGTGGTGGTTGCAAACGAAATTCCAAAAAGCGTGACCGCCGGTACACTCGTGATACCGATACTTCCGTTGGTCAGCCAGGAGAAGTTGTTCGCAATCAGGTAGACGATCTGGTTAAAGGCGATCGTCAGCATCGACAGGAAATGGAACACCAGCTTGGAGGCCGGTATCGCCAGCAGCGCGCCGACGGCAGCCGCGATGCAGGCTGCAAGGAAAATACTCAGGATCGGCGTCAGCACATAGCCGGTCGCCTTGCCAAGTCCCCACTGTGTATGGGACAGAAGCACGGAACCGTAGGCGCCGATACAGAAGAATCCCGCATGTCCGAAGGAAATCTGGCCAGTATAGCCGAACAGAATATCCAGTCCGCTGGTCACGATCGTATAAATTCCGATCAGGCAGAGCAGCACATAGAAGTACTTATTCTGTGTAAAGATAATATTGTTGTCCATCATAAGAGGAATGATGATAGCGAGAGCAATCGCCACAACCGCTATGACGGTCTTTCCCTTTTTGCTCTGGAAAAATCCTTGTTCTTTCATCCTGTCACCTCCTACTCATAGACCTTCGCGTTGAACAGGCCGGACGGCTTGAAGATCATGAACACGATCATGACGCCGTACACGATCAGCTCCTTGTACGCGGAAGAGATATAGGCACCAACAAAGGTCTCCAGCAGTCCGACGAACAGCGCACCGACGATGGCACCATAGATATTGCCGTATCCGCCGATAACCGCGCCCGCAAAGCTCTTCATCGAGATCTGGTTACCCACCTGATAGTAAGCCGTCATCTTCGGCGCGATCAGGATGCCGCCCAGGCAGGCCAGAGCCGCCGCGATACCATAAGTCATACTGATGGTCCGGTTCACGTTGATACCCATGCAGCTGGCAGCGGTCTTGTTCATGGCAGCCGCGCGCATGGCAGTACCGAATTTCGTCCTGTTCAGGAAGAAATGGAGCGCCACCATCGCGACCAGCGCGACCACGATGCAGAGCAGGCTCTCTTTTCCCACACTGACACCTCCGATCTTCACCGAGCTGCTGCCGGAGAAGATAGACGGAAAATAATGCTGGCGGGAGTTCCAGATCAGCATCGCCAGATTCTCAATAATAATGGAAATAGCGATCGTAGACAGCACCACGTAGACGTTCTTCGCGTGTTTCTCCACCAGACGGCGGATGACCAGGCGCTCGATCAGGCATCCGACTCCGAACATGATCGCCACAGACAGAATCAGGGAGATCACGAAAGGTAAACCCCAAACTCCGAAAAACTGGTAACACACGAATGCACCGAACATCAGCAGGTTCGCCTGCGTGAAGTTCATGAAGCCGGAAGCCTGATAGATCAGGCTGAGGCCCAGTGAAAGCATGCCGTATGTACACCCCAGTACCAACCCTCCGATCAGGAGAGATATAAATGTTGACATATATTCACCTTCTCACTTTCCTACTCATTTTACGAAAAGAAGGCGGGCCGTAAGGATCGCCTTACGGCCCTCGTCTTCCTGTCTTATGATATTTCTGAGTGATTCATTACTGCATGTAGAGAGACGGATCATTCTCCTCGCAGAACGTGCTGAACAGGATGTTCTTTCCTTCATGAGTGATATAGATCTGCTGTCCGCTCAGGCACTCGCCGTTGTCGTAAGCGGAGAAGTCTGCGCTTCCGGCCAGGATATCAATCTTCAGATTCGCGATCGTGTCACGGACCGTCGGACCGTCAGCCGTGCCGGCCTGCTCGACAGCGGTCAGCAGGATGTTCGTCGCATCCCATGCACGGTAGGCAACGTCAGATGCCGGCAGCTCGCCGTATGCCGCCTCATAGAGCTCCAGGAACTCCTGCTCGGCTTCGCTGTTCGCCTCATCAGCAGAATCCGGGATGCAGTGCGGTGCAAAGAAGATGATGCCGTTTGCGCCGTCGCCCGCCACGTTGCGGATATCCGGAAGGGAGAAAGTCTCCGGTCCAAAGATGTATCCCTCGTAGCCGAGCTCTCTGAGCTGCTTGATCATCAGGCTGGCCTGCTCGCCCTGTGCGAAGATCAGGACGCCGTTCGGATTCTTGTTAAGGATAGAGGTGAGCGTTCCGGTCCAGTCAGACTCGCCGACCATGGCCTGCTCCTCAGCCACCAGCGTGATCTCCGGGGTGTTCTCCAGAACTTCGGTCACATATGCCCATGCGGAAGTATTTCCGTCATCCTGATAGATCATCGCGCCGAGATCCGTAACACCAACCGTCAGCATCGCATCAACCAGAGGCTGTGCGCCGCCCGCGTTGTTCGGAACAGAACGGAACAGATAGGTCCAGCCCTGCTCCAGCCATGCCGGGTTCATGCCGGTACCGACTTCCGGAACCTGAGCCGCTTCCACCTGATCGCCGGTCGCCTGAATATTACCGGACAGCTGAGAAGAAATCAGGCCATCCACGTTCTTCTCTTCAAGCAGGTACGTAACTGCCTTCACAGCACCCTCGGTCGTACCGCCGTCATCGTAGAACTCAAAGCCGATCTGTCCGCCAAGAACGCCGCCGTTGTCATTCCAGTACTGGATCGCCAGCTGGATGCCGTTGTAACCCGCCGTACCAACCGTAGCGGTCGTACCGGTGATTCCGCCGTAATGTCCGATCACGTAGCTGTACTCACCGCTGCTGCTGGAACTGTCAGAGCTGGTGTCGCTGCTGGACTCTGTGGTCTCTGTGGTTTCCTCAGCCGCGGAGCTCTCTGCTTCCTCTACGCTGCTGCAGCCAGCCAGCAGGCCCATTACCATGGTTGCCGCGAGTATTACACTCAATACTCTCTTCTTCATTTCTTATCCTCCTTAAGATAATTTTTTATATCCAGGCGGCGCCATGCCGCCAGATATTCTGTTTAGATCCATCTGCCGGACTTTTTGGTGGAGCAGTAGGTCTCCAGCGGCGCCCAGCCGGTCTCCATGAACTGAGACAACAGCTTCTGCACAACGCCGTAGGTAATATACTCCGCAGGCTTCAGGCCGTCCGGCTCATACGCACGTACAAACTCCGGAATCTTCATCAGGCGGTCGATGATCGCCGGATCAATCGGCTCATTGATGCGCTCGACTCTCTCCGGATCCGCCTCAAGGATCATATCCTGCACACGCGTATTGATCGTGAAGGTCATATCGGCCCCCGCCAGCTCCGTCAGATGATATGTTCCGCGCAGTCCTGCCGGCATAATCACGGAAGAGTAGCCCCTCTCCTGGAAAATGCTGTAGGTCCGCTTCGCCACCGCAAGACCCGACATAATGATGTCACTCTCGGAAACGTCTGCCTTCATATCCTTCGCCACATCGCGAATGTAATCGTCCAGGCGTCCGACCTGCTGCACTACAAGACACAGCGCCGGCTTCACACCCTTTTCGATCGCGCGCTTCTTGCCCTTCTCATAGGCTTCCGCAACCGCCAGGCCCTGGGAGACAGATACATTGATCGTCGCGCAGATCGGAATTCCTTCCTCTGCAATCTGCTCCATGACCTCCAGGCCTGCTCTCGTGGTCGGAAGCTTCACCGCCACGTTCGGTCTCCAGCTGTGCACTCTCCTGGCCTGCGCCAGCATGCCTTCCGCGTCGCCTGCGCGTCCCGGATTCAGCTGACCGAGCGCAAGTCCATGCCTCCCGTCCGTGCTGTCATAGATATCCCGGAAATAATCCGCCGCGTAAGTGGCGACCAGTTTCAACAGTGCCTCCGCGCGCTCCTCGAAGTCCAGATCCTGCGGAACCTGATCCACCTTCTCCTGCCAGAACTCCGGCTGAGACTGAAATGTCCGGTAGGTCAGCACCGGGTTCGTCGTGACACCCATCGCGCCCCTCTTCCTGGCCAGTGCGATCTCGTCCGGATTTCCGGAATCGTGCCACCACCGGGTAGGCGTGGATTCGTTCAGCCACTCCAAATAGGTACTTGCCATGTTATATGTTCCTCCTTATTATAATTCTTATTTAACCAAAGTACATGCCGCCGTTCACGTCCATCAGCAGGCCGGTGATAAACTCCGCCTCGTCGCTCGCAAGATAGGCCACCGCACTTCCGATATTTTTCGGCTCTCCGAGCTTCCCAAGCGGGATTCTCTCCACCAGTCCGGCAATCTGCTCGTCAGACCACTGATCAATGATCGGCGTGCGCGTCGTGCCCGGGCAGACCGCATTCACCGTGATGCCATAAGGAGCAAACTGGCGGGCCAGTCCATAGGTCAGAGAGATCACACCTCCCTTGGACGCTGTGTAGCTCATGCCCGTCTCATAACCACCCATCCGTCCTGCCAGGGAGGAAATATTGATAATCCTGGGCTGCTTGCGCTCTTTCAGGTAAGGAAGCGCCTGCTGCGACGCGAAGAATACACTCTTTAAATTAATCCCCATGACCATATCCCACTCAGCCTCGGTCACTTCCGGGATCGGCGTGGACTTCTGTACACCGGCGTTATTTACCAGAATGTCCAGATATCCGAACGCCTGCACGGTCTTCTCAATCATCGCCTTCAGACTGTCCACCTTCGACACGTCCACATAGCCGCTGACCGCCTGATAACCCTTGTTCTTCAGGCTCTGCGCCGCCTCCTCGGCCTTCTTCTCATTGATATCGAAGATACCTACTGCCGCGCCCTGGCTGGCCATCGTCTCGGCGATCGCAAATCCAATTCCCTGTGCCGAGCCTGTGATAACCGCTGTCTTTCCAGTCAATGCCATTTTCTGCATCCTCCTTTTCCCTTCCAGCCTTCCGCATAATGGAAGTATGGAAATATTGAAATATCATATTAAGGTAATACAACTTTTATATAAATAATACCGAACTCCGGCAGAAAAGTCAATCTTTTTTGTTACTTTGCAACAATATTTGGCAGTTATGCACAAAACTTTCTTGTCTTTTTTGTACACTATGACATGCCGCCTCTCTATGTATATTTTGCGCTTCCTTCTACAGGATCCAGAGACACAAAAGACGCCGCAAAACCATGCAGCGTCCCACTGTAACACAAGTCGCTAACCCTCTTTTCCCTCTCCTCTGTTGACCAGATCCCACACGATATCCATATGGTCCCACATGGCGCTCCTGGCAGCCGCAGGGTCATGCTTTTCTATGGCCGAAATGATCTGTTCGTGGGAGCTGACTGCCTTGTTATTCTTCGTCTGTTTCCAAGCATATCGAATATTCTCCATGATCGTATCCTTCAGGATATTCCCCAGCTGCGTAAACATCGGATTTCTTGTCGACCGGAGAAGCATGAGATGAAATTCCAGATCCAGCTCTATGCTCTCCTCGGACATCGAATTCCTTCCCTCAGACTGTTTATAACGCTCCCACTGCTCCCAGAAACACAGGACATCCTCTTCCGTGCTCCGGACAGCCACCAGATAAGCAGCCTCACTCTCAATAATTCTCCGGAACTCCACCATGTATTTCTGATTCTCGCCGCTCAGCATCATGAACGGGACGAGCGTATTCAGATTCTGGCTCCCGTCGAGTTCGCAGACGAAAGTACCGCCCCCCTGCCGACTCTCAACAAGACCCAGGCTGGACAGTCTCTGCAATGCGCTGCGAACAGAAACACGCGAAACCCCCATCATGGAGGCAAGCTCATTCTCTGAAGGAATCTTCGTCCCTGCCTTCCACTCGCCGGAAGTGATCAGGCGCTTTACCTCGTCCTGCACGGCATCGCTTACGCTTTTTCTCTCTACCTTATTTACCAACTCTTCACCGCCTTGCCCTCTGATGTCAAATGGTAATACTCTGATATTCTAATACTTTAATACTTTTTCAGATTATGGTATTACAACTTTCTAAAATATTAACAAATTATCATCTTTTAGTCAATAGTATTTGTGAATTTTTACAAAAATCCCGCGGAGCGGATATTAGTATATCTGCCTCGCGGGATTTTCTTCTCCATCAACCGTCAAATTTCTTCAATCCGTTCCTTCATCAGAATGATTTCAGAAATATTGTCATTGCGGCTGCAATTCTCCCAATTGGGAGTCCAGCAGTATTCCATGCAGTACCATCCGGCATAACCAGCTTCCTCAAGCTTCTTCACGATCCTCTCAAAGTCTATCACATTATCGCTCATGCATGTCTGAAGCACACCTTTGGCAGCCGCGCGCGTATGCACGTGATTGGCATACGGAATCAGAATATCACCCGCTGTGTCCTCCATTCCCAGACGCACAAAATGAGAATAATCCAGCGTAAGTCCCATTCCCGGCGCGTCCTGGCAAAGTCTCGCTGCATTGGCTGGCTGTTCTACCAGAGAATCAATATGAGCCTCCACCCCATAGGGAATTCCGACAGACTTAGCCAGATCCGCACGCCACTGCTGCTCTTTTACACAGCGGTCATACGATTCTTCCCAGCTCTCCACATCCGGATAGGCCGCGCCCGGCATTCCTGTAATATGTTCTGCTCCTACAATTGAAGCAAACTCTACGGTCTTCTGAAACAGATCCCTGGCATGCTGTCTCCGGCTCTCCTCATAATGATTTGGTGCATAAACAAAAAAGTCAAGATCGGCCTGTATAAATACGTCACTGACAACCAGGCCCTTATCTTCCACCCTCTTTTTCAGCTCCGTTGCATTCTGCTTCAGATTTTCAAACTGATTCGAAGGCCGAAGATGCGTCCGATCCTCCATCAGTCCAATGTCCACACCAACGATCCCAAGAGAGGCAATCAGATTCAATACGGCCTCATGCTCCATCAACGGAAACGCGAAATCCGGGCAACTGATTTTTCTCTTCATATGTTTCTCCTTTTCAGCCTCACTCCAGTTTCATGGCAACGACACGGGTCGGAGCACCACTGAAACCCTTCAGCTTAATCGGAAGCGCCACCACATACCATTCCGGCTCTTCCAGCAGTTCCTCATCCATATAAAGTTCTTCCACCACCATGACTTCATTACCCAGAAGCACTTCATGCGCCGGTGCTCCGCAGCCTTCCGGCCAGCCGCCTACGCTCATGCCGTCAATGCAGACGCATTTCACGCCTCTGTCCACCAGCCACTGAGCTGCTTCGGCAGTAAGGAATGGCCACTCATAGAAATATTCCTTCGTCATATCACGCTTCTGCCCCCAGCCTGTGTACAGCAATGCAATATCACCCTTCTGAACACCCACTCCACAGGCTTCGAGATGCTTCGCCTCAATCGCCATCTGTCCGATTCCACGCAGGTCGAAAGTCACGCCTCTTCCCTGAAACCTCATAGGATCCAGTTGTTCCAGCTTAATCCCATCTTTAAAGAAATGATATGGCGCATCCGTGTGCGTACCAGTGTGGACATTCATCTCTATCCGCTCCGCCTCAAAATCATGCGTCACATGCCTCGCTTCATAGCTTACGATGGTCGGAATGTAGGTCGGCCAACCTGGGCAATTGTGATAGACTGGCTGAGAGAGATCGAGTATCTTTTTCACCTTTGGAATCATCATGTTATTCTCCTCCTTTTAAAAACAGGGCGCGGCGATTTCTCGTCAGCGCCCTGTCACCAGTTACTTTATTAATCAAGTCCGCAAATATCTTCTTCAATTACATCCAGATAGTCCTCTACATTGTCAGCTGTCAAAAGCAGTGTCGGGACGAAAATCTCTTCGTCGACTTCCTCGCCTGCAAAGAAAGATACCAGTGCATTAACAGACTCTTTGCCCATCTTCTTTGCCTGCTGTGCACCACACACAAGAACTTTGCCGCTCTGCAGATCTTCCACGATATCCGGATTGCCATCGAAAGATGCAATCAGAACCTGTCCCTCCAGTCCGAGATCTTCCAAAGCAGCCTCCGTTCCAAGCGTAGCCTGATCATAGTTCGCAAAAATAGCCACCAGATCAGGATTTGCTGTTACAATGTTTCTGGCCTTCTGATCCGCTTCATCCATTGTCTGCTCCGGTCCTTCCAGAACCGTCGTCACTTCAAAGCCATACTCAGCAAGTGCATCCTGGAATCCCTGATCTCGATTCTGTCCATTAATGCGGGACAGCGGGATCGTGATCTCTCCAACGGAACCTTCCATTCCATTTTCAATCAGATACTGTGCCAGATACTCGCCCACTTCATAAGCTCCATCATAGTTCGGAGTAGAGACCATCGTCAGATACGTTCCTTCATCTGTTCCGATATCGCAGATGACAACCGGAATGTCCGCAGCCTCTGCTTCTTCCTGAACAGCCGGGCAGGAAGCGCTGTCGGTCGGGGAAATAATAATCGCATCTACACCGGCAGTAATTGCGTTCTGCGCGTTCTTCAGCTGTGTCGCAGAATCATTCTCAGAATCATAGACCTGCACTGTGTAACCAGCTTCTGCGGCCTGCGCTTCAATACCATCCTGCACCCAGTTCCAGAACGGAGTCGTCGTGGACGGGGTGATGTATGCTATGGTCTTTGCCTCACCTGTCTCCACCGTTTCCTCTTCTGCTTCTGCAGTCTCTTCCTCCGCAGCTTCTTCCTCTGTTTCCTCAGTGCTGCTTGTCGTCGTTGAGCTGCTGCTTCCGCAGCCCGCAAGCATCGACACCGCCAGTGCTGTACAGAGAATCGCACTAATCAGCTTCTTTTTCATGTTACTTTCCTCCTTAATATTTATTTATTTGAACTTGCTACGAACATGTGCAAGTCAAATTCAGTCTTTTTCACGATTTGTGATTCGCTCAAACAGTAACGCCAGAATCAAAACCGTACCGGTTGCCACTCCCTGCCAGTAAGGTGATACTCCTGTAATATCCAGGCCATTACTTAACACGCCCATGAACAAAACACCGATAGCGGTCCCTAATATCGTTCCCTTTCCTCCTGTCATTGAACAGCCGCCGATAACAACTGCCGCGAGCACGTCCATTTCATATCCATCACCATAGTTTGGATCAACCGCACCATACCGAGAACCCATAAGAATGCCACCCACGGCCGCCAAAACTCCGGAAATAATATATGGGTACATCGTATATAGAATCGTATTGACCCCCGCCAGTCGCGTGGCAACAACATTACTGCCTATCGCATATGTATTGCGTCCCAGTTTTGTGTTGGACAAAATCCAGTGAACAACGAAGAACAAAATAATAATCGCCAGATAATAGGCGCGGAATCCGGAAAAAATCTCGACACTGGCAATGGCCTTGTAAGCATCTGACAGCTTATTTACTGCATGTCCGCCGCTGATTAAGTAGTTAGCACTACGGAAAATCTGCTGCGTACCCAGTGTAACCACAAAGGCAGGGATTCGGAAATAGGAAACCATCACGCCATTCAACGTTCCAATCAGT
Organism: Lachnospiraceae bacterium; assembly: GCA_021205385.1. Lineage (GTDB taxonomy): Bacteria > Bacillota > Clostridia > Lachnospirales > Lachnospiraceae > Hominiventricola. The sequence goes on along the minus strand of JAJPXQ010000048.1, from coordinate 1,950 downwards.
GCGCCAAGAAGCAGCGCCGCTAAAATCGCCAGGAAAATACTATTTGTAGACTTCAATACGATCGCTGCGATCAGACCAGTCACACCCAGAACGCTACCCACTGACAAGTCTATGCCACCAGTCAGCATGATGAAGGTCTCTCCCAAAGCTAACACTGCGGTGAAACTCACCTGCGACAAAATATTCGTCATATTACGAGTCGTACGAAAATTCGGGGACAGCACACATAATATCAAAAACAGAATAACCAAAGCTCCGCCCATTGTGATTTCCGAACGATGTGTCGTCATTATGACATTCATTTTTGACTGCGACTTTTCTTTTTTCTCCGTACCCATAATTTCCTCCAATTTCCTTTTACGCTTTTATGGCACCAAAGGATGCATAACTCATAATTATTTCTTCATTCGCTTCCTTTGCATTCAATTCTCCAGTGAGTTCTCCATCCTTCATGACCAGAATTCGGTCGCAGATGCCCAACACCTCCGGCAGCTCCGAGGACACTATAATAATGCACACTCCTTGCGTTACCAATTGATGTAATATGGTGTATATTTCTGCTTTTGCCGAGATGTCAATACCACGAGTCGGTTCATCCAGTATCAGGACTTTAGGATTCGTAAGCAGCCATTTCCCAAGAACCACTTTCTGCTGATTTCCTCCCGAAAGGCTTTTTGCCGGGTTTCCATAATGTCCTACCTTCACTCTAAGTTTGTCAATCATATTCAGACAATCCTGCTCTTCCTTCTTATGCGGCAACACATAGCTGGAACCATTAGCAGTCTTTGCAAATGCCATATTCTGGCAAATAGAGAAATCCAAAAACACGCCTTCCTCTTTGCGGTTTTCTGTCACAAGGGACAGTCCCTTTTTTATCGCGTCTCCTGGCTTTCCTGCTTTTATCTCAACGCCATCTACTTTTACTGTTCCATTCTTTCTTTTTTCCGCGCCAAAAATATTGCGAACCAGCGTTGTCCGTCCAGCACCTACCAGACCTGCGATTCCGAGGATCTCCCCGGTTCTTGCTTCAAACGACAAATCTTTGATAAAATCCCAGCTGTCGGCAAGATGTTCTACCGTCAGCATGGTCTTCTTTTCAAATTCTTCACCCAATTCTTCCTTATCGCCAAAGAACTCTTTAATCTCACGACCAACCATAGCATGAACCAGCTTCTGCTCGTCCATCTCTTTCATGTCTCCATTCTGCAAGACACAAACTCCATCCCGGAACACGGTAATTTTATCGGATATCTCAAAAATCTCATTAAATCGATGAGAAACGATGATAAAAGCCACTCCTTGTTCTTTCAGATGTCTAACAACAGCAAACAGTCGGTCAACCTCCTTTTGCGTCAGGGAAGCCGTTGGTTCGTCAAGGATAATAACCTTGGAATCATAGGACACTGCCTTAATTATCTCAACAATTTGTTGTTCAGCGACAGACAAGTCCCTTAAAGGCGTCAACGGATTTATTTGTTCCTCCATACCAAACATAGCCAGCAATTCCGTCGTCCGCCGAATCGCTTCCGCCTTATTCAAAACAAAACCATGCTTGTATATTTCGCTATGCCCCAGAAAGACATTTTCATAAACCGGTAAATGCGGCATGGAATTCAATTCCTGCATCACAATCGCAATCCCCAGAGAGATCGCTGTAGCCGGATTCGGAATCTGCACTTTTTTGCCTTCGAGTTCAATCACACCCTCATCCGCCGAGTAAATTCCTGCAATAATCTTTGCAACGGTGGATTTACCCGCGCCATTCTCGCCCATCAGAGCATGCACTTCGCCCGGATACAGCTCAAAACCCACGTGATCCAGAGCCTGCACCGCGCCGAATGATTTCGACACATCTGTCACTCTTAAAATCGGAGTCCTGGAATCTGTCATAAATCTTCCTCCAAACTTACTAATTCCATGACACAATAATTTTATAGTATGGTAATACAA
>JAJPXQ010000141.1 GCA_021205385.1 Lachnospiraceae bacterium | reverse complement strand
TGTACGTATTGTGAAATAAGGGAATATGGCTTTACCCTTATGTCGCTCTAATCATTTTAAGCAATTTCTGAAAGTTGTTGATAAAGAGCCAGGATAAATGGGGCGATGGTGGATAAACCTGCGGAAACTCAAGGATAAGGTAATACGTTTATCCGGAGCAGACGGAGACGACAGCAAAATCCAGACATTAAAAGTACACATCCCTGCCGGAATTGACACTGGGAAAAGCATCCGTCTCCGCCAAAAAGGCGCGCCCGGAAACCGCGGCCAGGAACCTGGCGACCTGCTTTTAAATGTCACTGTACGGGACAAGCCGGGATTTGAGCGAAAAGGAATGGATATCTATACAACCATCAACATTCCCTATACGACCGCAGTGTTCGGCGGGGAAGTTTCTGTTCAGACATTCTACGGGAATGTGCTTTGCAAGATTCCGGAAGGCACGCAGTCAGGGACAAAAATCCGCCTGAGAGGGAAAGGCATCGTCTCCATGAAAGACGCAAACGTACATGGAGATCTATACGTAACCGTGCAGATCGAGGTTCCGCGGCATATAAGCGGGGAAGCGAAATGGAAGCTGAAGGAATATGAACGCGCATGCAGCGGGAAATCATCGCGGGCTGCCAGCTAGCAGGAGCTTCGCATCCACGGTCTATCAACGTGAACCGGAGGCCGTTTTAAAAGAGTGGACAGCCCTTGTCACACGCATAAGACCAAATAAATTAACCTCAAACTGTTTACGGATGGTTTCTTCCTCGGTTTCCTCAAAGAAAGTTACACTGCCATATCCGGCGTTATTGACCAGAACATTGATGCGCCCGAATTTATCAACTGCCTGTTTCACCGCATCATCAAAAATTGCAAGCCCTGATCACTGATTTTCACAGAACTGTCACCTTCCTTTCACAATTTCTCCACGGTTCTTTCAGAAAGGTAACATATAATCCTTTCAGGGGCAGGCGCGGGCGTCTGCTCTTGAAAGGAGGACTTCCATTTGATAGAAGTGAAACATTTGACAAAGCGATACGGCGATCAGCTCGCCGTATCCGATCTGTCCTTTACGATCACACCGGGACAGATCTACGGCTTCCTGGGGCCGAACGGCGCGGGAAAGACAACTACGATGAATATCATCACGGGTTGTCTGGCCGCGACCGCCGGCGATGTGATTGTCGGCGGCTATGACATTTTTGAGCAGCCGAAGGAGGCGAAGAAGCTGATTGGCTACCTGCCCGAGCTGCCGCCGCTCTATATGGAGCAGACGGTGCTGGAGTATCTGTATTTTGTGGCCAGAGCCAAGGGTCTGAAGCGCGGAGAACTCGAGGAAGAGCTCGACAGGGTCGTAGAGGAGACACACATTGAAGAGGTGGAGGAAAAACTGATTAAGCATCTCTCGAAGGGCTACCGACAGCGGGTCGGCATCGCACAGGCGCTGCTGGGAAATCCGGAAATCATCATTCTGGACGAGCCGACCGTCGGTCTCGATCCGGCGCAGATCATCGAAATCCGGGATCTGATCAAAAAACTCAGCGAAAAGCATACGGTGATCTTAAGCTCCCATATTCTCTCGGAAATTCAGGCAATCTGCGATATGGTGCTGATTATCCACAAAGGAAAGCTGGTGGCCTTTGACCGGCTGGAAAACTTAGGGCAGGCCTTGTCCGCCGGAAATACGATTGAGATCTGTGCCGAGACGGGCGCGGCGGAGCTGCGTGAACTCCTGCAGCATATAGAAAAAATAAGCAGTATCGACGTGACAGAGGAGACAGAAGAAGGCTGCAGCGCCGTCCTGAATGTGAGCGAAGAAGACCCGGCTGAAATCTGCCGGGAAGTTTTTCTGGCCTTTGCCCGAAACGGGAAGGTTCTGCGCAAGCTGAATCCGGTCCATGCAACGCTGGAGGACATCTTTATAGAAATGACAGGCGACGCATCGGAGCCCATTAGTGTCGGAGAGGAGGTGGAGAACGCATGATCGCTGTCCTGGAGCATGAGCTGTCCCTTTACTATCACAGCATGAAGGCTTACGTTTTCGGCGCTTTTCTGCTGGTATTTACCGGCATCGGCGCGCTTCTCTATAATATCAACGCCTCGGTCGCAAACTTTGAGTACGTGCTGAGTTTTATTTCCATTATTTTCATCATCCTGATACCGATCCTGACCATGCGGATCATGGCGGAGGAGCGGAGCCAGAAGACGGATCAACTCTTATTTTCCCTGCCAATCTCGACGACGGAGATCGTGCTCGGTAAATTTCTTTCCATGGTAATTGTATTTGCAATTCCGGTCATTATCATCAGCTTTTACCCGCTGATCTTCGCCCAGTTTGGAGAGGTCTATCTGCCCACCTCCTACGGGTCGATTTTGGCTTTCTTCCTACTTGGGCTTGCGCTTATGAGCATCGGAATGTTTATCAGCTGCCTGACGGAGTCCCAGAGTATGGCGGTCGGCGTCTGTATCGTGGCGATGCTGTTCCTGTATTTCTGCGACTCGCTGGCGGATTATGTGTCCTCCACGACGGTCGGCTCCATCATCGCCATCGCGGTGGTATTTTTGATTCTCTCCATGCTCGTCCGTCACCTGACGAAATCGGATCTCGCCGGTATCCTGGTGGCAATGATTCTGATTGCTGCGACAGTGGCCGTGTATCTGCACGACCCGACCTCACTGGAGGGACTTCTGCCGAATGTGATGGCGCAGATCAGTCTGTTTACGCGTTTTGAGACTTTTGTGGACGGGGTGTTCGACCTGACGGCAGTGGTCTACGATCTCAGCGTGATCGCCTTTTTCCTGTTCCTCTGTGTGCAGACTCTGGAGAATCGGAGGTACAACGGATGAGAAATCTGAAAACTTCTTTTCGTGAAAAAAGAGAGGCGCTAAACACGCGCGCGGCGAAGGTCGGCGGCTACAGCTTTGTCATGAGCGCCCTGGTGCTCGCGATTCTGATTGTTCTGAACATTGTAGTATCTTCCCTGCCGAACACCTGGACCCACTATGACATCTCGGCGGCACAGCTCTACTCCGTAACCTCCTCTACTAAGGCCGAAGTACAGAGCCTGACCGAGGAGGTCACGATCTACTGGATCGTCCAGAACGGGGAAGAAGATTCGGTGATCGAAAAGCTGCTGGATGTATACGACTCCCTGAGCGGCAACATCACCGTCGAGAAAATCAATCCGGACGTCTATCCGACCTTTGCGGAGCAGTACACCGATGAAACCGTGGTGAACAACGCGCTGATCGTGGAATGCGGCGAGCGTTCCCGCTATATTTCCTATGACGACATGTATGAGGCGGATTATACCAACTATTATACCAGCGGCTCCGCGGCCTACTCCTTCGACGGCGAAGGGGAGATCACGACGGCGATCGACTATGTGACGAGGGAAGAGCTGCCGATCCTCTATACGCTGACCGGCCATGGGGAAGCGGAGCTTTCAGACAGCTTTGCGGAAAGCATCGAGAAACAGAATATCGAGACTGAGGAGTTCTCTCTCCTGACCGTGGATGAAATTCCCGAGGATGCGGACGCGATCCTGATCAACGCGCCCACAAGCGATATCTCGGAGGAGGAAGCGGATATGCTGATCGAGTATCTGGACGACGGCGGCAGGCTCTTCGTACTCTCCGGCCCGCAGGAGGACGACGAGATGGCGAATCTGCATTCTGTTCTGGAACACTATGGGGTGAGCGTAGAGGAAGGCATCGTCGTGGAGGGAAGCCGCGACAACTACGCTTTCGATTATCCCTATATTCTCCTGCCGGAGCTGGGCGACTCGGACATCACGTCCGAGCTGTCGGAAAATAATAACTATGTCATCATCTCAATCGCGCAGGGGCTGACGATCAACGAGACATCGGACGATGTCACGGTCACCTCCCTGCTCGACACGTCGGTGGAATCCTTCTCCAAGGTGGCGGGATACAGCCTGACCACCTATGATATGGAGGACGGCGATATCGCCGGACCCTTCTCCGTCGCGGTCTCCGTGGAGGACAATGAAAGCGGCGGCATGCTGGTCTACATCAGCTCGGATGAAATGATGGAGGAGACCTACATCGCCTACTCTTCCGGGGCGAACTCTGATTTTGTCATGAACGCCGTTTCCTGGCTGATCGGCGAGACAGACGCCATCTCAATCCGCTCCAAGTCGCTGAGTTACAACTATCTGACAATCTCATCGGCGCAGGCAGGAATGATCAAGATGTTCCTGATCGGCGTGATTCCGCTGATTTACCTGATCTTCGGAGTGGAAGAAGTATTCAGAAGGAGGAGAGAACATACATGAGGCGCAGAAGAAATTTAATCATTCTTTCCGTGGTATTTTTTGCCCTGTGCGGCGCAGCCCTGCTCGCGCAGTCCATCACGGAGCATGTGGACAGTGTCAATACGACGGATGAAATCATCCTGACACTGGAACAGGACGATCTCACCAGCGTCTCCTGGGAATACGAGGAGGAATCTCTGGAATTCGAGAAAACGGGCGACACCTGGTATAACACAGGGGATGAGGACTTCCCGGTCAATCAGGACACGCTCGCGGAATTTCTGGAGCATTTTGAGGAAGTGCACGCCTGCTTCATCATTGAAGACGTGGAAGACTTTGGCCAGTACGGCCTGGAGGAGCCGCAGTGCACGATTACCCTGACGACGGAGGATGGAGAGACGGTCGTATCGCTCGGCAGCTATTCCACAATCGATGAACAGCGCTATATCAGTATTGGCGACGATAAGGTCTACCTGATCGAGGATGATCTTCTCGAATACGTCACGACGGATCGCGATGAATATATGCAGCACGATGATATCCCGGAGATCGAGGCGCTGGTGGAGCTGACCGTCGTCGGGGATGCAACGCTGGACGCGGTTTTCGACGAGGAAGGCGTCTACTCCTATACGCAGAACTATAACTACTATAATGTGGAGAACGGGAACTATTCGGTTCTGGACGACGATCGCGTGGAGGATTATCTCAGCGCACTGGCAACCCTTTCCCTGACCGACTATGTCACCTACACCGCGTCCTCGGAGGACCTCTCGGAATATGGGCTGGATGATCCGGATTACACGATCACGCTGACCGCCGAGGTGGCGGTCGTGGACGAGGAGGCAGAAACGGCGGAGGAAACCGCGGAGGACGAAGCGGTCGAAGACGGAGAAGTCACGGAAGGGACGGATGAAGAACCTGAGACGGAGACGAAGGAGTATGTGCTCTACATAGGGACCGTTGTAACGGATGAAGAAAACGAGGACGGCGAAACCGAGGTGACGACACTTGCCTATGCGCGCGTCGGCGACAGCGAGATCATCTATCAGCTGACGGACGAGGATTACGAGACGCTCGCGGCAAACTCCTATGATTCCCTGCGCCCGCGGGCGGTGCTGAGCCTTGACTGGGAGAGCGTAACGGGCGTGTCCTTCACCATAAACGGCGAAACTTATGAAGTCAGCGCGATGACCTGCGGCGAATGGAACGAGCTGTTGGAGGCTGCTGCGGAGGATGCCGATGAGGGCGAAGATACGGAGGAGGAAGACGAGGATGTTGATGAGGACGAGATCATCTATCTGCTGTCTGAGCAGGAGATCGACTTCGACACGGCGATGAACGCGGCGGATGCGCTGGAGATCGACAGCTTTACCTCTGAAGAAAGCGCCTCGACGCAGGAGCTGTCGATGACAGTCTATCTGGACAGTGAGGACTATCCTTCCGTCACGGTCACAATCTATCAGTACGACGGTGAGAGCTGCCTGGTCTATCTGGACGGCGAGCAGGTCGGTCTGATGGAGCGAAGCCTGATGGTGGATCTGCGCGAGGCCGTGACAAGCATCGTGCTCGGCCTGGAATAAGCGAAAGAAATCAAGTAGGAGGCGGTGATTAGCCGCCGTCCTCTCACAGCACCGTGCGTACCGTTCGGTACACGGCGCTTTCAATAGTTGACGTGCACTGACTGGTACGCTATGGCAAGGTCATAAAAGCCTCCGCGTATCAGTCTCTCTTTTGTCATAGCCCGTTTGACCGTTGTCAGATTCGAGTTAAACCAATGACCTCTTCTGCTGTTCGCCGCCATAAACGCATAGTGTTTGGACACTCCCATTTTCATCAGATTTCTCATTTTGGTTTTAGGTTTCTTCCATTGTTTCCAGATACACATTCGGATTCTGTGATACAGCCATCCATTGATGTCGTCTATCGGATTCTTCATGCTTATAATTCGCCTTTCTGCGAAAGGCACCGATGGGGTTATGAAACACAA
>JAJPXQ010000072.1 GCA_021205385.1 Lachnospiraceae bacterium | reverse complement strand
CCGATCTGTGCCGCGAAAGCGACTACATCGCGCCATGCCGGAACAAGGGACTCGATGGTCTCTGCAAAGTAATCGTCCAGCAGCAGGTTATGAAGCTCCGGATTCTTGTCATAGGCCTCCTTGATCTTGCCAAGGAATACGCTGCGGATGATGCAGCCGCCGCGCCACATCAACGCGATGCCGCCGTAATTCAGATTCCAGCCGTAGGTCTTCGCCGCCGTGCGCATCAGCGTGTAGCCCTGCGCATAGGAAATGATCTTGCTGGCATACAGCGCACGGCGCAGCTTTTCGAGCATTTCGTCGCGGTCGCCGGTGAAAGCCGGAATCTTGTGCGGGTAGCGCTTTGACGCCTCCACACGCTCGTCCTTCATCGCGGAAAGGCAGCGCGCAAACACGGCCTCGCCGATCAGCGTCAGCGGCACGCCCTCATCGAGCGCGGCGATGCCGGTCCATTTGCCGGTTCCCTTCTGTCCGGCCGTGTCCAGGATCTTGTCTACCACCGCCTCGCCATTCTCATCCTTATAGCCGAGAATGTCTCTCGTGATCTCAATCAGATAGCTGTCGAGCTCCGTCTTATTCCAGTCCGTGAAGACCTGATGCATCTCCTCGTTCGTCATGCCGAGGCCATCCCGCATCAGCTGATAAACCTCGCAGATCAGCTGCATATCGCCGTACTCGATTCCGTTATGTACCATCTTCACAAAATGTCCGGCGCCGTTCTCTCCCACCCAGTCACAGCAGGGGGAGCCGTCCTCCACCTTCGCGCAGATCGCCTGGAAAATGGGCTTTACATACGGCCAGGCCGCCGGGCTGCCGCCGGGCATCATGCTCGGTCCCTTCAGCGCGCCTTCTTCTCCGCCGGAGACGCCGGTGCCCACATAGAGCAGGCCCTTGCTCTCCACATATTCCGTGCGGCGAATCGTATCCGGGAAATGGGAATTGCCGCCGTCGATGATAATATCGCCCGGCTCCATCACCGGCAGAAGCTGCTCGATCATGCTGTCAACCGCCTCGCCCGCCTTCACCATCATGAAGACCTTTCTCGGTTTCTCCAGGCTGTCCGCCAGCTCCTGCAGCGAATGACAGCCGATGATATTCTTCCCGGCCGCCCGTCCGGAGACAAACGCATCCACCTTCGAGGTCGTACGGTTATACACGGCGACCGTGAAGCCCCTGGACTCCATGTTCATGACCAGATTTTCTCCCATGACGGCAAGGCCGATCAGGCCGATATCTCCTTTTTTCATACGTTCTTTCCTCCTATCTCTGCACGCGTGCATTTCCCGCGTAAATATCCCACACCTGCTTTTCATCCGCCGGCTCTGCATAGTCATTCAGGCTCGTCGTCGCAAGCACACCGGTCGCCCAGCCAAAATGCAGGCAATCCTCGGCGGAAAATCCGGAAATAATGCCATAGAGCAGGCCGCCGGTGAATCCGTCGCCGCCGCCGATGCGATCCATGATCGGAATCGGGCGCGGCTCCTCCACATACCAGCCTCCGTCCGCGAGCAGGACAGCGCCCCACAGATGCTCATTCGCGGAGACCACCTGGCGAAGCGTGGTCGCGAAGGCCTTTGTATTCGGATATTTCTCCTGCGCCTTCAGAATCATCGTATGGAAGCTCTCGACCTTGGATGCCAGATCCTTTCCGCCGGCTTCGGGTCCTGTGAAGCCAAGGCAGAGCTGGAAGTCTTCCTCATTTCCGATCAGGACATCCGACACGGACGCGAGCTCATGGAAAGCTGCCGCCAGCTCCTCCTCACGGCCCTTCCAGAAGGTCGCACGGTAATTCAGGTCAAAGGATACCAGCGTTCCATGTACCTTTGCGGCTTTCGCCATCTCAAGGCAGCAGCGGGTCGTCTCCGGACTCATCGCCGCGATCAGGCCGCTCAAATGCAGAATCCCGACGCCCTCCTCACCGAAAATGCGCTCCAGATCATAGTCAGAAGCATCCAGCGTGCGGCCCACCTCACCGGCACGGTCGTTCCAGACGCGCGGCGCGCGCAGACCAAAGCCGGAATCCGCGATGTTGATCTGATGGCGATATCCCCAGGGGCCGCCCTGCGGAACCGAAGGGCCTTCAAAGGCGATATTCCTGGCGCGCAACTGAGACTGAATGAATGCCGACACCGGGCTGCCCTCAACAAACTTCGTCAGGGCAAGACAGGGCTTGCCGAGCGAGGAAGACACATTCAGCACATTCGTCTCCGCGCTGGTCGATCTCATATAGAAACGGTCACTGTTCTGCACCGCCATCCGGTCCTCCGGAATCAGCCTCACACCCATACTGGTCGGGCAGGCAATCGCATACATATAATTCTTCCTTGCAAGAACATTCATAATAACATTCTCCTTTGGCACCTTACTTTTTCAGCTCTTCTTTATAGCGGGAACCACAGATCACTCTTTGCATACGTGCGATCCAGTCATCCATCATTCTGCCCCATCTGCTTGAATCAATATATGGATTGTAACCCTCATCATTTTTCAGTGGAAATCCCTCCAGTTGATCCGGATGAGATGGGATCACCACATCCACCGGAATTGTTTTCAGGAATTCCAGAGAATTGATATAATCCTGACGCAGTGTCAGAGGGCGCGGATATTTCTCCAACATTTCATCCTGTAAAGTAACTGTACCGATTCCACCCATCATCCCACAATGCAGAACTTTCCCGTTTTCCTCCTGATCAAAGAAAAAAGAATAGGTTCCTTCGGTGTGTCCCGGCGTGTAAATTGTTCTAATTTCCACATTTCCAAGTCGGACAGGTTCTGTTTCCGTGTAATAATCGTCCACTTCAAAATCCTGGTATTCATGTCCCTCTGTAAGGATATATTCTTTTCGCTCATGCAGCACTGGCAATTCTTCTCTTCCGATAAAGAGACGCGCACCGGTATACTCTTTTACAATCCTCGCTGCGCCGATGTGGTCATAGTGGGCATGGCTGAGCAGAATCAGCTTGATATCACACGGATCAAATTCCAACTTTCGGATAGACTCAAAAAGCTGATAAACAAAACATGGCATTCCAGTATCAATCAGGATCAGTCCATCTCCACTGTCAATCAGGAAACAACCCACAAATTTATTTCCTACATAATAGGTGCTTCCTACCATCCGAAAAGGTTCCTCCTGATAAAGATATGGACACTCAAAAAAATCTTTAAATAATTCCATCTTTTTATCTGTCCTTTTCCCGTTTTTTAACTTCAAAGTCGTGAACGCTATGAAGTCGCTCTACCCTTCGGACTTTTTATAAGCGGAAGCAACACAGAGCCGATCGCAAAAAGCAGCATTACACAGGATACGGGACGTTTAAAGAAGCTGGTCCAGTCACCACCTGCATAGCTGATCGCATTTCTGAAATTTGTCTCCAGTGTTGTCCCCAGTACATAAGAAAGGACAAAGGGCGTAATCGGTATCTCTGCGTATGCAAGCCAGATTCCCAACAGCGTAAATCCGAGAATAGAGAAAACAGCAAACATATTGGTGTTTGATGCATAAACACCCATAAAACTGATGATGAGAATCGCCGGATACAAATAATGATACGGCACCTTCAAAATTTGGGGCAAGAGACGGATACCAGCAATCTGAATAACCAGTGCGAAAAGAGCTGCCAGAATACCAGCCACAAAAATCATGCTTACCAAAGTCGGATTATTTTTCTGGAGGAGAGGACCCGCATTGATCCCCTGAATCGTCAGTGCACTCAAAAGCAGAACCGTAGTTCCATCACCGGGAATTCCGAGAGCAACCATTGGGATGATCGCGCCACCAATTGATGCATTATTCGCAACTTCCGGTGCAAAAAGTCCTTCATCGCAGCCAGTTCCGAATTCTTCCGGATGCTTGGACGCTGTTTTTGCCGTAGAATACGAGACGACATTCGATAAAGAAGGACCCATGCCCGGCAGAAAACCGATAAACAAACCGATGAAGAAAGATCGCACAATGGTAACTGCGTTTTGAATGATTGCCTGACCGGGAAATTTAAACTTTTCAATTTTCTGATCAAACTTCACTGGTTTCTCTTTCTTAGCATTAGCATAAGTAATCATGATCATGCTTCCAGCAAAGACACCGATCAGAACAGCCAGCAGACTAAATCCACCGGAAAGATAATAATTTCCGAATGAAAACCGTGGCGTTGCCGAGATTGGCGAGTAGCCGATCTGTGTAAGGAGAAGACCAAGGGCAGCGCCGATGAATCCACGCAGCATATTTCCCCTCGAAAGTGTCACAACCAGCGTGATTGCCATGAACGCCAGCGAAAAATACTCCCAGGGTCCCATTTTCACCGCCAATGATGCAATCACTGGACAGGCAACCATGGCAATAAGAAGGCTCGGCAGCGTTCCCATAAAGTTAGAAATGGTTGCTATACTTAATGCACGCGTCACCTGACCCTTTTTCGTCATTTCATATCCATCATAGACAGTTGCAACATTTGACGCTGTTCCGGGAATGCCAAGTAAAATAGAACCAATGTATCCACCGGATTCACCGCCAACATAGATGCCCATCAGCATTGCCATCGCCATTAAGGGATCCATCGCATATGTCATTGGAAGCAATACTGTAATTGCCGTTCCGCCAGCCAGTCCCGGAACCGCTCCGAGCACCATTCCTACCAGACAGCCTGCAAATGTGAGCAGGAGCGTCATAGGATTCAGAAAATTTACAAGTGCAGCCATAAAAGAAGCCATATATACATTCTCCTCTAAATAAAGTTCATCCCGGCAGCTTCAGATTCAGGATATTCTTGAACAAAAAGTAGATTGCCAGTGTCAGCACCACAGAATACAAAAGCCTGTGCCACCATGTTACATTTTTATCTTCCGCAAACATGGTGCAGAGCACAAAAAGTGCCGCCAGAGTCGGAATGAAAAATCCAAAATAATTCATCATGATACAGTAAACAAGCGTTACCCCAAATATCAATGCCAAACGCTTTAAGCTGCTACGATTGAAAATAGAATCATGATGCTTTCCACCTACAATGATTAGCCCCGTTCCGCAGATAAGCAAAATGGCAGCCGCAATAAAAGGAAATACAGCCGGTCCAATATCTCCCGAAATCGTACTTTCAGGAAGCTGAGATGCCAAAACAGCGACAATAGCACCAAGGATAACGGCTATGATGCCTGTAGAACGATCTCTGGTCATAAATTAAACACCTCTCACTTTCTCTTTCGTTTTCCAAAGGGCGTTTTCAGGCAGCGCCCTTTGGGCTGTCAAACAATACTTGCGGTTTATTCCATCGCTGCATATGCTTCGATATAAGCCTGCTGCATCTTACTTGCTGCCTCCTGAGCATCTTCCTGAGAACTATATATCCACTCGAGCCCATAAGTGTCTAACACTTCATATATGGAATCGTCTTCGCTAATCTCGGCAATTACCTGATCTACCGCCTGACAAATGTCTTCCGGAATATCCGCAGGACCAGCAAGGAAGAAAAATACAGAAAGCGTAATAGAATCTTCTCCGCTTTCAACCAACGCAGGAACTTCGGGAAGCAGATCAGTCCTGCCCTCGCCGAGCATGATCAGGCATTTTAAATCTCCAGACGTTTGATAATCCGCCACGCCCGCTGGTGACAAGAAGCAGACATCCAGATTGTTTCCCATTAAAAGGGGAATTTTTTCAGCATTAGAACCGGCAGAAACAATCGAGAACTCTACATCAAAACGTTCCTGGATGATTGCTGCAATCAGATGATCCAGATTATTGGTCTCGACACCAGCTTTCAATTCGCCGGGATGTTCCTTTGCATAAGCGATCAGTTCTTCAAAGGTGTTAAACGGAGAGTCTGCTGGAACCCATACGCCACAACCAGCTAAGTCGTCAGAAGTGAGATTGCCAAGTACCGTGAACTCATCCAATGAATGATCATACTGGCCCGATGCGTACTGTAGGCACATACCGCCATGATATGCCAACAAAGTCAGGCCGTCCGGTTCCGCATTTCGAACAGTCTCGTATGCGACAGAGTTAGCCCCTGTAGTATCATTGACAATAATAAAGTTACGACCGGTAATTTCTTCCATACGCTCCGCATACTGGCGAACCAATGTATCAGAACTACCACCTGCACCGGCAGGAACATAAATTGTAACATCATCGCTGGGCCATGCGGCCTCCGTAGTCTCATTTTCAGAAGCGGATCCACATCCGCATAAAAGTGAGATTGACAGCGTAGTTGCGAGTGTCAGGGAAATCATCCTTTTGATATTCATATTATCCTCCCTATTTAGTCAAGTGTTTTTTCCCTTAAAATCAAGGAAATTTTATTAGT
>JAJPXQ010000112.1:20675-28818 GCA_021205385.1 Lachnospiraceae bacterium | reverse complement strand
TCTCAGACTTCTGCAGAAAGATCAGAACAGAGCTGCACTCTATCAGGAAGTGCAGAAAGAACCTGCATATAAGAGACTTGATCAGGAAACAGGCAGAATGATAGCAGTACTGCTGCGGGACGATGCACTGCAGCAATACATAGAAGACCAGGGAGAAGACGGAAAGGAGACTTTTAATATGTGTAAGGCATTAGATGATATGAGACAGGAAGCGATAGAACGTGGCATTTCACAAGGCATGAATCGTGGAAAAGCAGTCGGGGAAGACCTCTTTGCACGGCTGACAGGTTCTCTCCTGCAAGACGGGCGTTTGGATGACCTACACCTTGCGGTGGGAGATCCTGATGCGCGCCAGGCTCTCTATCGGGAATATCACATTCTAAGCTAGTCGTTATCTCTTCACTGGCGGGTATACTATATTTTTTCTTTACCTTCTGGGTCCGTCTGGATTTCGGGACGTTTTCCCTCTTTTTTATCACCATATTTTCACATTTTCAACTTTACATATAGTCAATTATTAATTTTCTATTTGTAATATTTATTCTGGAGAAACATGTAGGATTATAAACAGTACGTGGAATTCTGGAAAAATGTGGAAAAAGGGGATCCCGGAAAGGAGAGGAAAATGACGGATACTTCCATTGACCCAAAGGGCATCGGCGAGCGCATCCGTGCGCTCCGCAAAAAATATAATAAGACGCAGTCCTATTTTGCAGATCTGTTGTTCATCTCCCCCTCCTATCTGGCCCTGATCGAGGGCGGGCAGCGCACACCCTCCCTGGACATCGTCGCGCGGCTGTCCAAATACTGCGGCGTGAGCGCCGACTATATTCTGTTTGGCGAAGAATCAAAAAGTTCTGACATGAATCGCAGAAAATTCGAAGTGCTCTGCGAGCGGCATACGCCGGAGGAAGTGACGCTGGCGCTGCGAATGGCCGAATATTATCTGGAACTGAAGAAAGATGAGGCGGAACTGAATCCGGCCTGAAAAATCCTTTACAATCCGGATTTCTTCCTTTATTATGATGTGTAGTTTGTTTTTCAGGAGGGAATCTTTTGTCCGTTTTATCTGATTACCATGTACATACCACATTTTCCGGCGACGGCGAGACCGCGGCGGAGGCCATGATCCGGCACGCCATTGAACTTGGTCTTGAGCATCTGTGTCTGACTGACCATATGGATTACGATTACCGGGACGGCGACGTCTGTTTCGAGTTTGACCCGAGGGAATATTTTCATCATCTGGAGCAGCTGCGCGCAAAATACCGGGAGCAGATTGACCTGCAGATCGGCGTGGAGCTGGGACTCAGGCCCTACCTGGCCGCCAGACACCACAGCCTTGTCTTCTCCTGCCCCTTTGATTTCGTCATCGGGTCGGTACATCTGGTGAACAGCCGCGATCCCTATTATCCGTCCTACTTTAAGAACCGCGACGAGTTCGATGCCTATATGGAATATTTCGAGTGCTGCCTGCACAATATTGAGGCTTACTCAAACTTTGACGCTTTCGGACATCTCGACTATGTCATACGCTATGGCCCCAACCGGGATCGCTACTATTCTTATGATCTTTTCCGTGGAATTATCGATGAGATTCTGCGATTGCTGGTCAGAAAGGATATTGCGCTGGAGGTCAATACCACCGGCTACCGCTATGGACTTGGCGCTCCGAACCCGGGACGGGATATTCTTCTTCGCTACCGGGAGCTGGGCGGAAAACTTATCACGATCGGCTCCGACGCACACAAAGCGGAACATCTCGCATGGAGATTTGACGATGCGGCAGAGCTCATAAAGTCCTGTGGGTTTTCTTCTTATTATACTTTCCACAGGAGAGTTCCGACAGAAGTTCCTTTATAAAAAGGAGAGGCGGGCTGATCAGAGGATCGTCCCGCCTCCTGCTATATAATCTCCGTCATAGAGCACCAGCGCCTGCCCCGGCGTCACCGCGCGTACCGGCTCGTCAAAGACGCATTCGATCTCGTCCGCTCCCGCGTGCCGCGCCGTGCAGAGCGCTCCTGCATGATTGTAACGAATCTTTGCCAGGAAACGGCGCTCTCCATCGAAATCCTCTATTCCCATCCAGTTCAGTCGGTTTGCCCGCAGGCTTTGCCGGAATACGTCCGTCGTCTCTCCGAGCACAACTTCATTCGTCTCCGGGCGGATCTCCAGCACCACAACGGGCCGCCCCAGGGCAATTCCCAGCTTTTTTCGCTGTCCCACAGTGTAATGCGTGATCCCCTTGTGCCTGCCGACCACTGTTCCGTCCTTCCAGACAAAATTTCCCTCCGGCACTTCTTTGCCGGACTGTTCCTCGATAAAACGGGCATAATCATGATCCGGCACAAAGCAGATCTCCTGGCTGTCCGGCTTGTGCGCCACAGGAAGCTCCAGGCGCTCTGCGAACGCGCGGATCTCATCCTTCGTGTATTCACCGACCGGCATCAGAGTATGCGCAAGCTGCTCCTGCGTCAGACTATAAAGCGCATAGGTCTGATCCTTCGCGGCGGTAACCGATTTTCGCAGCGCATATCTGCCATTTGCGAGACGCTCGATCCGGGCATAATGTCCCGTCGCGATATAGTCCGCGCCAATCTCCAGGCTGCGCTTAAGCAGAGACTCCCACTTCACATAGCGATTACAGGCGATGCAGGGGTTCGGCGTGCGCCCGTGCAGGTATTCGTCCATAAAATAGTCGATGACACATTCTTTAAATTCCTGCTTAAAGTTCATGACGTAATGTGGAATTCCGAGCTTCGACGCCACGCGGCGCGCGTCCTCGATCGCTGTAAGACCGCAGCAACCGCCATTTTCCGAAACCGTGGCCGGATTCTCATCCTGCCAGATCTGCATCGTCACGCCAATGACCTCCCAGCCCTGCTCCTTCAGGAGCCAGGCCGCCACCGAGGAATCCACTCCGCCGGACATCCCGACGACGACCTTCTTCCCGTTCATTTTAATATTCTTCCTCTTCTTCCCCTTCGTGGATATCTGACTTCGGCTTCTTAAGTCCCTCGATTTTGATACCGTTCTTCTCCGCATAGTCCCAGAGCGCCGCGTGAATGGCCTCCTCCGCAAGCAGCGAACAATGCACCTTTACGGGCGGCAGTCCGTCCAGCGCCTCCATCACGGCCTTGTTCGTCACCTCGAGAGCCTCATAGATCGTCTTGCCCTTCACGAGTTCCGTCGCCATGCTGCTCGTCGCCACCGCGGCGCCGCAGCCGAAGGTCTTGAACTTCACATCGCGGATGACCTGATTTTCATCGATGTCAAAGTAAATCCGCATGATATCTCCGCACTTTGCGTTGCCGACCGTGCCGACGCCGCTCGCGTTCTCGATCTCTCCGACGTTTCTCGGATTCTGGAAATGATCCATCACTTTATCACTATACACACCCATATCTTATTTCCTCTTTTCTTTTTTTCTTTTCTGGTTTCAATGGTTTCGCTTCATGAAATCCTCATAGAGCGGCGACATGCTGCGCAGACGCTCTACTATTTTCTTAATCGATTCCACAACATAGTCAATATCTTCTTTTGTAATCTCCTCACTCAGGGTCAGGCGCAGCGAGCCATGCGCGATCTCGTGCGGCAGGCCGATGGCGAGCAGCACATGCGAGGGGTCGAGCGAGCCGGAGGTGCAGGCCGAACCGCTGGAACCGCAGATCCCGTCCATATCCAGCATGATGAGCAGCGACTCGCCCTCGACAAACTGGAAGCTGAAATTCGCATTATTCGGCAGGCGCTTCGTGCGGTGCCCGTTCAGTCTCGTGTATGGGACCTCCTTCAGCACGCGGTCGATCAGATAATCGCGAAGCTCCCGCTCCTTATCTGTGCGCTCCTTCATCGTGCGGGCCGCGCGCTCCGCCGCCGCACCGTAACCGACAATGCCGGGGACATTCTCCGTGCCCGCACGGCGCTTCCGCTCCTGTGCTCCACCGTGAATAAAATTCCGGATCTTCACGCCCTTGCGAATGTAGAGAAAACCGACGCCCTTCGGGCCGTTCAGCTTGTGCGCGCTTGAGCTCAGCATATCGATGTGCAGTTCATCTACATTGATCGGGAGCTGGCCGAAAGCCTGCACTGCGTCCGTGTGGAAGAGGATGCCGTGCTCCTTCGCAATCTCGCCGATCTCCCGGATCGGCTGTACCGTCCCGATCTCATTATTCGCGAACATCACGCTGATCAGAATCGTCGTCGGGCGGATTGCCTTCTTCAACTCGTCAAGCTTCACCACGCCGAACTCGTCCACATCAAGCCAGGTGACTTCAAAGCCATTCTTCTCGAGCCACTGTCCGGTATGCAGGATCGCATGGTGCTCGATCTTCGTCGTAATGATGTGATTTCCCTTCGAACGATAAGCCTCTGCCGTGGCCTTCAGCGCCCAGTTGTCCGCCTCCGTACCGCTGCCGGTAAAATAGATTTCCTCCGGCTGTGCCCCGAGCGTCATCGCAATCTGCTCACGCGCCTTCGTGATCGCCGCCTTGCTCTTCTGGGAAAAATTATATACGCTGGACGGATTGCCGTACAGCTCTGTAAAATACGGAAGCATCGCCTCCACAACCTCCGGCGCGGTCTTCGTCGTCGCCGCATTGTCCAGATAAATCAATCTCTTCTCTTCACCCATGTTCCAGTCACTCCTTCTTCTCACAACCTGATACGGAAATCTGATTTTTCTTCTGTACCTTCCGGCTCTCCGCGACGAGATCGCTTAGGAGCATCTCATCCACGGTACGGTTGATATTCTCATTGATGCGCTGCCAGACGTACTTCGTAACGCATACATCGGAGCCCTCGCAGCCGCTCTCCTCCCAGAGTCCCGGGCAGTCCACCGGGTCAAGGCTGCCCTCCAGCGCGCGCAGCACGTCGCCGACCGAGATCTCCTGCGCGGGCCGTCCCGGCACATAACCACCGGCCGCTCCGCGCAGGCTGCACACCAGGCCCGCTCTTCGGAGCTTCGCGATCAGCTGCTCGAGATAGCTCTCCGAAATGTGCTGCCTGGCCGCGATCGACGCAATCGACACCGGACCGTCCTCGGCATACAGCGCAAGATCCACCATCGCCCGCAGGCCGTATCGCCCTTTTGTAGAAAGCTTCATCGTTATCACCCCGCTTTAATTCCGAGTATTTTAGTAGGATTTCAAGAATGATATTACCATTCGTCTTAAGTTCTGTCAAGCCCTCTTTCTACATAGATTGAAAAAAAAGCGATTTTTTATGAGACAATTTTCTCTTTTCCTGAAAGGCACGATGATTCTCACCCTGGCCGGACTGCTGACCCGGACCTTCGGTTTCTTCTATAAGATATTCCTCGCGCAGGCCCTCGGTGCGGAGGGAATGGGGCTCTATCAGCTCATCTTCCCCGTCTTCTCCGTCTGCCACGCACTCAGCTGCTCCGGCGTCGAGACCGCCGTCTCCCGCTTCACCGCCTGTTCGGAGGAAAAGCGCGACGGCGATTATCTCTATGCCGGACTTCTCCTCACGCTCACGGCCTCCTGCGCGGTATCGCTTGTACTGTGGACGAGGGCGGACTTCATCGCGCTGACGCTGATACGGGAGAGCCGCTGTGCACCGCTGCTTCGGGTACTCGCGCTCGCGCTTCCCTTCTCTGCCGTCCACTGCTGCTTCGCCGGATTCTTTCTGGGCAAGAAAAAAGCCGGTCTCCCGGCTGCAGCGCAGCTCATCGAACAGTGCATTCGCATCGGAGCGGTCTGGCTGCTCTGCGGCATCGCCATGCAAAATGAAATAGAAATCACTCCCGTCCTGGCCGTCGCCGGTCTGCTGGCCGGGGAAATCGGTTCCTCCCTCTTTATGCTCACCGCAGCCTCCGGCGTTCATTTTCGCCTGCCTTGCATGAAAAATTACCTGTCCGGCTGCAGCGCGCTTCTTAGCATGGCGCTCCCGCTGACCGGCACACGTCTGAGCCTCACCCTCCTGCAGAGCGCGGAGGCGGTGCTGATCCCGCTCTGCCTCAGGCAGTCCGGGCTTTCCTCCGCGGAGGCCTTAAGTCTCTACGGCATCCTGACCGGTATGGCTCTGCCGCTCCTGATGTTTCCGAGCTTCTTCAGCTCCTCGCTCTCCGCGATGCTGCTGCCCACGATATCGGAGGAGCAGGCGCGGGGAAACCTTGCAAGAATTTCGCTGGCCATCGAGTACACGATCAGCTTTGGCCTGACGATCGGCTTTCTCTGCATGGGCGTCTTCCTCGTCTTCGGCGAAGGCATCGGCACGCTCCTCTTCGGGGAGGTGCTGGCAGGAAAGTTCCTGCGCACGCTCGCGTGGATCTGTCCGGTGCTCTACCTGACCGGGAACCTGAACAGTATCCTGCACGGCCTGGGACGAACGCCCGTCACCTTCTTTAACCAGCTCGCCGCGATCCTGGTCCGCATCCTCTGCGTCCTCACGCTCGTCCCCTTAAGCGGCATCGAGGCCGTCCTCTGGGGGCTGCTGCTCGGCCAGGCCGTCCTCTGCTTTCTCGGCGTCCGCGCCGTCGCCCCGCACATCAGCCCGAGCATTGGACTGGAAACGTATATCTTAAAGCCGCTGGCCGCGTTATTACTCTCGATCGGAGGTATGTATATCATGAAACGTCCGCTTTCTCTTCTGTTCGCCGGGATGGAGCTGCTGCAGCTGCTCGCAGGCGTCTGCATTATGACCGTCACGTATCTTGCGCTGCTGTTCCTGTTTGGAGGATGGAAGCTCCTGCGCAGACTGCAGGCATAGGCGTAGTCTGCCGGGACTGATCCGGACTCTACAACTCAGGTAAGTCTACCCTGTAAAAACAGTCCTCCAGCTCTTCTTTTCGCAGGCACATCAGCATGTAGATCGGATAATATGTGACCGCTCCATCCACGCTCAGCTGATTCAGACAGAAAACATATACATCAGACATTCCATAGGTTTCAATCATGTTGGATACAGCAGAATGCCGTTTGTAGGTTTTCCCTGACTTGATCTCCAGCGGAATCACTCTCCCCTTCTGCTCGATCACAAAATCCAGCTCTCCCTGCTTCTTATTGCGATAATAATAAAGAAGAAAGCCATGGCAATGCAGCTCCTGCGCCGCTGCATTTTCAAAAATTGCGCCAAAATTGATATCATTATCATGCTTCAGGATGGAAAGCTGTATTCCCTCAGCATACATACTCGCCAGCAGACCGACGTCGGACGCAAACAGCTTGAAAAAGCTGGTCGCCCTGGAAAGAACAAGCGGTACTTTCGGTTCACTGACACAGTAGGTGGGAAGCGCCACTCCTGCGTCCTTCAGCCAGAGAAAACTGTTCTCATATCTGGAAAAGACCGCCCTCTCATTCAGATTTTTCATAATAAAGCGCTTGTTCTGATGATTCAGCTCACTGGGTATCAGATCAAAAATTTCTGCCAGATACAGCTTGTTGTCCGGATCATATTTGGCAATATCCTGCCTGTACAACTCACAGATATATTGCTGCACCTGGGCGACCTTCCGCAGATTGTTGGTCTCCAGATATACGCGCACTGCCTCAGGCATTCCCCCGACAACCAGATACAGCCAGAAGAGCTGCAGCAGGCTCTGATGAACCGTCTCCAGCACCGGTTTTTTCTCAGCATAACACGTATAGACATGTGAAATCACCGCATCGCTGATTCCATTGGCGCGACAGAATTCTTCAAAATCCAGCGGAAACATCTCGAGAATGCCCATATAGCCCACCGGCACGGAACGAATATTTTTCATCTCCACGCCCAGCAGCGAACCGCTGAGGATATAACGATAACTTCCCTCTTCCACAAGAAACTTAATTGCTGTCAGTATTTCCATGCACTCCTGTACTTCGTCGAGAAAAATAATGCTTTTCCCCGGTTTCAGCTCTTTCTGTGCAAGCACGGAAAGGCTTAGCAGCAATTCTTTGCTGTCCCGGGCGTCCGAAAACAGTTTCCGGGCGTCCTGATTCTCCAGGAAATTCAGTTCTATAAAATCCGGATCAAGTAAAGACGCTGCCCGACGAATCGAAAAGGTCTTTCCGGTCTGTCTCGCGCCGGTAACCAACAGTGCTTTCTTTTCATTTTCCTTAAAAAACTGCTCTATCTTCTGTTCCACTGTCCTGGAAATCATATGCTTCACCTCCGGTCGAGTCCTTCAATCTCATGGTAGCATAGT
>JAJPXQ010000112.1:0-20665 GCA_021205385.1 Lachnospiraceae bacterium | reverse complement strand
TTTTTTCTCTGTATTTTGTATTTTTCCAACTTTTTTATGTGCAAATTTTGTATTTTTCCAACCTGGAATCAACCTTGACGCACTCCGCCCGCTGATGCTATAATCATCGGCGAGTGAGGACAGAGACTATGACAAAGGTAACGATTTACACAGACGGCGCGGCGAGAGGCAATCCCGACGGCCCCGGAGGCTACGGGACGGTACTCCTCTATGTCGACGCCAAAGGAGAAGAACATGTCCGGGAATACTCCCGCGGATATAAGAAGACCACGAACAACCGCATGGAGCTGATGGCGGCGATCGTCGGCCTGGAGGCGCTTAACCGCCCCTGCGAGGTGGAACTCCACTCGGATTCCAAATATCTGGTCGACGCCTTTAATCAGCACTGGATCGACTCCTGGCTCAAGAAAAACTGGGTGAACAGTCAGAAAAAGCCGGTGAAAAATCCGGATCTCTGGAAAAGATTACTGAAAGCGAAGCAGCCGCATCAGGTGCGCTTCGTCTGGGTGAAGGGTCACGACGGCAACCGCTGGAACGAGCGCTGCGACCAGCTGGCAACCAGCGCCGCGGACGGCAGCGATCTGGCAGACGATATCATGGCGGGATGAAAATCCCGCCATTTTCAATCATCAGATGATAATACACACCAGCCCGCCGTTCGAGTCGTTCACGATCTTCTGCATCGTGTCCTGCAGCTTCACCTGACTCTCCTCACTGATCTGATAGAGCTTGCTGCGGATGCCGTCCTCGACGAGCTCCTCGATCGTCTTTCCGAAAATATTGATCTGCCAGATACCGTCTTCCTGCTTCTGTCCATCCTGAATGTACTGGATCAGATCCTTCGCCTGCTCTTCGCTACCGACGATCGGCGCAATCTCCGTCTCAATGCGCGCGCGGATCATCTGCACGGATGGGGAGAATGCGCGAAGCTTCACCCCATACTTTCCACTCTGATGGATCAGCACCGGATCCTCCATCTCGATCTCTTCCTTTTCCGGCAGCACCATGCCGTAGCCCTTCTGCCGCACCGTATCCATCGCCTGAATTACCTTGCCGTAATCCCTGCGCATCGCCGAGAGTTCTTTCAGCTGCTCCATCAGATCATACTCGTCCTTCAGTTCCATACCGGTCAGCTCACTGAGCACGCCATAATAACAGCTCTCCTCCATCTCAACCGCGTAAGAAGCCGTTCCCCGGTCGAGCGCCACATGGTCGAGCCTGACGCTGCTGACGCAGGGTCCGCCGCACTCCGCCTGTACCGTTCCGACGTCGCGCAGCACGTGAAACTGGTCCATCATCGCGCGTGCGCAGCCGATCAGTTCCTGTTTAACCGGATGAGCAAAATCCAGCATCTCTACCCAGCGAGGCATGTGGTATTCTACTTCAACGAGGGGAAATTCGAGCAGCACCTGTTCGAGGATCATCGTGATATCTTCCTTCTTCAGCTGCTCGCAGTTCACCGGCAGCACCGGCACCTGATATTTCCGGTACATTTCCTCTGCATCCTTACGCACCGGATCACTGTAGGGCTTTGTCGTATTGAGCAGAATGACGAAAGGCTTCCCGAGCTTTTTCAGCTCTTCTACCGTTCGCTCCTCCGGTTTCCCATAGCTTTCCGCCGGAATGTCGCCAAAGCTCCCGTCGCAGGTCACGACAACACCGATCGTCGAGTGATCGTGAATCACCTTGTAAGTGCCGAGCTCCGCGGCCTTCGTGAAGGGCACTTCCTCCTCGAACCATGGCGTTTTTACCATGCGCTCCATGTTGTTTTCCATGTGGCCGGAGGCGCCTTCCACCATATAGCCCACACAGTCAATCAGCCGGATCTTTACCGGAATATCCTCCGCAATATTGATCTCCACAGCTTCCTTCGGCACAAACTTTGGCTCGGTCGTCATGATCGTCTTGCCGGAGGCCGACTGCGGCAGCTCATCGGTCGCGCGCTCCCGCTCGTGAATATCCTCCATATTCGGCAGCACCAGAAGATCCATGAAACGCTTGATAAAGGTCGACTTGCCGGTCCGCACCGGCCCGACCACCCCTATGTAGATCTCGCCGCCGGTCCGCTCCCGGATATCCCTGTATAACTGAAAATTGTCCATAAAAATACCCCTCCCATATATCTTTGCTAAATATATGAAAGGGGTTCGGCAATTATGCTGTTTACAGAAGCTTTTCCATTCCGGCCCGGATCTCCCGGATAAAGTCCGCGGAATTCAGCACCGTTACGTCCGGAAGCTCCGTGATCAGAGCCAGATCTTTCGTCATCTTCCCGGACTCGATCGTCGCAAGAGATGCCTGCTCAAGCACGTCCGCAAAGTGTACAAGTTCCGGCAGATCGTCCAGCTCTCCGCGTTTCCGGAGCGCACCGCTCCAGGCGAAGATCGTCGCGATCGGGTTCGTCGACGTTTCCTTGCCCTCGAGATGCTGATAATAGTGGCGCTGCACCGTCCCGTGCGCTGCCTCATATTCATAATAGCCATGCGGAGAGACAAGCACCGAGGTCATCATCGCGAGTGAGCCGAAGGCCGTCGCCACCAGATCGCTCATCACATCGCCGTCATAGTTCTTACAGGCCCAGATGAAGCCTCCCTCCGACTTGATCACACGCGCCACCGCGTCGTCGATCAGCGTATAGAAATAGGTGAGTCCTGCCGCCTCAAAGGCCGCCTTATACTGCCTGTCGTAAATCTCCTGGAAAATATCCTTGAAATGATGATCGTACTTCTTGGAGATCGTGTCCTTCGTCGCAAACCATAGATCCTGCTTCGTGTCGAGTGCATACTGGAAGCAGCTCTTCGCGAAGCTCTCGATCGAGGAATCAAGATTGTGCATGCCCTGCACGACGCCCGGTCCCTGAAACTCGTGAACCGTCAGAGACGACTGCTCGCCATTCTCCGCCGTATATACAAGATCCACCCTGCCGGCGCCCGGGATCTGCATCTCCGAAGCCTTATAAACATCCCCGTAGGCATGTCTCGCAAGCGTAATGGGCTTCTTCCAGGTCTTCACATAGGGCTCGATGCCCTTTACAATAATCGGCGCGCGGAAGACCGTTCCGTCCAGGATCGCACGGATTGTCCCGTTCGGGCTTTTCCACATCTCCTTCAGACCATATTCCTTCACACGGGCCGCGTTCGGCGTGATCGTCGCGCACTTTACGGCGACTTTATATTTCTTTGTCGCCTCCGCAGCCTCGACCGTGATACGGTCTTCGGTCTCGTCACGTTTTTTCAGGCCAAGATCGTAGTACTCTGTCTTTAAATCTACAAAAGGGAGCAGCAGCTCCTCTTTGATCATCTGCCAGAGAATCCGGGTCATCTCATCCCCGTCCATCTCCACCAGCGGCGTTGTCATCCTGATTCTGTCCATGAAACCTGTCCTCCTACATAAGCTTCTCCAGCCCGTGGGCCTCAATATTCTCAATCGTATGCTTCACATGTTCCCTCGCCAGGGCCTCCGCCTGATCCGCATCTCTCTCCCGGATCGCCTCGAAGATCGCCCGATGCTCTTCCGTCGAGCGGACCGAGCGGTCCTCCGCGGAGATCGAGGCTTTCCTCGCCCGCTTCACATAATCGTGAAAGTCCGACAGCACATGATTCAGGATCCGGCTGCCCCCCGCCTCGTAGAGCTGCTCATGAAACTGGCTGTCCAGCTCATAGAGCTTTTCATAATTTTTCTTTCCGGTGTGATACTCGGAGAGACACAGGGTCTCCTCCATATTATCCAGCTGCTCCTGCGTGATGTATTCCGTCGCCCATCTCGCACAGAGCCCTTCCAGCATCGAGCGAATCACATAGATATCTTCCACATCCTTCGCAGTGATCCGGTTCACATGCGCGCCGCGGTTCGGAATGATCGTGACCAGCCCCTCCAGTTCGAGCTGCCGCAGAGCCTCCCGCACCGGCGTCCGGCTCACGCCGAGCTCCGCGCCGATCGTCGCTTCTTTGAGTTCCGTGTTCTGCTCATATCTTCCATTCAGAATATCCTCCCGGATACTCTCAAACACTCTGCCGCGCAGCGAATACCTGTCACGGCTGTCTTTCTGCTCCCCGTTCATGCTGCTCTCTTTTTGAGTCCTCCTTGTTTTGTATCATCGTATACAATTCAAATCAGAAACATTTTAGCACGTCTGCGGAAGATGTCAACGGATATTTTGGCTGTCATTTCCACAGTAATGACAGCAGCAGAAATGTCCTCCGCCCAGATCTACGCGGGGCGGAATCTCTTTTGCGCACTTTTCCGTGGCAACCGGACAGCGCGTGTGGAAGCGGCAGCCTTCCGGCGGGTCGATGGGACTGGGAATGTCTCCCTGAAGAATTGTGCGGGTTTTCCCCATATCAGACCCGATCTCCGGCACCGCAGACAGAAGCGCCTTCGTGTACGGATGCGCCGGCGTTCTGTAGATATCCTCTTTTTTCCCGGATTCCACGATCGTCCCCAGATACATGACCACAATCCGGTCGCAGAGATGCTTTATGACCCGCAGATCATGCGAGATAAACAGATACGTAAGGCCGTGTTCCTTCTGCAATTTCCGGATCAGATTGATGACCTGCGCCTGCACGGATACATCCAGCGCGGACACCGGTTCATCGCAGACAATCAGCCTGGGATTGATGGCAATGGCTCTGGCAATTCCGATCCGCTGGCGCTGTCCGCCTGAAAATTCATGTGGATAGCGATCGATATAATCCGCGCGCAGACCGACCTCCTCCATCAGCTCCAGCACACGGCTCCGCAGTGCCTCCCGGTCCTTCAGACCATGAAGTTTCAAAGGCGCTGCGATCAGATCATAGACTGTTTTTCTGGGATCCAGGCAGCCATATGGGTCCTGGAAAATAATCTGCATCTGTGAGCGAAGCGGACGCATCTGCTTTTCGGAATAGTTCGTAATATTCTGATCTTCAAACCAGATCTCTCCCTCTGTGACGGAGATCAGGCGGAGAATCGCACGTCCAACCGTGGTTTTTCCACAGCCGCTCTCTCCTACGAGGCCGAGCGTCTCCCCCGCGTAAATATCAAAGCTCACGCCGTCCAGCGCCTTTGCGACCTTTTTCTTTCCCATGCCGCCCACGGGATAATACTTTTTCAGGTTTTTTACCTGTACCAGCTTTTCCTGCTCCATCTGCCTCATCCCTCCTTCCACATATCCGAATATCTGTGGCAGCGGCTGCAATGCCCCGGTGAGACTTCCAGCAGCTCCGGTTCTTCTGTCTGGCACAGCTTCCTGGCGTAAGGGCAGCGTGGATGGAAACGACAGCCTTTCGGGAGTTCATACAGACTGGGCACAATTCCCTCAATGGTACTGAGTTCCTCTGCCTCATCGGAAAGCCTTGGAATGGAATGCATCAAACCTTCCGTGTAGGGATGAAGCATGTGATGAAACACCTCCTGCATGGAGCCGGACTCTACAATCTGTCCGCAGTACATCACCAGTACCTCATCTGCCATCTCATAGATAATCCCCAGATCATGCGTAATCATGATCATCGAGGTGTTCAGCTTTTTCTGCAGATTTTTCATCAGTTCCAGAATCTGCGCCTGAATCGTCACATCCAGGGCCGTCGTCGGCTCATCCGCGATCAGAAGCTCCGGATTGCAGGCCAGCGCAATCGCGATCACTACGCGCTGCCGCATTCCCCCGGACAGCTGATGCGGGTAATTGTCCACCCGCGTCTCCGGACTCGGGATCCCGACCAGGGCGAGCATCTCAATCGCTTTCTGGCGCGCCTGTTTTTTCTTCATCTTCTGACGGACCATGAACACTTCCGCGATCTGCTCTCCGACCGTGTACACCGGGTTCAGCGCCGTCATCGGTTCCTGGAATATCATGGAAATATGCGCGCCGCGGATATTCTGCATCTCTTTTTCGGAGAGCTTCACCAGATCCTCTCCCTTGAATAAAATCTGTCCTCCCGCAATCCTGCCCGCGGGTTCCTGCAGAAGACGCATAATCGAGAGCGAGGTCACGCTCTTTCCGGAGCCGGATTCTCCCACGATTCCCAGCGTTTTCCCTTTTTCCAGCCGAAAACTGATGCCATCCACAGCCGGCGCAATCCCATGCTCCGTGGAAAACTGCGTTCGCAGATCTTTTACTTCTAATAAGACTTCGCCCATACAAGCTGCTCCTTCCGCATTATCCGAGCACAACAATCTCTTTCGTCACACTGTTCAGGTATTCAAAGCCTGAGGGCGTCGCCAGCACCACATCCTCCACACGCACCAGACCCTTTCCCGCGAGGAACAGGCTTGGCTCATCGGTAAAGCACATGCCGGGCCGGACGATCGTATCCTCTCCCTCCGCCATAAACGGCCGTTCATGGACGTCTTTCCCGATCCCGTGCCCCATACGGTGGATAAAATGTGCATCCATACCGGCCTCCTTCATGACACGGTGGCA
The DNA here is from genome assembly GCA_021205385.1 of Lachnospiraceae bacterium. Classification (GTDB taxonomy): domain Bacteria; phylum Bacillota; class Clostridia; order Lachnospirales; family Lachnospiraceae; genus Hominiventricola. The sequence goes on along the minus strand of JAJPXQ010000112.1, from coordinate 14,262 downwards.
GGCCTCGTTCAGCTCGCAGCAGCGGGAGACACCGACTTTTGCCGCGTCAAGCGCCGCCTGCTGCGCCTCCATCACCAGTTCATGGCATCTTCTGAGCTCCGGCGTCGGCTCGCGAAGAAAGACCGTGCGCCCGAAATCCGAGCAGTACCCCTGGTAGACCACACCATAGTCAAAGGCGATCGTATGATCCTCCTCCAGAATCGCGTAAGGCTCGCCGATCCGGTTTCCCGCCTTCGGTCCATAATTCAGGACTTCCGCGCTGAAGGAACTGTAGGAACAGTCATAGGTCTCCAGCAGGCGCTCGATCTCATGCTCGATCTCGCGGATTCTGGTTCCCGGAACCAGCATCGGGAGAATGTCATAATAAATCCTGTCCGCAACGCCGCTTGCATGGCGCATCAGTGCGATCTCCTCCTCATCCTTCAGAGCACGCATCTCATCCAGCTCCGCCGAGATGTCCTTCACCTTCGCCCCGTGTTTATCAATCAGCCGCAGGGCAACCATCGAGGAAATATCGCGGGTAAGCCCTATATATTTTCCGTCAAGCCCCTGGGCTGTGATCTCCCGGTCGAAATTTTCCCCATATATATCGGCGTCCGGGTAAATTACCAGTTTATCGACCTGGGGGAACTGTTCCATCCGCCAGGAAAATCCCAGCGCGGAAAGACGCGGGCAGAATGCCGTCACCAGTTTCTGTGTCACCAGAAGGCAGGCGAACTCCAGGCTGTTCTGCCTCTGCTTTGTATTATCATGTCCGCCGCGCGGCAGACCGACCATATATTCCCACGACGCGTCGTTCGCAATCAGCGCAGCGTCCACGCCAGTTCGTTCCATCCGCTCCCGCAGATTTTTAATTCTCTTTGCATAATCCATTTTCTGATTCCTCCTAAGCCTCTGTCTTCATCCTCGGATCCAGCACGTCCCGCACCGCGTCGCCGATAAAGTTTGCCCCGATCGATACAAGGAAAATCGCCGCTCCCGGGAAGAAACTGATCCACCAGTATTGCAGGATCGTCACTCCGTCCGATACCATATAGCCCCACTCCGGGGTCGGCGGCGACACGCCCAGGCCGAGAAAGCTCAGACCCGCAAAAGTCAGAATCGCCGTTCCCACATCCGTGGAAGCCAGTACGATCAGAGAGGACATACAGTTCGGAATAATCGTCCGGATCAGGATGACCCAGCTCTTCTGCCCGATCGCCCGCTCACTCGTCACATATTCCGCTTCGCGCACGGTCAGCACCAGACTCCGCATCATACGGGCATACTTGGGCCACGCCACCACAGCGATCGCCAGAATCGCGTTCATCACGCTGGTGCCCAGCGCGGCGGCAAGCGCCATCGCCAGGAGAATCGCCGGGAATGACATAATCATATCGGCAAAACGCATCAGGATCTCATCCACCACTTTGCCGAAATAACCGGCGATCGCTCCATACAGGCTGCCAAATACACAGGCCAGAAGCACGACCAGCAGGCCGGACGGAATCGAAATCCGCGCGCCATAGATCACACGGCTCAGCACATCCCTGCCAAACGAATCTGTTCCGAACAGATGCGCCGCACTGGGCGCCTGATACCGCACGCTCAGATCCTGTGCTACCGGATCATACGGCGCAAGAACGGGCGCAAAAACCGCACAGAGAATAAAGAAAATCCAGATCACAATTCCCACGACAGCGAGAGGATTCTTCCTGATAAACTTCTTGATCTGATGTCTCATCCTGAATCCCCCTCTCTTTAGTAGCGGATGCGCGGATCAATCAGCGCATAGATGATGTCCACAAAAAAGTTCATCAGGACATTTACAGCAGCAATAAAAAGGGTGGTACCCATAATTGCGGGGAAATCCAGCGTGGACGCCGCCTTGTACGCGTACAGTCCGATCCCCGGATAAGAAAAGATCGTCTCCACCAGAACCGTTCCTCCCAGCAGCGACCCGTAGCTCAGGCCGAACATCGTGACGGACGGGATCAGGCCGTTTTTCAGTACATGATGCCGCAGCACCCTGCCCTCTGAGAGGCCCTTTGCCCTGGCAGTACGCACATAATCCTGCTGCATCGCCTCCAGCATGCTGGAGCGCACGGTACGCGTCAGAATTCCCATCGTGGACGCCGCCAGGACAAAGGAGGGAAGTATCAGATGACTCAAGGCATCCCGCAGAAGATCCGGCTCTCCATATGTGATTGCGTCAAAGATCAGAAAACCCGTGGGGAAACTTGCGCCCAGCCACTCCGCGCTCACCCGTCCGGAACCCGGTACAATTCCCAGCTTCAGATAGAAAAAATAAAGACAGAGAATCGACAGCCAGAACGCCGGAATCGAAATACCCATGAGGGAGATGACGCGCAGCACATGATCGGGCAGCTTATTATGACGCGCCGCGCTCACGAGTCCGAACAGGAGTCCAAATACAATACTGATCACTGTAGCAAGCGTGGCCATCTCAAAAGTTGCCGGAATATACTGCGCCAGATCGGAGAGCACCGGCTGCTTTGTCCGGATCGACGTCCCCAGATCTCCCTGAAACAGATTCTTCATGTAATTGATATACTGGACAGGCAGAGGCTGATCCAGGCCCCATTTCGCCTCATATGCCGCCACGATTTCCGGATCGCTCATCGCAGTCTGTCCCAGATTGGCCGCGAGCGGATCGCCCGGAACCAGGTGGGAAATGCAGAAAGTGATGATCGATATTCCGAACATGACCACCACCGCCAGCACAAGCCTGCGCGCAATATATTTGAACATATTCATGGCGATAAATCCTTTCTGTCGAATAAAAGGGCTGTTACCGATGAAAATAACAGCCCCTGCAAATTCTTTATTCTGCGACCTCCAGCGTCGTGAAGTCAAGCACATAGGCCGAACTCAGGATAATATTCTGAACCCGGGTGCTGACCGCCAGCGTCCGGCCGGCCTGCAGGTATACGATGTATGGGGATGCCTCCTCTTCCATCACTTCCTGAATCTGAAGCAGCAGTTCCTCACGCACGCTGTCGTCCGTCTCGGAAGCCGCCTGCTCTCCCAGCGCCACAAGCTCCTCATTCATATCCGCTGTCCAGCCCGCACGGAGTCCCACGGTGTTGCCCGGAAGGAATGCCAGCTGATTATTCGGATCATAATAATCCGGTCCCCACTGGCTGATAACCGCCTGCTGCGTTCCATCACGATAAGCCTCCAGATATACAGAAGCCTCCTGGGAAATAATATTCATCGTGATACCAACTTCTGCCAGATCGGACTGAATCTTCTCCGCACACATCATAAAGGAAACACCATCTGGCGCCATATCCGGAATCACGCCGCAGTCAAAGCTGAAGCCATCCGCATATCCTGCCTCTGCCAGAAGTTCCTTTGCCTTCTCCACATCGCGGGTGACCGTGCTCTCTCCCGCGTATCCTAAGAATCCCTGCGGAATGATTCCGCTCGGCACAAACGCATCGTTTCCGGCCAGTTCGCACAGGCCTTCATAGTCAATCGCATACTTGATCGCCTCACGCACTGTCGGATCAGCGAGCTCCTCGCCGTACTCCTCGCTGACATTCATCATCAGGAAGAAAATGTCATAGGTGCTGCCGGTGACTATCTGAATGTTCTCTTCATCTTCAATCACAGCCACCTGATCCGCCGTCAGATCCAGCGCGAAATCAATATCGCCAGCTTCAAGCTCCATCTGCTGTGTGTTGGCGTCTGCGATCGTCCGGACGATGATCTTGTCAACGCTTCCGGTTTTGATCTGTGCATCCGCGAATTTCTCAAGAATCACTTCCGATCCGCTTGTGTAAGTGGTGATCTGATAAGCGCCGGAACCCACGGAAGGATTCGAATCCGCGTAGGCCTGGAACGTGTCGCTCTCATCGCAGGTACCGCCATTCGCCTGCGCCACCTCAGAATCATAGATGCTGAAAGAGCTTCTTGTCAGAATGCTCAGGATAGCCGGGTTGACCGTATTCAGGGTCAGCGTCACCTCATAATCGCCGGTCGCCTCTACCGTTTCCACCGTATCCATCAGGAACGAAGGATTCCCCTGAACTCCCTTTAAACGGTTGAAGCAGTAGACCACATCGTCCGCAGTCAGCTCCTTGCCCGTCGTGAATGTAATGCCCTCATTCAGCGTAAATACATAGGTAAGATTGTCATCGGAAATCGTCCAGTCCGATGCAATGCACGGAATAATCTCGGATTCATCCTCCGGGCTGGTCGTGACCAGCGTGTCGTAGACCGCGTGCAGCACCATCTCTGCGTCCCACTCATAGCAATAAGCCGGATCAAGCGTCGTGTAGGTCGTGCTCTGGCCGATGACAATCTGCGACTGTCCGGTCGTCGTCTCCTCCGCTGTCTCGCCGTCACTCTCCGTCGATGCCGTCTCACTGGACGATGTCTCGCCGGCCTTCTGGATGCCTTCTCCATTGCCGCATGCAGCCAGGCTGCATGTCATGGCCAGTGCCAGAAGCACGGCCATTACCTTTTTCATACTCATCCCTGTTTATTCTCCTCTCTTTTCTGCCGCGGACAGCCTGTACACAAAAAGCGCTGAATTCCCTCCAGAGGATCAGCGCCTTTGCCATTTTTCGTTCACTGTCTCTACAGCAATATTTGAATAAATATTACCATCATTTATATCTACTGTCAAGTTTCCTCAGGCCTCTTTCCATGCGATCGAGACCTTCCGCCAGGATCTCGCGGCTCGTGGCGAGGCAGATTCTGACATGTCCCTCGGAACCGGGGCCGAAAAACTGTTTTCCTCCCGGGACAATCGCCAGCTTCTCTTCTGTCTTCAGATATTCCACCAGTGCCTCCGCTCCGATCGACAGACCCGAAATATCCGGAAATACGACGAAAGTCGCCTCCGGCTTCCTGCACGTCACTCCCGGCATGCGGTTCAGCCTCTCCAGCGCATAATCCCGGTTCGACTGCAGATGCGCGACGAACTCATCCAGCCATCCATAACATCTGGTCAGGCAGGAGATCGCTGCGACCTGTGACAGGGAGGAGACGCCTCCGATCGTGTCATCCACCAGCGAGGCTTTCACCAGTTTCTCGAAAATCTCCTCATCCTGGCAGTAGACCGCCCCGACGCGCAGGCCGGCGATTCCGAAGCTTTTGGAAAATCCAAACACGGAGATGGTTCTCTTATTTCTCTCCCCGCCCAGCGAACAGATACTGCAGAACTCTGCATCCGAGTACACGATATCAGACCAGATCTCGTCATTCATAATATAAAAACCGTATTTTTCGGACAGCTCCAGAAGATACGCAAGATCCTCCTTCGGATAGACCTTACCAAGGGGATTGTGCGGATTGCAGAGTCCCAGCATCCGCGTCTTCGGCGTGATATATTTTTCGATATCGCTGAAATCAATGTCGCCGTTATCCTTAAATCTCATCGGGAACAGGTTTACCTTCGCCCCCGCCTCTTCCATATTCGTCTTGAACAGGAAATCCACCGGGTCAAAAACCAGCGCCTCATCACCGGGCTGCAGCACCGCATGCGCAATAATATTCATCCCCCGGGCCGCACTGTCTACCGGAAGGATCAGCTTCGGATCGACGTCCTCATGTTTCCGTTCTTTCAGCACACGGGAGAGACTTTCCGCAAACTCCGGGAAACCTCTTTTCGGCGTATAGGAAAAATAGCCTCCCCTGATATATGCAATCAGATCCTCCGCGATCGCCCCGGGCGCCGGGAAATCCGGATCCGCGGCGGTCAGGGGAATCACCCCTTCTTCCACCTCCGCCCAGCGCAGATTGTACGCACGCTGTTTCAACACTTCAAGGTTCACTTCTTTATTCGTAAATTCAGCCATGTCGGTCGCCCCTTGCAATTTTCTATGATAGATATTGTAATTGCAATCGCCGTTTTCGTCAATTTTTTTATGTCCCGGCTATGCGTTATCACCCGGCAGTTCCTTCGGCCGCGAGCACTCCCGCAGAAGCAGCATGAACTCGTCGCCCGTGATCGTCTCCTTCTCATAAAGATACTTCGCGATCGCATGAAGCTTGTCCTTATTCTCCGTCAGGATATCCATTGCGCGGTCGCACTGCCGTTTCAGCAGCTCCTTCACCTTCTGATCGACGACCGCGGAGGTCTCCGCTGCGCAGGCCAGGGAAGCGTCGCCGCCCAGATACTGGCCATTCACTGTTTCGAGCGCCATCATGCCGAACTCGTCGCTCATACCGTAGCGCGTCACCATGGCGCGCGCCAGCTTCGTCATCTGCTCAATATCATTGGACGCTCCGGTTGTGATGGAGCCGAAAATCAGACGCTCTGCGGCCTGACCGCCCGCGTAGGTCGCGAGCTTATCCATCAGCTCTTCTTCGCTCAGCAAATACTGATCCTTCTCCTCAACCTGCATCGTGTAGCCAAGCGCGCCGGAGGTACGCGGAATAATTGTGATCTTCGTGACAGGCGCAGAATGGGTCTGCATCGCCGACACCAGCGCATGACCGACCTCATGATAGGACACGATCAGCTTCTCCTTGTCGGACAATACCGCATTCTTCTTCTGATAGCCTGCGATGACCACCTCGATGCTCTCCTCCAGATCTGCCTGCGTCACAAAGCTGCGGTTTTCGCGCACTGCGCGCAGCGCAGCCTCATTGACCATATTGGCAAGCTCTGCACCCGAAGCTCCGGCCGCCGCCCGCGCGATTGCATGGAAATCGACATCGTCGCCGAGCTTTACCTTCTTCGCGTGCACCTTCAGGATCTCCTCGCGTCCCTTCAGATCCGGCAGTTCCACCGGAATCCGGCGGTCAAAGCGTCCCGGGCGCAGCAGCGCAGGATCAAGTGTCTCCGGACGGTTCGTGGCAGCGAGGATGACGACGCCCTTCGAACCATCGAAACCATCCATCTCTGTCAGCAGCTGATTCAGCGTCTGCTCACGCTCATCATTGCCGCCTACGCCCTGACTGTCACGCTTCTTTCCGATCGTGTCAATCTCATCGATGAACACGATGCAGGGAGCCTTCTCATTCGCCTGCTTGAAGAGGTCGCGCACCTTGGAGGCGCCCATGCCGACGAACATCTCCACGAATTCTGAACCTGCGATCGAGAAGAAAGGAACCTCCGCCTCCCCGGCCACCGCCTTCGCAAGCAGCGTCTTGCCGGTGCCTGGAGGGCCGACGAGCAGCGCGCCCTTGGGCATCGTCGCGCCGATCGCCTGATATTTCGCCGGATTGTGCAGGAAATCGACGATCTCCTGCAGCTGTTCCTTCGCCTCGTCCTCGCCCGCAACGTCGCTGAACTTGATGCCGGTCTCACTCGCAACATAGACCTTCGCACTGCTCTTTCCGAACTGCATCGCATTGCCGATATTACCGCCCATCCGCTTCATGAGCCAGCGCGAAAGCAGCCGTCCGATGGCGATAAAGATCACGATCTGCAGCACAAAGAGAATGATCTGGCTCAGCAGCGAAGCCTCCTCCGTCTGCACCTTGCCAAACGAACAGCCCGATTCATAGAGACGGTCTACCAGATCCGGATCATTGAAAACCACGGTGGAGTAATAGTTCGGCTCCTCCTCCGTATCTGTAAAATAAATGACGTCGTCCTCCACCTGCACGGTGTAGATCTGCTTTTCATCGAGCATCGTCAGGAAGGTGCCGTAATCCACTTCCGTAATCGGCGTCTGCAGCATGGACGGCAGCACAAAAGTATTCAGAATGATCATCACCAGCAACACGATGAGATAATAAAATATCAGAGGCTTTTTGCTGGGTTTCTTTACTTCCTTCATATATTTGCATCCTCATCTTTCTTATGTTTTTTAAAGCTTCATTTATTTTTACAGGATGCTTATAAATTAAGCGTAAACTTTTTTCGCCGCCCTTTCTTTTTTGAAATGGCTGCGTTATAATAAGGAAAATCACGGGAGGGAATTTTTCATGAAAAAATACGATGTTGTCGCTATTGGCGAGCTGCTGATCGATTTCACGCAGAATGGCCTGAGCGCACAGGGAAACGGGCTCTTCGAGGCCAATCCGGGCGGAGCGCCCTGCAATGTTCTCGCCATGCTGAACCGGTTCGGAAAGAAGACATCCTTTATCGGGAAAGTCGGCAGCGACGAATTCGGACGTATCCTGAAGCGCTCCCTTAATGAGCTCCATATCGGCACAGATAACCTGCTGATGGATGAGGAGATCCACACGACGCTCGCGCTCGTACACACCTTCGCGGACGGCGACCGCGATTTTTCCTTCTATCGCAATCCGGGTGCGGACATGATGCTGCGGGAGGATGAGCTGAATCTCGATCTGATCGCGGATACGCGCCTGTTCCACTTTGGCACGATCTCGATGACGCACGACGCTGTCCGCGCCGCCACGAAGAAGGCGATCGCTACCGCAAAAGCCGCCGGCGCGCTCGTCAGCTTTGACCCGAATATCCGCGAGCCGCTCTGGAAGTCGCTGGACGACGCGAAGGAACAGGTGCGCTATGGACTTGGCCAGTGCGACATTCTGAAGATCTCGGACAATGAGATCCAGTGGTACACCGGCGAGGAGGACTTTACGGCAGGCGTCAGAAAGATCCGCTCGGAGTTCCCGATCCCGCTCATTCTCGTCTCGATGGGCAGGGACGGCAGCCGCGCCTACTATGGTGACGGCTTTGTCGAAGCCGCACCCTTCCTGCAGGAGAATACCATCGAGACCACCGGAGCCGGCGATACCTTCTGCGCCTGCGTGCTGAACTATGTGCTCGACCACGGGCTGGATAATCTGACGGAGGCTCAGCTGAAGGAAATGCTCGTCTTCGCAAACGCCGCCGCATCTCTCATCACGACGCGCAAGGGCGCGCTGCGGGTGATGCCGACGGTGAAAGAGGTCGAAGACTTTCTTGCCACTCATTGATATCAGAAAAGGAGGAAACAAACATGGATTTTATGGACAAGGTAAACCGATTCGCCAAGACAGCCGCAGAAAAGACTTCTGATTTCGCCGACGACACCCGCCTGAAGGCGCAGATCGCGAACGACGAGAAGTCGATCAAGGAGCTGGAGATCAAACTCGGCGCTTACTATTTTGAAAAATTCGCTGCCGGGGAAGAGGTCGACGAGGACGTGCGCGAAGTCTGCACCGCGATTCTCGTACACAAGGCAAATATCGAGGAGAAGAAGGCCGCACTGAATGTGAAAAAGACCGCTTCCGATGCCGGAGAAGCGGACGACCCCTTCGAGCTGTAAATCTGCCTGCCCTGCTGGCACGAATGTTTTATCCGATTGCGTCCGCAGGGCAGTTTCTCTTTACTCACTGTCTTGACAAACTGACATTGTGATGTCATACTATTTTTATCACATCACGATGTTACAGGAGGCAGACTTATGGAAATCTGGAGACTGTTTCACGGGACAGACCATATTATAGAAGTCCCGGATATTCGGCTGGGCAATATACACAATGATTACGGCAAAGGCTTTTATTGTACACTGGACGAAGAAATGGCACGGGAATGGGCCTGTAAAAAGAATACGGACGGTTTCGTAAACAGTTATGATTTCAATATCGAAGGTTTGCAGATTCTGAACCTGATGGACGGTCGGCACACCATACTTCAATGGATCGCACTTCTTTTGCAATACCGCACTTTCCGGTTGGATTCCGAGATTGCCCTGGACGCACGAAACTATATCATCAAACATTACGCAATGGATCTGAATCCATACGATGTGGCCGTGGGGTATCGGGCAGATGATTCTTATTTCCAATATGCAGAGTCTTTTGTATCCAATACTCTGCCGCTCAGAACACTGAACCTGGCACTCCGACTCGGAAATCTGGGAGAACAGACTGTTATTCTTTCTCAAAAGGGGTTTGAACATCTACGTTTTGCGGAGGCCAGTCCGGTTGATAAGAACCAGTACTATCCGAAATTTATAGACCGTGACTCCAGAGCCCGTGACACATGGCGCAGAGAAATGAAACAATCACGATCTTATCGGGATGATTTATTTGTCATGGACATTCTCAGAGAGGAGATGGAGGACGATGACCCGCGCATACAGCGAATCTTATCTGAATAATGCGAAAAGCTGTCTGGCGGTCTTCTTTGATTATGCGATCAACGACTGCTCGTTTTCTCCAGACTGGCTCAGTAAGCTTTTCGTAACTACCGGTATTGCCGAACAGTTTGAAAGAGGTAATCCGGCTTATATTGCGGGGATATCCGGCGTGGAGCTGGCACGTGAGGTCATAAATCTGGCATACGGCAGAAAAGAGCTGCCAGAACCAGGCCATTATGACGGTTGCTCGCCCGAATATTGGGCCGGATGGGCTCTCGCGGAATATCAATGGTATACAGGCAGACGGTTTCGGGATATTTTCGATCGCCTTCCCTTATCAGAGATTATCTCCATGTATACAGTTTACCATGAGATGGACATTACCTCCTTTATTGATTCCGTGGAAGAAAAATACAGAGCTGTCCAGAGGGAGCCAAAGCTGAAGCAAATCCGGGAAAGCAGAGGCCTGTCCCAGAATGAACTGGCAGAGCGTTCCAGCGTGAACGTCCGAAGCATCCGCTCCTATGAACAACGAGGGAATGAAATCGATAAGGCTCAGGCGCAGACTCTGTACAGGCTTTCGAGAGTTCTCGGCTGCACGGTAGAAGATCTCCTGGAAAATCCTATGGACGACACGAATCCCTCAGAATGTGTGACAGACAATTAGTACAAATCTCTGCACAGCAGTCCCGCAGGATTACTGCACAGAGATTTTTCTTCATTTCCTCCGCTTATCCCTCCCAGATAAGCGTAACCTTGAAGAGATCTCCGTCCGTCTCGACTTTGAACTCCCCGCCCTGCAGCTCGGTGAAGCTCTGCGCAATCGCGAGTCCCAGACCGCTGCCCTCGGTATTACGTGAGAGATCGCCGCGCGCGAAGCGCTCCGTGATCTCCTCCGGTGTGAAATTCATCTCCACCGCCGACATATTCTTAAAGCTGACCGTCACTTTTCCTTCCCGTTCCTGAAGCTCGATATAGGCACGGGACTGTGGCATCGCGTATTTCAGGATATTCTGCAGCAGATTGTCGATGATGCGATAGCTCCGCTGTGGGTCAAGCCGCAGCACACATTTCTCCTCCGGCAGATTCCAGCGGAAATCAACGGGGCTTTCCCTGATCTTATCCTCATTTTCCAGGCGCACCTGCTTGATCAGGTTTACAAGATCGACCTCGTCGTAATTCATCACCACGTCCCCGGTCGCCGCGCGGCTCACCTCAAAAAGATCCTCGATCAGGACTTTGAGCCGCTGTGATTTCTGTTCGAGCGTCGCCACATAGCTTCTGCGCTCTTCCTCCGTCAGATCCTCTTTTTTCAGGAGATCCACATAGGTGATGATCGCGGTCAACGGCGTCTTGAGGTCGTGCGAAACGTTTGTGATCAGTTCCGCCTTGGTATTACGGCTTCGCACCTCCTCGCGCACGGCTTTCTGGAAGCCGTCCTGTATTCTGCCAAGCTCGGCGCGCACCGGCTCGAAGACGCCCATCTCCTCAGCGAGCGTCTCGTCCGCCCGTCCCTCGGCAATCGACTTCGCAGCCCGTAGCAGTTTCTCATAGTCGGAAAGCACGCACGCCCATTTCCGTTTTGTCAATACATACAGCAGAGCTGAATAGAGCAAAATCCAGAGGATTCCGGAGAAAAGCATGGCCGCGGGTGACCGTCTCCAGCCGAAAATCAGAATGATCAGCAGCCAGACGCCGCCAAACAACAACGCAATCAGCGCATTTGCCATAATCAGCCTTCCCAGTGCCCTTTCCTTCTTCTCGTCCAGCCGCACTTCCGTCGCCCAGTTCCAGAGCTTCAGCCATTTCTTTTTGATCCAGCGGCAGGCGCCGATGCAGAGCATCCGCTCCTCCAGTGTGCGCAGCGGATGCGTCAGATAAGGCAGCAGCGACGCGCCCATCCAGTACCAGCCGAGCGCAAAGAGACTCCACAGAATCCAGAGCAGCCCCGTCGCGGCCTGCGGCGCGGCGTCCCCGAAGCCCATACGGCTCAGATCGTCCACGAGTCCTCCTGAAAGCGAGTACCAGACGAAAACATCTGCCTTCACCAGAACATAAGTCGCACTGATGCCACAGAAGGCAAGGAAGAGGCTCAGCTCCGACGGCAGCCGGAAGAACAGCACTTCCCGCAGCCGCAGCGCCGGAATATTCTGCAGAAGCAGCGCGAACGCCAACATCACAAGCAGGATTCCAATCATCGCAATCGTGTAACCGCTCTGCCGGTACGCGGAGAGTTGTGTGTAGTAGTCCGATACATGGGCACTCTGCGACGCGCCGGTGTAGACGCCGAACACAAACGTCGCGTTCTGTATTTTTGGAAACGGCACTTCCCGCAGCAGCTCCGCCGCTGAGATGTCCGTCTCTTCTACAGTTTCCTCCGTGGTCATTTCCGTCCGGAAATACTCTGCATCCGTCTCTTCCCCCTCTTCAACGGTCACTTCTGAATACGATTCAGTAACGTCTGCCTCATCGGACTCCGCCATCCCGTTATCCCGGAGCAGCACCGACATGGAAGCATTTGTAAGATATTCAAGCCCTTCCGTGTCCTCGAAGATCATCCCCCGGCTGCTGACAATACTCGGCACGCCCCGGCTGTCATAGCTGATCACAATGACCGCACCGTAATCCTCCGCCTCGTAGCCGGAAATTTCTGCGCTCAGTCCTCCACTACCGTAGCTTTTCTCCGTATTCACCGCGTAACCATACCAGCCGTTCAGCCCCTGCATGTTCACATACTGGTTCCGCAGATTGGCCATCAGCTGATTCGCCTCATCTGTCAGCTGTTCCCGCTGCGCGACCGTGAGTCCGTCTACATCGTAGTTCTGCGTAAACCAGGCGAAAGCGTCCGTGTCCGGCGTGATCTCATAGTCCAGATAACAGATCGACGAGAGCAGATAGCGCGCGTACTCCTCATCCACCTCGAGCACGACCTCCTCCGCGCTCGTCTCATCCACCGCCTCCTCTTCCAGTCCTTCCGCGATCTTCCTTGCCGCCTGCTCCCGAAAAAAAGGATAGAGATTGCACATGACGACGCCCGCCAGCATCGACAGGACAAGCACGAGCAGGATTCCTGCAGTCTTACTGTTTTTCCATTTTGTAGCCAACTCCCCACACCACCTTCAGATATTTTGGATTTCTCGGATCGATCTCGATCTTCTCGCGGATATTTCTCACGTGCACCATGATCGTGTCAGAGTTCACCGCCCGCTCGTTCCAGACGCGCTCGTAAATCTCGTCCGCCGAGAAGACGCGCCCCGGGTGCTTCATCAGAAGCAGCAGGATCCGGTACTCCGTCGAGGTCACCTTCACCGGCACGCCGTCGACGCGCAACTCGACCTTCTCCTCGTTGAGCTCCAGACCTCCGATACGGTAGACGTGCTCCTCCTCCGTGCCGTCCTTCGCCGCCATCTCGAGGTAACGGCGGTAGCGCCGCAGATGCGAGTTCACGCGTGCAAGCAGTTCGAGCGGCGTGAAGGGCTTCGTCACATAGTCGTCCGCACCCATGTTGAGCCCCAGAATCTTGTCGACCTCCTCGGATTTCGCCGAGAGCATGATGACCGGAAAATCGTTGTCTTTGCGCATCTCCATGACCATCTGGATGCCGTCCTTGCGCGGCATCATGACGTCCACGATCGCCAGGTGAATCTCCTCCCGGTAGATAATCTCAAGCCCTTCGATGCCGTCCGCGGCCTTGTAGACCTCGTAGCCCTGGCTCTTCAGATAAATCGCGATCCCGTCGCGAATCTCCTGATCGTCCTCCACGACCAGCACATGATAAGTATCCATCATCGCTTCTCTCCTGTTCCGTCCTCACTATAAAATCCAAATCTAAAGATGAAACGCATACAATTCTGAAGATTTTCCAAAGAAATCCCTTTTTCCCTCTGCATAGCCTTCCCTATTCTAACACATACTGTGAGAAAGGAGTGAGAAAATATGAACTGTAAAGAACACACGGAAAAATATGACGATCTGAGCACCTGCTCTGCGCGTGACATGACCGGGCTGATACCGGCCGGAATTGAAAATGAGGAGGAATGGGAGCACTATGAAGAGCTATTTCCCTTCCTGCCAAAGGTAGATAAGAAACATCCTGTTGACGACGGAGGATGGCCGGCTGACCGTTTCCAGCAGCATACGTGATAAAAGAATGGCCGACGCATGGTTTCGCGCCGGCCTTCCCATTTGTGCCATCACATATCAATAATATGATTAGAGCGACATAAGGGTAAAGCCATATTCCCTTATTTCACAATACGTA
>JAJPXQ010000102.1 GCA_021205385.1 Lachnospiraceae bacterium | reverse complement strand
CTGCAGTATTGCTGTAATTATATAAAAGACAATAATATAGAACATCCCATTGTGTATGTTCTTTCTTCACGTGTGGGTTTTTGCATGGGATATTTTGCACGAAAAATTCATAAGGCTGGGGGCAAATATTGGAATAATCCGGATGGTCGTGAATCATTGCGAAGGAAATACAATTCTCTGGTTCGCAAATATTGGGCCTTATCAGAACGTGGAATGGTAAAGCATAGCGATTTGGTTATCTGTGATAATCGCCATATAGAACAATACATACAGGACGAGTATCGAAAGTACGAGCCAATGACGACATATATTGCATATGGTTCTGACATAGAGCCTTCGGAGATTGCGGATGACGCCCCTCAGTACAAAGAGTGGCTTGCAAACTGGAAACTGAAAGATCATGAATACTATATTAGCGTTGGTCGCTTTGTCCCTGAAAATAATTTTGAGGTTATGATCAGGGAATTTATGAAGAGCAATACAAAGAAGGATTTCGCGATCATTACAACTGAGAACGACAAGTTTCTGGAAAAACTGGATGTAAAACTTCATTTTAAAAAGGATTCTCGTATAAAATTTGTGGGAACCGTTTATGACAGACAACTTCTAAAAAAAATTCGCGAAAATGCCTATGGATATATCCACGGACACGAAGTAGGAGGAACAAATCCCAGCCTGCTTGAAGCCTTGGGCAGTACAGATTTAAATCTTGTTTATGATGTGGGATTCAATCGTGAGTGTGGCGCAGACGGTGCGCTCTATTGGGGAACGAATGATGGTGATTTAGCTCATTTGATTGATGATGTTGATAAAATGAAGCAAAACGAAATCAATGCTCTTGGTTGCAGGGCTCGTCGTCAGATTCAAGAATACTATAGCTGGCAGTTTATTGCCAACGAATATGAAAATCTATTTCTAAACAGGAATTAAAGAATAATGATCATTACAAAGACGCCGTTCCGTATGTCATTTTTTGGCGGAGGAACAGATATAGAAGACTATTTTAAAGAAAACGGCGGAGCGGTATTAGCTACTACATTTGACAAGTATTGTTATGTCAATGTTCGTCACCTGCCCCGCTTTTTTGATTATAGTACAGAATTGTCATATTCAGTAACAGAAAGGGTCACTAATACTGACGATATACAGCATCCGGCTATCAGAAACGCAATGAAAATGCTGGATATGCATGAGATACGCCTGACTTATGAAGCAGACCTCCCTGCCCGTTCCGGGCTGGGGACAAGCAGTTCCTTTGCGGTTGGCATGTTAAACGCGTTTTATGCTCTGAAAGGAAAATATGCGGACAAGAAAAAATTAGCTGATGAAGCGATCTATCTGGAACGTGTCCTCTGCGATGAAGCTGGAGGCTGGCAGGATCAAATAGAAGCGTCTTTTGGCGGCTTTAATCGTATTAATTTTGGCCCGGATGGTTATGAGGTGATGCCTGTCATTATATCTCCTGAGAGAAAGCAGCAGTTAAATAATAATCTATTATTGTTTTTCACTGGTTTTACGCGATTTTCTTCCAGCCTGCACAATCTCAATCGTGTTTCCGCTCCGGAAAAAAGAAAACAATTACAGGAAATGCAGTCGCTTGTGGAAGAAGCAGAGAAAGTACTAAGAAATTCTTCGTCGGATCTTGATGAATTTGGCCGACTGTTGGATCAAACATGGAATTTGAAAAAACAAACGGGCGCCTCTATTTCTACGAACAATATCGACGCTTTATATGATTGCGGCAAGAAAGCCGGAGCATTAGGTGGAAAGCTTCTTGGAGCAGGCGGTGGAGGTTTCTTGTTATTTTATGTTCAGCCGGAATACAAAGATGCGGTTATGGATGCAATGAAAGAGCTGCTGTATATTCCATTCAAGTTTGAAAACAGTGGGACAAGAGTAATCTATTATAGCCCTGAATCGTACAGTCCTCGTTGAACAAACTACGGAAAGGATCCTGTAAAACATGAAAACTGTGATTATGGCCGGCGGTAAAGGAACAAGGATTACTTCCGTAGCCAGTGATATTCCGAAACCGATGATCCCTATTGATGGCATCCCGGTTCTGGAGCGAGAAATCCAGTGTCTGAAAAATCAAGGATTTGATGATCTGATTATTACTGTTGGACATCTCGGACATATTATTAGTGAATATTTCGGAAATGGGGAAAAAATTTCTCCCATTACCGGTCAGCCTTTTGGCGTTCACATTGAATATTATGTTGAAAATACACCTCTTGGAAATGCGGGCGCATTGTTCAGACTGAAAGATAAGCTCACAGAAAAATTTCTTCTATTAAATGCAGATGTAGTCTTTGATATAGATTTTCACCGCATGGTGAAATATCACGAAGACAAAGGCGGACTGGTTACAATATTTACACACCCCAATGATCATCCATATGACAGCAGCCTGATCGTTACAGATTCTGACACTAAAGCTGTTCGACACTGGATAGAAAAATCGGAAAAGCGCCCGGAATTCTACCAAAACAGGGTAAATGCAGGTATTCATGTAATATCTCCGGCAATCCTGGATATAAATGTGGACTCTCCCCAAATTGACCTGGACAAACAGTTATTAAAGCCATTAGCGGGAACCGGGAAGATGTTTGCATATGACAGTCCTGAATATGTCAAAGATATGGGGACTCCTGACAGATATAAGGCTGTATGTAAAGATTTTCAGGATGGAGTCATTAAAGCAAAAAATCTCAGGCAGAAGCAGAAAGCTATTTTTCTGGACAGGGACGGCACCATCAACAAATATGTGGGTTTTCTGAGAAAACCTGACGAATTCGAATTGATAGAAGGAACAGCTCAGGCTATTAAAAAAATTAATAACAGCGAATACCTTGCTATCGTCATCACTAATCAGCCTGTGATTGCCAGGGGAGAAGTGACATGGAAAGAACTCGAGAGAATTCACCAGAAAATGGAAACTCTGCTGGGAGAAGAAGGCGCTTATTTGAATGGCATCTACTTTTGCCCACACCACCCGGATAAAGGCTATGCAGGAGAAGTGCCGGAATTGAAGGTAGATTGTGAATGTCATAAACCCAAACCTGGATTATTGCTGAAAGCAGCAAAAGATTTCCACATTGACCTGTCTCAATCCTGGATGATCGGTGATCGAGATAGCGATATAAAAGCAGGCAAAGCAGCAGGATGCAGAACAGCATTAATCGGGACTCAGAAATATGATCAGGATCTGACAGCAAACTCGCTGCAGAATGCCATAAATAAAATATATGCGATGACTGGAGGAAATACATATGCTTGATTCAAAACTGGAAAAGCATATAGAACTCCTGTTAAGTCGCTATCCTGTATTAACTTCTATCCGGCAGGATATTGAGCAGGCATATTTGATTATGGAGGAATGCTATCTCCATGACGGGAAGTTATTAATTGCAGGTAATGGAGGTTCCGCTGCGGACTCTGAACATATTGCCGGAGAACTGATGAAGCGCTTTAAACTTTCCCGTCCAGTAAGCCCTGAAATGAAAAAGAAGTTAATCTCTGTGGATATGGAACGTGGAGCGGCGCTTGCAGATAATCTTGAACAGCCGCTTATGGCAATTCCACTTGTGGCTCATGAGGCTTTAACCACTGCTTATATTAATGATGTGGATGGTCTGGGTGTGTTTGCACAACAACTCCTGGGTTATGGGCGTGCCGGTGATGTATTTCTGGGTATTTCGACCTCAGGAAACAGCAAAAATATCCTTAATGCCACTGTTGTAGCAAGAGCCAGTGGAGTTAAAGTGATAGGGCTCACTGGAGCCGATGGGGGAGAACTAGCAAAAGTCTCAGATGTCTCTGTTATAGTACCAGAAACAGAAACTTATCGAATTCAGGAACTTCATCTTCCCATTTATCACTGCTGGTGTATGATGCTCGAGGAACATTTTTTTGGAAATTAGAAAGAGAACTTAATGGTTGCGGTCATTTTGGTTAATTATAATGGCGCTGCAGATACGATCAGTTGCCTCGAGAGTCTCTCGGCTATACACAATGTGGAGTTTGAAATCATTGTTGTGGACAATTGCAGTACGGATGATTCTATACAACGTCTGCAAAAATACAGAGAATCCTACCCCTTTACTTTACTTCAGTCAGATACAAACAGAGGGTTTTCGGCTGGAAATAACATTGGAATAAGGTATGCTGAAAATGCAGATTACTATCTTCTTTTGAATAATGATACGATAGTCGAAGCAGATTTCCTGGAGAAGTTGCTGAAAGGCTTTGAGTCCAGTAAAGATTGCGGCATTACCACTCCACAAATCAGATATTATTCAGAGCCTGATAGAATATGGTACGCCGGGGGAAGTTTAAATCCTCGAACCGGGCGTACAGAGCACTATCATTATAATGAAATCCTCTCTGATTCTAATCTTTCCTCTTGCAAGGTATCATTTGCCAGCGGATGTTGTCTGTGTATAGCACGCCGGGTTGTTGATACGGTAGGTGCACTGAATGAAGACTTTTTTCTATATGAGGAGGATGCAGAATACTGTCTGAGAGTGGTCAAAGCTGGTTTTGAAATTCATTTCGTTCCAAGTTCGCTTATCTACCACAAGGTCAGCGCCACTACCGGAGCAGGATCAACGTTGAGTCAGTATTATTCTGTGCGAAATAAGTATTATTTGATTTGGTTGCATTATGAAGGCACGAACCGTTTAGCCGCATACACATACTGTACGGTACAGTTTCTGTTTCGCTGCATTAAAAAAGAACTGTATTTTAAAAACTATAGACGGGGGCTGAAAGCCTTCCTGAGAAAAGAGATTGGGAAAACTATGGATGGGAATCAGGATGCAAGAAGAAGGAGTTAAAATTTACAAAATATTCTTGGCATTAGTATTTGTCTGTATGACAAATTTTTTTGGTTTCTATCAATACCTGCCATTGGGAGACAGATTGTATTCTAATGATTATCTTTACATTTTGATATTTTTGGCTTCAATACTCTCTCTTATCCTGGCTGTGTCACGTAATGGTAAATTTCGTATAAGTGGTGAATTTACTGGCATTTGGCTTATGTTACTCCTTCTGATTGTTGTTGAGGTATTTTGGACTTATTCACAATATCACCAGCCGATTATTCTGACCCTAAAAGAAGCATTTTATTACATTGTGCCTTTCGTTTCTTATCAGGCTTATTTGCAGTTCAAAGACAGGATCTGTTTTGATGAAGTCGCAAATGTTTTGATTAACGTTGCAATTATTTCTTCCATTGTTGCTTTTATCGCATTTTTCTTATATACATTTGCAGGAAAAAATGTTCTGCTCCTGGATGACAGCTCAGCTCAGAATTTTCGATACGGAACAATAAGGTTTTCAGTCGGTGGAATGGTTTTACCTTTTAGTGTCATTATTTCCGCAGTCCGAGTCATGAGAAATCAATATAGCAAGAAAGATATCATAAATCTTATCTTGGCTATGCTGCAACTCATCTTAATAGTAAAGACACGCACCGTATTATTATATCTCATTGCGACTCTGTTAATGTGCTATATGTTTGAGAAAAGAACCAGATCGTGGAAAAAGTTTTTGTTAGTCATTGGAATAATAGCTTGTGTAGTGGGGGCCTTAATCTCAAAAGACACCTTCGCATATGCTGCAGCAGCGTATGTTAGCAGCGATACGGGCATCATGATTCGTTTTCAGACAATGTCTTTTTATGTTAATCAATTTCTGAACCATCCCATATTGGGAATGGGATTATTGAGTGCTCGTAAGGGGATTGCAGGTTCTGAGTTAATGTACGGCCCGACAGGTCAGTATTATCGATCTGATGTAGGGCTTATAGGACTACTGGTTACGTTTGGAATATGTGGGCTGCTGTGGGTGATCGTTTTCCTGAAATCTACACTTCAGAAAATCCGCAAAAATGACAATAATGAGACAACCATAATAAAGTGGTGCATACTTTATCTTGTCATAACGTTAATAAACTTAAGCTTTATGGATTCTTCCCGCGTTATGTATGTATTTATTTTGACGATCCTTGCAGAAGCTTCAATAGTTCAAGAGCATAAAGTAGACAAAAAAATAATAACATCCTGTGGAGATTGTGATTGATGGACACGACAATTTTATGCGTAACACACAAAGAATTTGACGACTCGATTGTTCCTGATTGTTATCGTGTTATAAAGGTTGGCAATATGATTTCAGACAAACGAGCCGACGAACTGGGTTATCTACGTGATAACATTGATGATAATATCTCGAATGAAAATCCATATTATTGTGAACTGACTGCACAATATTGGGGATGGAAAAATCTCTCCTCTGATATAAAGTATATTGGATTATGTCATTACAGAAGATATTTCTTTGATTATCGTGGGGGGAGGACATCTATTAAGAATGACATTCTCTCAGCAGACAGGATTCATGACATTCTCCAAAAACACAAAATTATCATGGCCTTTCCGGCTGTCAAGTATCCTGACGCCGGATATTTATACAAAAATCTGCCAGATTCCAGACAAGATAAACATTGGGTGATTATGGAATCTATCATGAAAAGTGATTATCCCGAAATGTACAGCTTCTTTATGAAAGTTATGTATGGGAAGCTTACTATTTGGGGGAATATGCTGATTACCACACGGGATATTTTTGATGAATATTCAGAATGGCTATTTAAGGTTCTAAAAAAATATGACAAGATAATTGAAGAAAAAGGTGAAATGAGAATTCCGCGTGTCGATGGATTCTTATCGGA
>JAJPXQ010000079.1 GCA_021205385.1 Lachnospiraceae bacterium | reverse complement strand
AGCCTGATGACAACTCGTGAAGACAGGTCAGTGACAGCTCATGAAATCAGCAACAGGAGAGCCTGATTCACAATGATGACAACTGAATAAGGCACAAGTGAAAATTTCAAAGGAATGAAGGAGGAAAAGTTATGTATTGTCCAAAATGTGGAACTCAGTTACAGGAGGGAGTCCATTTCTGCCCAAGCTGCGGAAATAGGATCGGTGAGGAAGTGAGAACGGAAGAGGAGCAGAAGATGCCATCCGAGTGCGAGCCATCGTCCGGCACAAGCACATCGAGAGCAGAATATGAGGAGGCGGACAGTCCTGCATATGAAGGCGCAGAGATATCGGAGCCAGATCAGAATGGCCAGAGAACGGCCTCGGCGGATTCCGGGCAGGCGGAGCAGGGGCTTGCCAGATTGTGGAACAGCCCCCTGCTGAACATGGTGGCAGTTAAGTTCGGGAATGTTCTGTCGATCATTGAGGGGATTGTGTTTCTGATACTTGCGAGAATACTGTTCGGCGAAGGAGGTTTCTGGGGCATTGCATTTGGAATCCTTTTTCTGGTGGCAGCCTTTGCCTATGTGGCTGACGGCGTAAGGGAGCTTGTCTCCCGTAATAAAAAGGAGCTGACAGAAAAAGAGCTGAATAAAGCGAAGAGGAATCTGTGTATCGGCATTCCGGTGATTGTTATCGCGTTGCTTATTTTGCTTAGCACCGGAGGTGGCATTTACTCTGATGTAAAAGCGATTTCCTTTGACAGCATTGGTTCAGAGACGATCGGTGAAATCATTGACGATAACCTCAAGTCGGCGAAGTGGTCAAAAGAAAAGATTGACAGCGGTTCCTATAAGGTTTATGTGGAGGGCTATTCGCCGATCTATGATGAAGATCTCAGGATTGGATTTTATTACGAATCAGATGGCGACAGCTATGAAGTAACCTTACAGAGCATTGTGTTTCTGGACAGCGGGGAAACATACAGTGATTCGCTCAGCGCGGGGATCATATGGGCTACGTTTTATTAAAAACAGGCTGGATGAAAGGACATAACGAGAATTTAGGAGGAATTAAAAAATGTATTGTTCAAAATGTGGACAAGAACTGAACGATGGAGATGTGTTTTGCTCTAACTGCGGCGCGGCAGTGGAGGAGGGTATAGAAGATACTCTTTCCAGTAAATCAGAAGGAACTCTTCCAGAAGCTGCGAAAGAGCCGGAGGGAATTTCGGGTAAGGGCGCAGAAAAGAAAAAGGGGCTCCGTTTCGGAAAAGGATTGATTGCCGTTGTGGCTGTTGTGGTCGTCCTGATTGCAGTATTCGTAATAGCTGGTTTTTCCGGAGACTCGGATACAGTGGATATTTCGGAAATCATTGAATCGGTTCAGAATGGTTATCTTGGTAATTATGATACCGTGTCGATTAAGTCCGTTCTGGATTATGCCTATGGAGCGGAAGAATGGACAGGCGGCACTTCCGATTCCGGAGAGTATTATATTGTGGAATTTGTGAACGATTTTGTGGATATCCAGTTTAGCGTATATGAAGGGGAAGAGACATTCTCGGTGTCAGGATTCGCGATTCCGGATGCAGACGAGACATATACGGCATACGAGGTGAAAATCTTTATGGACGCCTTGTATTCCTCATACGCGGGAATGTACCCGGACAGCGGCCTGTATATTGATGAAAGCACAGATAATGATACTCTGGTGGGTCATTATGGCCCGGTAAAATCCGTGGAAGAGTCCGCACAGCAGGAAACCGGGGAAAGCGTTGAGGAAGAGGCTGAAACTGTAGAAGCAGAGGAAGAGTTCAGTGAGTATGATCAGATGAGGCAGTACCTGAAAGAGCTTGGAGCTGATGAATCCGTAAATATCGACGAATGGACAGATGAGCAGGTAGAGATCGCCTATAATAATATTCATGATTATGTTGAATATCAGTGGGAAGGTGAGGTTGATATAGATTTGTGCAGATCTTATCTGTGCGAGTCTTACTGTGCTATGTATACCGAGGAAGAAGCTTATTCCTTTACCGATTTTGAGGTTATCTGGTATGCTTCCACAATGGAGGACTTATACAACAGCACCGTGGGTGAGTATGATGAATACGCAACCGAGAATGTCGAAACTGATACAGAATCTGCAACAAGTACGGCTACCGCTCTTACAGCAGATAACTTTAGAGACTGGTATAGATCGGCTTCGGTTGGAGATCAGGTTTCTTTCAGCAGTGTGGAAGTTTATACTATAAACGGGAATATGTTGTACTGTGCCATGACCAATAATGGCGCGTTTGCGTATGTCTATTTGAATATCTCGGATGGTAATTTTATAGCAGGTGATAAGCTGAAAGTTGCTTCTGCTACCTATACCGGGACGTATGGCACCAGTTCCACACCAGCATTCGATGTGTCCTCGTATGAATGGTTAAACTGATGGCTCAAGAGGGGTGGCGATATGTCACCCCTTATTTCGCTAGTGAATAATATTCATATCCCGCTCGTGGATAGTGTCTGCAATGTTTTATGCTGATTGAGATTATTTTTTGGAAGGAACTGTCTGACCTTGACAGAAGTCAGAGTAGAGAGTAATATACAATTAAGAGTGGGAAATCCCACCCAATCTATGGAGGTGGATATTCATGGAAGCGTTGAAAGATTATACAGTTCATATCGACAGTAAGAAAAGGGTTACGCTCCGCGGGGCGGCATATCAGTATTATAACGTAAAAGAATATGAAAATGGCTGTATTATATTGGAACCGCGGGAATTGACCGTGCCCGAGAGTATCTCGGCAAAAACATTGGCGGATATGGATAGAGCGGTGGAAAATTTCAAAGCAGGAAAAGTGTCGGCGGCGATCAACTTATCGGACTTTTGAATGGGGGATAAATGAGTTTTCAGATACGCATGGGAATCCCGGAAATGTATGATCTGTGGAATGAGCTACAACAGAAATATCATGATGGGACGATGAAGAAATCAGAGGAACGGCTGTACAAAAAGTGGGGGAGTGCAATGAAAAAGCTGTCAGAATCCCCTGTTTATCCAGGCCTTCAGACACACGAGATTCCGCCATTATCCAGACGCTATGGAATGAAAGTCTGGCAATCTTATCTTGAGAATCAGACAAGTAGCGCAATGAGAATGTACTGGGTCTACGGACCGGGACAGCAGGAAATCACGATAATTGGCTTGGAACCTCATCCGGAAGATACGAAAAATGGGGCGTATGACAGAATCACTTTATCGGAAATAGCTAAAGATACTTAAAAGTCGGTCAGAGAATTTCTTTTTGTAAAATCCGTCATTTTCAATCATAAACAATACCTTTGAAATAATAAAACCCAATCAATTTCAAAGGAGGAAATGAAAATGGCAGCAAACGTAGAAACAATGTTTTACACGAGGACAAAACCGTGGCACGGGCTTGGCACACGGGTGCAGGAGGCGCCGGATTCCCTGAGCGCGCTGGAGCTCGCTGGGCTTGACTGGCGGGTTATCCAGAAAGAGGTTCAGACCGCGGACGGGATGCCTGTGCCGGGCTTCAAGGCCAATGTAAGAGAGACGGACGATCAGGTACTCGGAATCGTCACAGACCGTTACAAGGTCGTTCAGAATGAGGACGCCTTCGCCTTTACAGATGAACTGTTGGGCGGGGGCGTTACTTATGAGACGGCGGGCTCCTTGCAGGGCGGCAGGAGGACATGGATACTGGCGAGGCTTCCGCAGCGCTATATCATTAGCGGCGATGAGATCACGCCGTATCTGGTATTCATGAACAGCCACGACGGGACGGGTGCGATCAAGGCGGCGATGACTCCGGTACGTGTGGTATGCCAGAATACCCTGAACCTGGCGCTCAGTACAGCGAAGCGTGCCTGGTCTACCAACCATGTCGGGGACATTCAGGGCAAGCTTGAGGACGCGAAGGATACGCTCCTCTATGCTGAAAAGTATATGTCGGAGCTTGGGAAGGGGATTGACGCGCTGAACCAGAAGAAATTATCCGACCGTCAGGTGTACGAGTACATCGACACACTTATCCCGCTGCCCGCCAAGGCGACAGATGTGCAGAAGAGGAACGTAGAGCGGATGCGGGAGGATTTGAAAGAACGCTATTACGCCGCGCCCGATCTCAAGCATGTCGGGAAGAATGCCTACCGTTTCATCAATGCGGTATCCGATTTCACGACCCATGCGAGGCCGCTGCGGGAGCGCTCAAATTACCGTGAGAGCCTCTTTGCGAAAACCGTGGATGGAAATCCTATGCTTGATAAAGCCTACCAGATGGTTCGGGCAGCATAAGGAGGATTCCTCGATGAATAAGCAGAGAAGAGACAGGCTTGGTAAGGTATTTGACCAGATTACAGAGGGCATGGATGTCGTGGATGCAGTCCGGCGTGAGGAAGAAGAATCCTATGATAACCTTCCCGATTCCTTCCGTGACGGGGAGCGCGGCGAAGAAATGCAGAACTATATGGAAATGCTAGAGGAGGTGTCGAACTATCTGGATGATGCCCGTTCTGTTTTGGAGCAGATATAGGAAAGCTCATGAAAAACTTATATTAAGCCAGAAGAAGAGAAGGGGACGCTTTTAAGGAAGAGCGTCCTCTTTTCCGGTTTCTGAGGATAAGGAGAGAGGCGTGGAAGAAAAAGAGAGACAGAAGATTCTCAAAATTCAGGCACTGGCGGAGCGCGGCGTGGGCGGGGAGAAAACAACCGCGGAAAGGATGTTGCGGAAGCTGCTTGCAAAGAATGGGATCAGCTCTTTGGAGGAACTGGAAGCCGATAAGGAGGTACAGTATTATCTTTTCAGTTATCATGGGAAACACGAGATCAAACTGTTGGAGCAGTGTATTTACAAAGTGCTGACGGAAGCAGGTGACCGGACTTGCTATCGCAGCCATGGGAAGCGTGAGAAGCTGGGGGTCTATTGTACCAAGGCTCAGAAGATAGAAATTGATCTGGAATTTGATTTCTACCGGAAGGTTTTCTATGAGGAGCTGGAGGTTTTTATGATCGCATTCATCCAGAAACAGCATATTTTCCCACCGGATGTGCCTACTGGGAAATGTGACGATGAGAAGCATATGAGGGCGTTATTGATGACGGGAGGGATAAAAAAGAAATCCCGCACAGGACTGATTGAAGAAAAATAAAATTTTACGGAGGTGAAAAATTTATGAGAGTAGTAGTAAAGACCGCGAATTTAAGCAGGCAGGAGTGGCTGAGGTATCGTACAACAGGTATCGGTGGTTCCGATGTGTCTGTGATCGCGGGCACCAATCCGTTCAAATCAGTGCATCAGCTCTGGCTTGAAAAGACCGGGCAGGCAGAGCCGGACGAAGGGGAAAACGAGTACACCCACTTCGGGACACTGTTGGAGCCAGTAGTGCGGAAGGAGTTTATGGAGCGTACGGGTTTAAAGGTGCGCCAGAAACATATGCTTTTGCAGAGCGAGGATTATCCGTTCATGCTCGCGGATTTGGACGGCGTGATTAACGATAACGGAGAAGCCTGTATCTTCGAGGCAAAGACGGCATCGGCCTATAAGCAGGAAGTTTGGGAGGATGGTGTTCCTGCCCCATACATCTTGCAGGTACAGCATTATATGGCTGTCACAGGTGCAAAGCGAACCTATATCGCGGCGCTGGTAGGTGGAAACCATTTCTTCTATCACATGGTAGAGCGGGATGAGGAGATGATCGGGAAGATTGTCGCGATGGAGAGATACTTCTGGGAGACGCATGTGCTGGGCGGCGTGGAACCTGTGCCGGACGGCTCCGCGGCGACGACGGACTACTTCAACTCCCGATTTCGGGTATCAAACGGGGAGACAATCGCGCTGCCGGAGGAAGCCTTGTCCGTCTGCGAGGAGTATGAGCGCATATCCCGGCAGATGAAGGAGCTGGAGACGGCAAAGAACGCCGCAGCGAACCAGCTCAAGAGCTATCTGAAGGAGGCAGAGATCGGAACAGTAGGCGATCGGAAGGTAGTCTGGAAATCCATCAGCAAGACGTTGGTGGACACGAAGCGCCTGAAATCGGAGCAGCCGGACATCTATGCGGATTATCTGACACAGAGCAGCTATCGGCGGCTTTCCGTGGCGTAGGGAGGCGGTGAGTCGGTGAACAAGATTATTCTGATTGGCAGGCTTACCGCTGATCCGGAGATAAGCTATAGCCAGAAAGAGCCTCCGGTCACGATTGCCCGGTACTCGATTGCTGTGGACAAGCGGCAGAAGCGGGATGATGGCATCAAGGTGGACTACTTCCGACTTGTGGCTCTCGGGCGTGCTGGAGAGTTTGCGGAGAAATATCTGCGCAAGGGGACGAAGATCGCGGTAATAGGGCATGTCCAGACGGGCAGATATATCAACAGAGACGGCGTGAAAATGCCGTTCTTTGAGGTATTCGTCGAGGAACAGGAGTTTGCGGAGAGTAAAAAAGCAAGTGAAACGGCCACTTCTGGCGTATCACAATCGCTTTACACCGGGCAGGATACGGACAGGCAGAATAATAACGGATATACGGTGGATCAGAACGGGTTCATGGCTCTTATAGGCTACGATGAAGATCTTCCGTTTAATTGAGGCAGCAACAAAAAATTCAATGGAAAGGATGGTAGGATAAATGGGACAGAAAGAAATCAGGCTCCTGCGCGCGAATGAGATCGAGTGCAGGGTAGGCTTTATTAGTGAAAAGGGACTGTCACTTTTGCTCTATAAGGACGCCCGTGTGGACATGAAGATTCTGGATGAGGTCTACGGTGCGAACAACTGGCAGCGGAGCCATGAGGTGATCGGCGGGAACCTGTACTGCAAGGTCAGTATCTGGGATGAGGAAAAGAAGCAGTGGATATCCAAGATGGACGTCGGTACAAAGAGTAACACCGAGAAGGAGAAGGGCGAGGCATCAGATTCCTTTAAGCGAGCCTGCTTTTCACATGGCATAGGCCGGGAACTTTATACCGCGCCGTTCATCTGGGTGAGCGCGGGAAAGGCCAATATCCAGATGCGGGAAAACCGCTATGTGACTTCGGATAAATTTACGGTCTCCAGTATTTCTTATAATGAGAACCGGGAGATCGCAGGGCTGACGGTCATCAATCAGGACGGGAAGGTGGTCTATAATCTGGTCGATAAAGCAGCAGTTCAGAAGCAGAACAATGCGAAGCCGGAGACGTCAGGACAGGATGTCCAGCGTCAGGAGAACGCGGACGCAGGAAAACAGGTTGCGGCATACACGGAAGCAATCAACAAAGAACTGGCGCGGACTGGCATTGCCCTCGATACCGTTTTACAGCGCTATGGCGTTGCGAGCCTTGGTGATATGGATGAGGGTACATACCGGAAAGCTATGAACAGCCTGCGCCGGACGAAATCAAAGGCGGCATAAGCTGCAAATGAAAGAAAGCGTAAGTTGAAGAAATGTAACATGTACAAGAGCCGGAGGTGCAGGACATCTCCGGCTGAATTTATCTATCCGGTACAGGAAGAGAATATACGCATCGGATGACTCAAATACTTAACAGGAGGAGAAGAATGGACAGCATACTTAAGGCGATTTTAGTTGGCGCATTGACGGTTGCGATCGCGGTATTGAATGATGACGGCGGAGAAAGCTGAGAGAAAAACGGAGGATAGAAAAAATATGGACGGGAAAGAGCTGAAAGTTGTGGAAATGTGCCGGGAGAGAATGAAGGGGATTCGCTTTAGCGAGGAAACAATCAAAAAGAACAATAACTGTATTCAGCGGGGACTGCGGATTTCACGGGAAGAGTCAAATCTTGGCATCATCGTATATTGGGCAGATGTTGTAAACGTGCTGGGCCAGGAGTATGCAGTGAAGGATGCAGTGGGTTATATTGAATCCATGGTGCAGACGCATCTGAATTTCAGGCTGGATTATTCCCCGGTGCTGGACTGGAACAAGGCGAAAGGACTGCTGCGTTGCAAAGTGGTTAACCATGAACGCAATAAGGAGCGGTTGTACTTTTGTCCACATACGCGCTATCTGGATCTGGCGCAAGTATACTATGTGCAATGGGAACTACCCGGTTACGGTACGGCAACAGCCGAGGTGAATGATGAGCTGGTGGAGAGGTGGGGCGTCACGGAAGGGACGGTGGTCATACTTGCCCGGCAAAATATGGAGAACGTGAAGTATAAGCTGAAAGAAACACCGGATATCCTTGATGGCATAGAGAATGTGTCGATAGATGTGGAAAGCTCAGTATATTCCTTGCAGGGTGATACTACATTTGGTGCTGCGATAATCACTAATCCGGGATTGATCGCCAAGCTGACGGAGGGTATGGGAAATCTGTATGTTTTACCATTTTCCATATATAAACTATTGATTCTCCCTGACAATGGAAAGATTAAAACAGAGATGCTGAGAGATATCATGCAGCGGGCGAACCAGAGACTGACGAGCAAAAAAGAGTTTCTGTCGGATCAGGTGTACTATTTTCAGAGGGACAGTTCCCAGATATTTGTGTGCGAGGAAGAACGGTGAACTCTGCCGGAAAGTTCTTCGATGCCGGGATGATGAAAGTGTAGATTTTTTAATAGGAATCACTTATAATGTATCCAGTAGAAGTTATTTGTGCATGGATGAATCAGGAAGTCGCATGGAAAGCAGAAGGCGACGGGCGCGTGCTGGAAATAAAAGGTGCGCGCCAACTTCTGAAGTAGGTGTGTGTATAGATTGATTATGAAGGTTTGCGGGAGGTGAAAAGATGCCAGTGATGGTTAAAGATATTATTTATGAGTTTGCTCAGGATATGAGAAAATTATTTGGAAGTAGATTGGGCAAGGTTGTGGTGTATGGCTCTTATGCCCGTGGCGATTATACAGAAAATTCAGATGTGGATGTCATGATACTGGTCAATGTTGAAGAGTCGAAGATCAGCCAATATATGGATCAGGTTGCTGATTGCGCGTTTGACTATTTTATGAAGTATGGCGTGGATATTTCGCCGGTTATAAAGAATGAGGAGCATTTTAATGAGTGGGTAGATAGCCTGCCATACTATCGGAATGTGAGAAATGAAGGGGTTGAGGTAAATGCAGGATAAGGAGAAAACGCTATCAAAATATCGCCGTTCTCTTGCAGAGGATACACTGAAAAATGCTGAGCTGTGTTTGGACAATAAATTTTTCAGGGATAGCGTAAACAGGTCATATTATGCGGCATTTTATGTAATCAAGTCACTGCTTGCATTGGAGAATGTTGATTTTAAACGTCATAAGGATGCGGTTGGCTATTTTAATAAAACCTATGTGGCCACAGATAAATTTCCGAGAGAGCTTGGGAAAACACTTGGGCGAATGAAAATGGTTCGTGAGGAAAGCGACTATAGTGATTTTTATCTTGTGTCCGAGGAAGATGCCAGGAAGCAATTTGAAGCGGCAAAATATATCATAAAAGAAGTTTCAGAGTATATAGAAAAAGAGTATCCTGACAGCTCGGAAAGTCAAGATTCAGACCGATAGGTCAATCCATAGGTCAATTTTCCTCTCACCCTTCTGAAAACCTTGAGAAATCAAGGAAAATGGAGCCAGAAACAACGGACTCTGACTCCGTCATTTCCAGGTTCGAATCCTGGTAGCCCTGCTTTTAAGATCCCGGCAGTGAGGACTGCCGGGGTCTTTTTTTCTGTTGGCATTGTATGGAGGTACATTTTTACACGGACCGGAATGTAATAAAGAAGATGAAGGTATTGCGGAAAGTGGGGAAAATTATGAGTGCCAAAGGAATTGATGTATCGAGTTATCAGGGTGTGATCAACTGGGGGAAAGTCGCTGACGCGGGCGTGCAGTTCGCGGTCCTGAAGGTGATCCGAAAGGATCGGAACCCGGATAAACAGTTCGAGAACAACTGGGCAGGTGCAGCGGAGGCCGGCGTGCCGCTGCAGGGCGTGTACAACTATTCCTACGCAGTGACAGTTGCAAAAGCGAAGCGGGACGCGAGGGCCGTGCTCGGTATCCTCGCCGGGCGCACGCCGATGGTGTGGCTGGACGTGGAGGACACTGTTGTGAAGGGACTGGGACAGACGCTGACGAAGATCATCAACGCATACGGGGAGATCATTACGGCAGCTGGCTGCCGCTTCGGCGTGTACACCGGGCTGAGCTTCTATAATTCTTATATCAAACCGTATGCAGATCAGGTTACCTGTCCGTTCTGGATCGCGCGTTATCCGGATAGCGCTTCCATGAGTATTACGACGGATCCGAAAGATTCTGAACGTCCCCGGATCGTGCATGATCTCTATGGCTGGCAGTACAGCCGCAAGGGGCGCGTGGCCGGTGTCAGCGGTTATGTGGACCTGAATGAATTCTATATAGATGTTGAGATGGGGAAGGCGACATCGCCGACCATGACCTACACCGTCAAATCCGGCGATACCCTTTCTGCAATTGCGAAGAAGTACGGCACGACTGTGAGTGCGATCATGGCGCTGAACAGCTCGATCACGGACGTGAACCGGATTTACGTGAATCAGGTGATCCAGGTGAAGTAGTCGAATCCTGATTTTTCCCCTGCCATGTGTCGCGGGTTTTCAGGCTGTGGTGGATGTAATTCAGGACATACTTTTTGTGCAGGCTCCACTCCGGCGCTTCGAGGAGAGCTCTCGGTCCGTCACCGGTCAGACGATGGATGGTGATTCGCGGCGGAAGAAGTTCAATACAGCGAATGAGAATGTCAGTGTATTCCTCCATGCTCAGAACGCGAAACAGATGTTTTCGGTAATCTGCGCAGAGGTTCGTCCCTTTCAGGACATGCAGCAGCTGGAATTTTACGCCGGAGATCGGCATCCGGGCGATATATCGGACCGTCGCAAGCATGTCATCTGCAGACTCTCCGGGCAGTCCCAGAATCACGTGAACGATAACCTCAATTCCACGCGTTGTCAATGCAGCGACAGCCTGGTCAAAGACAGACAGAGAATAACCGCGCCGAATATATTCGGCTGTCCCGGGATGAATGGTCTGCAGACCAAGCTCCACCCATACAGGTTTGATTCTGTGCAGGTCTTCCAGCAGATCCAGTACTTCATGTGAGAGGCAGTCCGGACGGGTGGCAATGGAGAGAATAGCGATGTCCGGACTGCCGATAGCCTCCTCGTAGACAGAACGCAGATATTCTACCGGAGCATAAGTTCCCGTGTAGGCCTGAAAGTAGGCGATAAACAGGCTGCCGGTCTGCTTCCCCGACAGCTTTGCCTTTGCCTGCGTGATCTGCTCGGTGATCGTGAGAGATCGATCTGCGGCGAAGTCGCCGGAACCGCCCGCACTGCAGAAGATACAGCCTCTTGTATCCAGCGTTCCATCGCGGTTCGGACAGGTAAAACCGCCGTCGAGTGCAAGTTTATAAAGCTTCTGCCCATATCGGGTTTTCATTTCATAGTCAAGTGAATGATAGCGTTTGCCAAGCCACATGGAGATTGTCCTTTCCGGGCTATTTTAGCATATCGTGTTAAGCGTCGTAAAGGGAAATGCGCATATGCTTAAGGGAACACGGAAGATTGCAAAGACTTTCCAGCAAAGAGAATTGCCGCAGATTTTCAGTGTTTCGGCTGGCCCTGGCGGCCAGCTGATCTCATAGTGCGTCGCGGAAACTGAGCAGCCTGGCCGCGGGTATGTCCAGAGCCTCCGCGATATCGAGCAGCGTATCCATCGAAATGGAGGTAGGCATATTCGGCGCCTCTATATTGCTCATGTGGGTGCGACTGATGCCTGCACGCTCGGCAAGCTGCATTTGGGTCAGGCCGTTTAACTTCCTGTAATAGGCGATATTGAGCCCGATCAGTTTATATTCTTTCTGATGTTTATTATCCATGAAATTCACCCCTTTTACAAGTTTAATGAAAGTATGACGACAAATAAACAATGTAAAACTTAGTATTTGCAAATAACAAATTTGCAACTGCAAAAAAGAAGTGCTAAAATAAATAGAAAAAGGTGAAAGGAAAACGACGGAGGAGGAACGCATGGCAAAGAAAAATTGTCTGATAGCAGGACAGAAGATTGGCAGGCTGACATTGGTGTCGGAAGCACCCGTGAGGAAAGGGCATCGCTATTGGAACTGTCTGTGCGACTGCGGAGCGGAAACTGTTGTGGAGGAGAGTCACCTGAAATCCGGTCACACCAAAAGCTGCGGCTGTCTTGTAAAGGAGACAAGCAGCAAAACCAGGATCGACCTTGCGGGAAGACGTTTCGGCAGGCTGATGGCGGTGGAAGCGACTTCTATGAGAAGCAGGGGCTCGGTGGTCTGGAAGTGTGCTTGCGACTGTGGGAATGAGACATATTGTTCGGCGGATGCACTGATTCACAATAATGTCAGAAGCTGCGGCTGCCTCCAGGAGGAGCAACGGAAGAAGAATATGAAGATGGCCATTCACTTTGTGGATGGTACCTGTGTGGAAAAGATTGCCTGTCAGAAGGAATCCGCGGCAAACACCAGCGGTCATCGGGGCGTATATCGCCGTGAGAATGGGAAATGGCGGGCGTCCATGGAGTTTCAGAGGAAAAGGATTAACCTTGGAACTTATGATACGTTTGAGGAGGCTGTGGCGGCCCGCCTGAAGGGCGAAGAGATTTACCACGATTTCCTGGAAGAATATTATGCAGCCAGACAGTAAAAAGCAGATTCTGGCAGTCTTTTATATGAGGCCCCGGCAGAGAGAACTGCCGGGGTTTTGTGATGAAGGATATAAATAATCCACAAATTTATGTGACAATACATCTGTGCGAGATCGGAACCAGGCGACAGGAAAATCATTTTACAGAAACGATCGGAAGGAGAAGGAAAATGGACGAAAATAAGAAAACGGTGATTCAGAAGGAAGGAAAACATGAACTGGAAAGGCTGCTTCATTGGATTTCCGAACATCAGGAGCAGTGGCAGTATATCTGCGATCCGGAATATTTTGGATTATCAGTTGGAAAGAGGCGGGAACTGATTGAGAGCCTTAAGGCGGCGGGGCTGTACACAGCGGCATACATCGCATTTTGGTCCGCCGGCGCGAGATCGCAGGAGCTGGAAGACGCCCGGGAACAGTTGGTGAATGAGGTTATCGCGGAACTTCCGGCTGATGATGTCATGGATCGGATGGAAAGGATTCTGGAAACTTATAGATGAAGAAGAAAGACAACTCTTGTCGGCTGGCCATTATGGCCAGCCGATTTTTTTACTTCCTGTTCATGGGAAGCAAGCAATTTAATTTATTATATATGCAAATAAATAGATTGCATTTGCAAACACATAATGCTATAATTAACAAAGCGTAACAAAGCGAAAGCAATCGGGCTTTCGTGTGGGAGGTACAAAGGAAAGGTGACGGAAGAAGTATTGCAGAACATGAATTGTACAGAACTTCTTGTGGTAATTCATCAGATGGAGCAGGCGGAGCAGGAGCTTCAGAGTAAAATTGATGGCCTGCAGGCAGCACTCGATAAATGTTCTGACGAGAAAGCTGCAAAAGAAGAAAATCACAGGAAGCAGATGTTGGGGATAGCCAGTGCAAAGGCCCGCGGCGTGAAGTTCGGAAGGCCGAAGAAGACGATACCGAAGAACTTCGGAAAGCTCGTGGCTGCCTGGGAGAAGGGGGAGATCTCGGTCGTGACAGCGGCCGACCGGTGCGATATGAGTATCAGTACCTTTTACAGAAGACTGAGGGAATATCGGGCAAGATCCGGTTATGCAGGAAACAGAAAATAACGGGAATGTATCCGCAGCAGCGGAGATATTCCGGACATGATAGCAAGAATAAAAAGAAAGGTGTGTAACTGTTATGAAAAAAGGAAGAAGATGGCTGGCATTCCTGCTGGCGCTGGTCCTGGTAGCCGGCACGATGTCGAATGGGACGATGGCGGTATCCGCGGAAGAGACGGAGGAAATCATCGAGGAAGAAGAGCAGGAGGAGAGCCCTGCAGAAGAAGAGACTGCTGAGGAAGCAGAAGCGGTCGAAGAAGCAGAAGAGGAAGCTGCTGAGGAAACAACCGGGGAGACGGAAGAAACGGCAGCGGAAGAAGATGTTGAAGAGACAGATGTAGAGTCTGTTGAGGAGGCAACCGAAGAAACAGAAGAAGAGTCTGCCGTTGCAGCGAGTTCGTCTGCATTGAGTGCTGTGCTTGGAAGCTATTCTGTAGCAGCTGATGAGAGCGACACGGAGACTGTCGCGGAGGAAGCGGCCACAGAGGAAGTTGGGCTGACGCTCAGCAACGGTGATGCAAGCACGACGGATACAACCGTAACTGTTAGTGAGAATGGTACGTATACCATCACAGGAAGCACTGAGATTACTGATGATACAGCAGCAATCACGGTCACTGAAAATGTACAGGCAGATATTACGTTAAAAAATGTAAATATTACTGTGCAAGGGCAATCCGGCCAGCACAAGGCTGCTATTTACGTGGAAGATGGCGCAACTGTGAACCTTACATTGGAAGGAACAAACACAATTACGGGTGTGGTGGTCGATGCTACCGGAGAAGTGATCAGCACAGGAGTGATTGGTATCTGCATCGGTGGTGCCCCGGCGGACAGCGCATCATCAAATGGCGGAACAGCTGTCACGATTAATGGCAATGGTTCGTTAAATATCAATACAGTGGGAACGGGTATTTCCCTTACAATGGGTAATTCGCTTACGATTGATGGTACTTCTGTAAGCATTGATGATGTTTATATGATGGACACTACCATATCGGGAATCGGTATTTACAGTAACGGTGAGCTGGTTATTCAGAATGGTGCAAAAGTCTCTATTTCTGATGTAAATCTCCAAAATCAATCAGGCACACATATCAGTTACGATAATGGATACGGGATCGACAGTCAGAACGGAGGCACTATAACAATCACCGGGAGCAACACGGTGGTGAATATTACGGACTGTTATAAAGCGGGA
Source organism: Lachnospiraceae bacterium (assembly GCA_021205385.1). Classification (GTDB taxonomy): domain Bacteria; phylum Bacillota; class Clostridia; order Lachnospirales; family Lachnospiraceae; genus Hominiventricola. The sequence goes on along the minus strand of JAJPXQ010000079.1, from coordinate 15,059 downwards.
ATTTATTCTTCGTATTCTTTAAATGAAGAGACAAACACATATTCCGGAAATACGATCACAGTCAGCAATGGTGCAGCGTTGAATATCAATGTAGAAAATTCTGATCTGACTTCATCTTCGGGAATCCATATGGAAAATCACGGCACGATCAATGTTTCGGGTAGTGCAAGCCTTAATGTAAATAGGTTTACGCATTGGGGCATTACGATTGGATATGAAGGAAATATTATTGTAAGTGGATCTGGTTCTGCCATTAATCTGGTTGGGACGAGTGGTACACATACAAGTAGCACAGTCGGTATTTATGCGGAAAGAGATGTAAGGATTGATATTAATGATTCGGCTGAGGTAAATATCGATAAAGTGTCTGGAAGAGGTATTGATTTTGAAACGGGAACCAGTGGCACAGATGGTGTATATGTTTCCAACGGCACTCTGAACATCACAAATGCAGGAGCCGGAATTTATGTCATGGGTGGAACCACCAACATAGAATTCACAGAGGGTGCCATTGTTTATATGGATGTTGATGGCAACTGTATCGGAAGTGATTCCAAAAGTCCGACAGGTCATGTTCTGATGAGTGGTGAAGGAACAGAAGTTGACTTAAATGGCGGTTATGTATTTGCATTGAATTATAAATATATGAAAATTGCTGACCAGGCTGTTGTAAACGTAACAGCAAATGGTGATGCGATTAGTCTGGGTAACTGGAGTGGTGGCGGAGCAAGCCTGGTTGTGACGAGTGATGCAATGCTTACGATAGAGAGTGGTATTTGTACCGGTATTGCCACATATGGAAGCAGCCATTATGTTGAAATTTCCAACGGTGGTGTAGTAACTATGGTCGGTAAAGGCGGGACAGGTATTTCGCTTTCGAAACCCACCACTACGTATGTGTCTGACGCAACATTAATAATTAAAAACACGAACGGTGTTGTGGCAAGCGGCACAGGCAACCTTCTGTATGAGGATTCTCTGTCCCATATCGAGGCGACCACGGTATCCACATCCGATGAGGGTAAGCTGGACTTCATTGTCATGGGCGGCACGTTGACGTATGATTTTGCAAACAGCAATGTCTGGCCCTACAATACGCTTAGTCCTACTATTGGAGACATCGCGGATGATGCATATGGGGTAAACACTACTCCGCTGGTACGTAATATTAATGCTAATAAAAGCGAAGCCCTCGTGAATTTTATCGTACCGAATGATACAGAGCATTGCTCCTTCGACGCATATGGCTGGAATGGCAACAACGCAGTTACCTATGAGTATCTTTCTGACCCAAATAAGGAAGAAGATACATTATCCATCTGGGTACCGGGAGTAAAGATTTATTATAATGTGGATGAGGATTCTGAGTATACGTCTCTTCAGGAAGTGACGCTTACTGATGAAACCGCAGCGAAGTTTAAACTCCAGGGAGAGAACGAATCCCTGAACTATGATGTTGTAATCCGTGGACACAGCCTGAATTTCAGTGTAAACGCAGACGGTGACTCACAGTATGCTCTACCAGCGGTGACAAATGGCAGTCTGGAGGATTATACTAAGACCGCAAGAGCACTTTATTATCCGACGACAGTTACCACATCCGATGGCAGTACAAAGTATATCAGCTGGTTCTATCACAAGCACAAGGACTACGGCCCTTTGAGTTCATTTGGGATGAGCAGCAATGTAGTGAGAGGATCATTGGAAACGATTGCCGTCGCTAACATATATGGCATTTTGTCTGATACCGAGCCGGAAGCAGAAAACAGTCCCAAGATCGATAAGACAGCAACTGATCTGGATGATAATAATCAGACCACAGTATCCCTGACGATTGGCGCAGGGTCAGGGAAAGAAAATGTAGCTGTGCTGTTTGTGCTGGATTATTCCACAAGTGTAACTGTTCGTAATGCAGCGGGTGCTTTCCTGACTGAATTGGCGTCCAAGGAAAATACAAACGTGAAAGCTGCAGTTGTGGACTACAGTGCAGTGGCGGCGGCGACGGAGTGGACGACAATTGACAGCAGTACGGATACAAGCGGAAACAGTGGTCTGCTCAAGAGTCAGACGAGCAGTGGAACAAATTACCACGCCGGACTTCTGAAAGCACAGGAAATGCTGCGATCTGAGGAAGTCGCCGGATATACTACTTATTTGATCACGATCAGCGATGGCATTACCTATCTGTGGACGGATGAGAACACTGGCGTCACAATGTCTGTCTATACGGAGCTTGGCAATACGACAAGTAACACAAACGAGGTTAACGACTATCGGAAAATTACTAACGATATGTTTGCATCGCTCACAAGTCCAACCTCAGATGTAGAAGCCGCGTTGGCAGCGACGGAAGCTATTTCCGAAGAGTGGGAAACTTCTACAAAGGGATATAGAGAATGTAGTGCGGGTTCCTATGTCTCTGCAGACGAATTTAATAATCAGACAGAATTGTCCGGATCTGAGGTTGCCATTTATAAGACAGTTTCTGTTTATAAAGAACTGTTATCCACGGTAGACTATGCATTCGCGTTTAAGTTGGACGAGAATCATTGGACGAGTTATCCATATGGCGAACAGCTGATGGATTATCTGATTAGTGTTTCTGCAAGCGAGAGTGGAGAGATCTCGACGACTACCGCGACATCGACGTTCGAAACCATAAAGGATCAGATTCTCTACGAGATCGCGAGCGGAACTATCACTGACGTGATCGGTGCCGACTTCACACTGACGGACGCTGGCGCGATCACAGACAGCACATTTATGCTGACTGCAGAAGGAACGGCGGCAACGGTCACCAACGTGGATGGCAATACCGTAACTTTCAATAACGGTGACTTCGTATTAACCTATTATAAGGGAACCACAACAAATAATGGCGATGGTACGTATACAATCACCGCAGATGATGGAACGTCTTATACTTATACGCCGTGTGAGACCGGCTACGAAGTGAACGGAGCGGTGTCTGATGAGTTCTTCACGATGCAGATCAATGTACCGATCGGCTCGCTGGAATTGACTTACAACCTGACGCTGACCAGCCAGAAAACTGCCAGCGGGACCTATACGGTGCCGACCAATGAGACAGCTATTCTGGATTACGAATCTACAGATGGAACAGAAGGAAGCGAGGAGTATCCGGAGCCGACCGTCAGTTACACCGTGACGACCAGCACGCCGAGCACCCCGAGTACGCCGGGCAGCAGCTCCTCGTCGTCAAGTTCGAGCTCCAGCTCCAGTTCCAGCTCCAGCAGTTCGAGTTCCGTGGTGACGACCACCGCTTCGGCGCAGACCGGCGATACCACGAATATCTGGCTGCCGTTGATTGGTCTTATCGCAGCACTGGCGGTGCTGGGTGGCTTTGGCTATGCGTTCTACAGGAAAAGAAAGATAACAGGAAAATAATAGTTTAAAAATGCACGTGTTTCTGGTGAGCAGGCCCGCCTTTGGCAGGGCGTATCTGCTCACCAGATTTGTTATGTTAAACGGTGCAAAATTTTGGAAGAACTGTGCACAGATCGAGGTCGAGGACTTCGCCGGAAAGAGCGTTCATGCGCTGGAGCGCGTGAAGGAAATTGGTCGTGAGGTACTGGTCATCCGGATCGGAAAGACGAAGGAAATATCAGACTTGCACTTCTGCCCGGGAATGGGTATAATAGGCGGGTACTACAAAAGACAGTTTTGCAAGGGGATACGTATATTATGAAAAAAGTAGTGAAGTTTGGCGGGAGCTCTCTGGCGAGTGCGGAGCAGTTCCGGAAGGTCCGGGACATTGTCCTGGCGGAGGAGAGCCGCAGATATGTGGTGCCCTCGGCTCCGGGCAAGCGTTTTAACGGAGATACGAAGGTGACAGATCTTCTGTATCAGTGCTATTACGCAGCGGCGAACGGCGAAGATTTCAGCGGACTGATGAAGCAGATTCGCGATCGCTACGAGGAGATCATAGAGGGCCTGGGGCTGACGCTCTCCCTGGAGGAGGAGTTTGAGAAGATCGCGGAAAATTTCCGGGAAAGAGCGGGCAGCGACTACGCGGCTTCCCGCGGGGAGTATCTGAATGGCCTTCTTCTGGCGTCTTATCTGGATTATCCTTTTGTGGATGCGGCAGAGGTGATACGTTTTGATGAAAAGGGTGAGTTTGATGCGGACACATCAAACCAGCTGCTCGGTGAGCGTCTCGCGGATATGCCGAATGCAGTGATTCCGGGTTTCTACGGTTCCTACGAGGACGGCAGGATCAAGACTTTCTCGCGCGGAGGATCCGATATTACCGGCTCGATTGTCGCCAGCGCAGTGGAGGCGGATCTCTATGAGAACTGGACAGATGTCTCCGGCTGTCTGGTGGCTGACCCGAGGCTGATTCCGAATCCGGCGGTGATTGATGTCATCACCTATAAGGAGTTAAGAGAGCTGGCCTACATGGGGGCGACCGTCCTGCATGAGGACGCGATTTTCCCGGTGCGCAAGGCAGGGATCCCGATCAATATCCGCAATACGAATCGTCCGGGCGACAAGGGGACGATGATCGTGGCGAGCACCTGCCACAGACCGGATTACACGATCACGGGGATTGCCGGAAAGAAGGGATTCGTCGCTGTCAATATTGAAAAGGATATGATGAACAGTGAGATCGGCTTCTGCCGTCGGGTGCTCTCGGAGTTTGAAAAACAGGGCATCTCGATTGAGCATATGCCCTCCGGGATTGACACGATGACTGTGATCGTACATCGCGATGAGTTTGAGGCGCACGAGCAGCAGGTGCTCGCGGGTATCAAGCGTGCGGTGAACCCCGATTATCTGGAGGTCGAGGGAGACATTGCGCTGATCGCCGTGGTGGGGCGTGCCATGAAGTCCACGCGCGGCACAGCTGGCAGGATCTTCTCCGCGCTGGCACATGTCAATGTGAACGTAAAGATGATCGATCAGGGTTCCAGTGAGTGGAACGTGATTGCGGGCGTCCGGGATGCGGATTTTGAGAAGGCGATCCGGGCGATCTATGATATTTTCATTAATACACAGCTCTGAAGAATGTCTTAAATTTTTGTGAAATTGCGCTATTTTATGCGCAGATGTGATATACTCACCCGTATAGACATAGTAAGCGAGGGACAGCATGGTTACACGGGAAGAGTTTTATATGGACTCCGTCGACCGGGTTCACATGATACACGGCTACCGTTGGTACGATCCGCAGACAGACACGAAGGGTGTTCTCCAGATTGTACATGGGATGCTGGAATATATAGGGCGATATGACAGCTTTGCCACGCAGATGGCGGAGGCAGGCTATTTTGTGATCGGACATGATCACCTGGGACATGGTGATTCGGTGAACAGCCCGGAGGAACGGGGCTGCGTCGGAGAGGACGGCGCTTCGCTCTGGCTCAAAGATATAGGGCGGGTGCGGCGGACGACGGCGGCGAATATGCCGGATGTGCCATATATTATGCTGGGACACAGCATGGGTTCCTTCCTTGTGCGCCGTTACCTGATCTACCGCGGATCGAAGGTAGACGGTGCGATTATCATGGGAACCGGTCAGCAGCCGGCTTTCCTGGCGGGGCTGGGACGGATGGTTGCGAGCGTCAGTATGCTGGGCAGCGGCAGGGATGGCAGGAGCCGCCTGCTGGATCAGCTGACCTGCACCGGTTATGCAAAGCGCTTCCCTGATAATGCGCGGACGGGGAGCTGGCTGAGCCGCGATCCGCAGGTGATGCTCGATATGCTGCAGGATTCCAGGATGGGTTTTCAGTTTTCACTGGGGGCTTACGAGGCCCTGTTTCAGACTTTTCAGGAGGTTGTTACGCCGCGCGCGGCGGCCCGGATGCCGAAGGAGCTGCCGATCCTCATCCTCTCGGGAGAGGAGGATCCGGTCGGCGAGAATGGAAAAGGACCGCGCCGTTTTGAGGCGATGCTCAGGAAGATCGGCATGGAGGATGTGCGCTGCATGATTTATCCGCACGGGCGGCATGAGCTTCTGAATGAGCTGAACAAGGAACAGGTGATAAGCGATATAAAACTCTGGTGTGCGGATATCTGCGCTCACAGCGCGGCCGGAGAATCTGGGAGATGAAGAAGATGAAAAGATGGCTATCATTGTTTACAGCTGTGGTGATGCTGGCGGCTCTGCTGCCGACCGGCGCTCTGCGCGCGGAGGCGGCAGGGACGGCTGTGCTGGCTCTTGGCGCAGACCTCAGCGATTCGGAGCGTGAGAGCGTCCTGTCACAGATGGGGATTACGGAGGAAGAGGCGGCTTCCTATGAGACGATCTATATTACAAATGCCATGGAACACGAGTACCTGGACGATTCGCTGGGCTCCACGGTCGTCGGTACGCGCGCTCTCTCTTCTGTGCTGCTGATACCGCAGGAGAGCGGCGTGGGACTTTCGGTGGAGACGCACAATATCAGCTACTGTACGGTCGCCATGTACCGTAACGCGCTGCTGACAGCGGGAGTAAGTGACGCGAAGGTGATCGTAGCTGCTCCGTTTTCCATCAGCGGCACGGCGGCTCTGATCGGGGCTGTGAAGGCATATGAGACTTACAGCGGTACGGAGGTCAGTGACGAGGCTTTTGAGGTGGCGACAGATGAACTGGTGCTGACAGGAGAGCTGAGCGAGGAGCTGGACTCAGAGGAGATATCGGACCTGATTGCCTACCTGAAGCAGCAGGTCGCAGAGCAGGGACTGGATGACCCGGATAAGCTCTCGGAGCTCGTATCGCAGGCGGCTGCGGAGATGGAACTGGAGCTGACAGATGAGCAGATTTCGCAGATCGTGAATCTGCTGTTGAAGCTGAATAATCTGGATATTGACGTGGACACCCTGGTGTCGCAGGCGCAGGATCTGTACAGCAAGATAGAATCCCTCGGGATTGACATAGACAGCGAGAAGGTCGGGAATTTTATCACACGTTTCATATCGTCCATATGGGATCTGATCCAGAGCTTTCTCTCAAAGTAAGCGTGATCAGTCTTCCTCTATAACGTGAAATTCCAGATAATCAAAATCAATGTGCTCGACGAAGCTGTCCTGCCGGAAACGGGTTCTGGCGTGACGCTGAAATTCTCTGATGTTAGAGTCGAGCCAGATCGGTTTCCCAAGGTCAAAGGCGCTGCAGATCTCGTCCAGCGCCCGGAAAACCTTGTGCGTGCGTGTATCCAGGCTGTCGTCGCAGATCGTGATATCTTCACGCAGATGATTGTCTTTTATGATTTTTCCCCATATACGGAACATGGAACGCCCTCCAAACGCTTATTTTAAGAGGAAGTATAGCGGTTTTGGACCATGTTGTAAAGAGGCGGATCTGAGCAGGAGGTAAAAAAGAAAATGGCGGAGGAGATGAGTATCCGGGAATATATCCGCAGGAAGCCGCGGGAGGATGGCTTTGAGACGGCTATGTTTATCTATCAGTCTGCGCTGGATCAGATGAACAGCCGCATCGAGGTGCTGAATGGCGAGTTGAATCATGTGTATTCTTACAATCCGATCGAATATGTGAAGTCGCGCCTGAAGACGCCGGAGAGCATCATGAAAAAGCTCCGGAAACAGGGACACGATGTCGGTATCGATGATATGATCGAGTATGTCAATGACATTGCGGGCGTACGGATCACCTGTTCCTTCTTCTCGGAGATTCAGTTCCTGGCGGCGATGCTCGCGCGGCAGGATAATCTCACTGTGCTCAGCATTAAGGATTATCTGGGCCATCCGAAGGAGAGCGGATATAAGAGCTATCACATGCTGCTCCTTGTTCCTGTCGCGCTGACGGATGCAGTTGTTCCCACGAAGGTAGAGGTGCAGATCCGGACGATGGCGATGGATTTCTGGGCCAGTCTTGAGCATAAGATTTATTATAAGTATGAGGGAAATGCGCCGGACTATTTTGCGCGGGAGCTTCGCGAGTGCGCTTCGATTATCTCGAAGCTGGATGCAAAGATGATGTCGCTGAACGATGCGATGAAAAAGATGGATGGTGAATAAATGAGGAGTGCCCCGGCAATACGGATGCCGGGGCTATTATGAAAAAATCTGTCTATCTGCTTTTGAGAATCCAATCATTTCTGATCTGAGAATACTATAGCAGTAAAATGTGAATAAAATATGAATAATCTTTTAATATAATGTAAATTCTGAACAAAATCCAACGATAACTTCGAAAAATAATGTGCAAAATAAATAAATAAAGACAGCGAACCGTGAGCGAGTCATCGTGCTTGTTGTCAAAAATAACAAAAGGTGCTATGATAGAGCCGTACAAGGAGGAGGATTTTAGATATGGCACTGACCAAATCACCTGTCTATGTGATCGGGCATAAGAACCCGGATACGGACTCGATCTGCTCGGCGCTGGCCTATGCAGAGCTGAAAAACAGGCTTGAGGGCGGTGGATACTGCGCAGCGAGAGCCGGACAGATCAACCAGGAGACACAGTATGTACTGAATTTTTTTCAGGCGCAGGCGCCGGTCTACATACCGGATGTCATGACGGAAGTAAGCGATATGGAGATCCGCCGGACAGAGGGAGTCTCCGGGGAGATATCCTTGAAAAAAGCCTGGAATATGATGCGGGAGCAGGGCGTCGTGACGCTGCCGATCACGGAAGGGCAGAAGCTGCAGGGACTGATCACGATCGGCGATATTGCCAACGCTTACATGGATGTATATGATAACTGTATCCTGTCCGTGGCGAAGACTTCCTACCGGAATATTCTGGAGACTCTGGATGCGGAGCTGCTGATCGGCGATATCGATGCGATTTTTGATCATGGCGACGTCGTTATTGCAGCGGCGAATCCGGACGTGATGGAGGACTTCATCCATGAGGGAGATATGGTCATCCTCGGAAATCGCTACGAGTCGCAGCTCTGTGCGATTGAGATGAACGCGGCCTGTATCATTGTCTGCATGAATGCGAAGGTCTCGAAGACGATCCGGAAGCTGGCGCAGGAGCATGGCTGCAGTATCATTGTGACGCCGCACGATACCTTTACGGTGGCGCGCATGATCAACCAGAGTATGCCGATCTCCCATTTCATGAAGAGAGAGCGACTGATCACGTTCCGCGTGAATTCAAAGACAGAAGATATTCGCGGGATCATGGGTGAGAAGCGCCACCGCGATTTTCCGATCCTCGATCTGGATGACAATTATATTGGCATGATCTCCCGCCGGAATCTGCTGAATCTGCGCAAGAAGCGCGTAGTGCTGATGGATCATAACGAAGCGGGACAGACGGTGGATGGTATTGGCTATGCGGAGATTCTGGAGATTATTGACCACCACCGGATCGGCACGCTCGAGACGCTCGAGCCGGTCTACTTCCGCAACCAGCCGCTCGGCAGTACGGCCACGATCGTCTATCAGATGTATCAGGAAAATGGGGTGGAGATCCCCAAAAAGATCGCGGGTCTTCTGATGGCGGCGATTATCTCTGACACGTTGATGTTCCGTTCTCCGACCTGCACGGCGGTGGATCGCGCGGCGGCGGAGGATCTTTCCGGGATCTGCGGCGTGGAGATCGAAGAATTTGCGATCGATATGTTCAGCGCGGGCAGCGATATGAGCTCCCGCAGCGCAAAGGAGATCTTCGAGCAGGACAAGAAGAAATTTGACGTCGGCGAGGTTTCCTTTATCGTGTCCCAGATCAACAGTATGAATTCCATCGAGCTGGGCGAAGTAAAGGAGAAGCTCGTACCGTACCTGACGGAGCATTTCGAAGACCTTGGCGTGGATATGTGTTATGTGATGCTCACGCATATCGTGAAGGAGAACACGGAGCTGCTTTGTTTCGGCTCCGGCGCGGAGGCGACGGCAGTTGAAGCGTTCCAGCTGAAAGAAGACGCGAAGCCCCTCATTCTGAAGGGACTCGTGTCACGCAAGAAGCAGTTGATCCCGAGTCTGGTGACAGTGCTGCAGAAATAGACGGCAACAGTTCCGAACAGCAGGCCTTTTAAGCGCCTGCTGTTTTTATTGAGAAAAGATATCATTAATTTCTGCATTTTCGCATAGAGTTAGTTGACTTTAACAAAAGTTAGCTATATAATACTGAATGTAAATGATAGTCGTTTTCAATAACATGCCTGCGATCAGGAGAAAAGAGGGAGCATATGGCAGTAGCACTCATGAGCATCGGTGAAAAGCGTGTGGTGAAGGGCGTGCGCGGAAAAGATGAAGTGATCCGCCATCTGGAGGACATGGGCTTTGTGGCCGGCGCGGTCGTGGAATGCGTGGCGGATACCCCGGGAGGGAAGATTCTTCTCGTGAAGGGCGTACGCGTTGCGCTTGACAGAGGACTCGCGTCCAAGATCATGGTGGCCTGATGGGAACGGCAGGAAGGAGAACAGTATGCAGACTTTGAGAGAAGCAAAGGTAGGGAGTACGGTGAAGGTTGTGAAGATCAGCGGCTCCGGTCCGATCAAGCGCCGTATCATGGATATGGGCATCACGAAGGGCGCTGAGATTTACATCCGCAAGGTGGCGCCGCTCGGTGATCCGGTCGAGGTGACGGTTCGCGGATATGAGCTGTCTCTGAGAAAAGAGGATGCACAGATGGTGGAGGTCGAGTAGACCATCAGAATGCTGCAAAATGCAGCTTATTTTTAAAAATATTGGTTAGAAAGAACTAACCACGAGGAGGAAGAAATGGCGATGAAAATTGCACTTGCCGGCAACCCGAACTGCGGCAAAACGACTTTGTTCAACGCACTGACCGGCGCGAACCAGTACATCGGAAACTGGCCGGGCGTTACCGTTGAGAAGAAGGAAGGAAAACTGAAGGGACATTCGGATATTGTCATCACGGACCTTCCGGGTATTTATTCGCTTTCTCCGTATACGCTGGAGGAAGTTGTGGCGAGAAACTATCTGATCAATGAGCGTCCGGATGCGATCCTGAACATCATCGACGGGACGAATCTGGAGCGTAATCTCTACCTCTCCACGCAGGTGGTCGAGCTGGGAATTCCGGTCGTCATGGCAGTCAACATGATGGATCTGGTCGAGAAAGCGGGAGACAAGATCTATATTGACAAGCTGAGCGAGCAGATGGGCTGTGAGGTCGTCGAGATCTCCGCGCTGAAGGGCACCGGTATCGCGGAGGCCACGGAGAAGGTTGTCAAGGCCGCGGAGTCAGGAGCGGCGCAGCAGATCGTACATAAATTTGATAAAAAGGTTGAGGACGCGCTTGCTTCCATCGAGGAAAAACTCGGCGACAGCGTGGCAGAGGCGCAGAAGCGCTTCTTCGCGATCAAGCTTCTCGAGAACGACAGCAAGATTGCGGAGCAGATGAAGAGCGCGCCGGACGTCTCCGCGGAGATTTCTGCTATCGAGGAAGCCTTCGACGATGACTCCGAGAGCGTGATCACGAGCGAGCGCTACGAGTATATTTCTTCTATAATAGGAAGCTGTATGAAGAAGGCAGCGGGAAATAAGGAGAAGCTGTCCACCTCGGATAAGATCGACCGCGTTGTGACGAACCGTATCCTGGCGCTGCCGATCTTTGCGCTGGTCATGTTCTTGGTGTACTATATTGCGATGTCCACGATTGGCGCGGCGGCGACCGACTGGACGAACGACAATCTGTTCGGCGACGGCTTCCATCTCTTTGGCATGGGCACGGCGCAGTACGAAGAGGCCTCCGAGGAGTACGGCGGAGCGGCGGAGATCGTGAACGGCTTCGCGGCGGACGCGGCTGTCGATGAGATTGCGGACGCGCTCGATGAGGAAGCGGAGGAGTATGATCCGGAAGCAGCTGCGGGCGCGGTGACGGAGCTGGTCGCCATGTACAGCGCCGGTGATATGATTACCTATGAAGTAGAAGATGAGGAGACGCTCGAGATTTCCGAGGAGGAAGCCTCCTATGAGGATCTCACGGAAGCGGTCGCTGTTCTTGAGGCTTATGGCTATGAGTCGCCCGACCCGGCGGATTACGGCACCTTCATCCCGAGTATTCCGGATGCAATCGCCGGTGCGCTGGAGTCTGTGAACTGCGCGGAGTGGCTGTCCGGTCTGATCCTCGACGGTATCGTCGCCGGTCTCGGCGCGGTGCTCGGCTTTGTGCCGCAGATGCTGGTGCTCTTCTTCCTGCTGGCGATTCTGGAATACTGCGGATACATGGCGCGTATCGCCTTCATCCTGGACCGTATCTTCCGCAGGTTCGGCCTGTCCGGAAAATCCTTCATCCCGATGCTGGTCAGCATGGGATGCGGTATCCCGGGTGTTATGGCGAGCCGGACGATAGAAAATGAGAAGGATCGCCGTATGACGATCATGACTACGACCTTCATCCCCTGCGGCGCGAAGGTGCCGTTCATCGCGATGATCGTCGGCGCCCTACTGGGCGGCAACCCGTTCATCGCGACGGCCTGCTATTTCATGGGTGTGGCGGCTGTGATCTGCTCCGGCATTATTCTGAAGAAGACGAGGCTCTTTGCCGGAGATCCGGCTCCCTTCGTCATGGAGCTGCCGGCCTACCATATGCCGACGATCGGCTCGATTCTGCGCAGCACCTGGGAGCGCGGCTGGTCCTTCATCAAGAAGGCCGGTACGATCATTACGCTGTCGACGATCGTGATCTGGTTCACGACCTACTTCGGCTTTGCCCCGGACGGCTTCCGCATGCTGGCGGAGGAGGAGATTGACTACAGCATCCTGGCGACGATCGGCAATGCGCTCGCGTGGATCTTCATCCCGCAGGGCTGGGGCAACTGGCAGGCGGTTGTGGCCTCCATCACCGGTCTGGTGGCGAAGGAGAATATCGTCGGCACGCTCGGCATCCTCTACGCGAATGGAGAGGGCAGCGTGTGGCAGAACATGGCGGCGGCCTTTGCCGGAACAAACGGCAGCACCATAGCGGTCGGCTACTCCTTCCTGCTCTTCAACCTGCTCTGCGCGCCGTGCTTCGCAGCGATGGGTGCGATCAAGCGGGAGATGAACAATGCGAAGTGGTTCTGGATCGCGATCGGTTATCAGTGCGGTCTGGCCTATCTGGTGTCTCTGGTTGTATACCGGATCGTCGGCCTGTTCACCGGCGAGTGTGGCTTTGGTATCTTTACAATTATTGCAATCGCGATTATCATAGGATTTATCTACCTGCTGTTCCGGCCGATGCCGAAGGAAAAGAGCAGCAGAGTGCAGGTGAAAGGAATGGCGAAGGCGTAATGGGAACTCTGGTAGTGGGTCTGGTGGTCCTGGCCATAGTGGCGGCGGCAGTTCGCAGCATCTGGAAGGATCACAAGTCCGGAAAGGGCTGCGCGGGCTGCAGCCATGGCTGTGGAGGCTGCTCGAAATGCGGGACGATGAAAGACTGATCCGCGTTGCGCGGGAAAAAGATAAAATACTGGATCTGTTTCGCAGCCGCGGCATGCGGATCACGAAGCAGCGCAGGCTGATCCTCGATATCGTATTCGAGCAGGAGTGCACGAGCTGCAAGGAGATCTACTACCGCGCCGCGAAGCGAGACAAAAATATCGGCATTGCGACCGTCTACCGCATGGTAAATGTACTGAGCGAGCTCGGCGTGTTTCGCACAAACACGCCTTACCAGCTCGACCAGGCCTACCAGGAGAAAACGCACGGCTGCCGCGTGATCCTGAAGAACCAACGCGAGGTGGAGCTGAGCGGCGAGGAGCTGCTCAGCGCGCTGACCGAGGCGCTGAAGAGGAAGGGCTGCGAGGGCAGCCCGGAGGTCGAGCGGGTCGTGCTGATGTAACGGATGCCGCGTATCTGTGGTTTTAACTGCAGGTGCGCGGCTTTTTTAACCGTTTTTTTACCTGATCATTCTCTCTTAACTTCATTTTTACTTTCCCGGGAATCTCCCAAAGCTAAACTTCATCCAGTTTTTACCTTTCCCCGCAATCGGATTTTACCTGTCTCTGCTAGAATAGTTCCTCGAAGAAAGAGAGGAGACAGGACATGAGTACTGCATTGACAGAAGGAAAGAGCAGAAAAAAATCAGCCTGGAAGAATGCGCTTACAGTGCTGCTGTTTGTGCTGCCTGCGCTGATACCTCTGATCATTTTCTGGATTTATCCAATTCTGCGCTCTGTGTGGCTGAGCTTTACGAACTGGGATTTTATGACGCCGGATTATGATGTGGTGGGACTGAAAAATTACATATCGCTTCTGAAAGACAGTCGTTTTTATAACGCACTTTGGAATACCGTTATTTTCACGGTGGGAACGCTGGTGCCGACGATCGCGGGCGGTCTGGGGCTGGCGCTGCTGCTCAGGAAAAATTTCCGCGGCAGCGGCATTTTCAAGTTTGTGTTGTTTTCCCCGTGGATCACGCCGACGGTCGCGATCTCCATCGTCTGGACCTGGATTTTCAAGGCGGACGGCGGTATCGCCAACCTGGTGCTTGGATTCTTCGGGCTCCCGGCTCTCAAGTGGATCAATAGCTCCAGTACCGCCATGCTGTCGGTCATCATCGTGACGGTGTGGAAGAGTCTGGGCTACGCGATGATCTTCTATCTGTCCGCGCTGGAAAAGGTGCCGGCGGAACTCTACGAAGCGAGTTCACTGGACGGCGCGAAACCGTGGCGGCAGTTTCTGGACATGACGCTGCCGAGCATCTCGCCGACGACCTTCTTCCTGATGATCATCACGATGGTGAATTCGCTGCAGGCCTATGACCAGATCCAGATTCTGACGCAGGGCGGTCCCAGCGGAAGTACGAGGACGCTGCTTTACATGTACTATCAGCTCGGTTTCCAGGAATTCAAGATGGGCGAGGCGACTGCGATCGCGGTCATCATGATCATCATCACGGTGCTGCTGTCGTTGATCCAGTTCACCGCGTCGAAAAAATGGGTGCATTACTAGGAGGGCGTGTGAGATGAAAGAAATAAGAAATAAAATCGGAACCGTGCTGAAATTCGCGGTGCTGATCGTGGTAAGTATTTTCACGGCATTTCCCTTTCTGTGGATGATTTTAAGCGCGCTGAAAACAAAAGCGGAGGTTATGGACGTGAGCGCTCTGCTTCCGTCGAGTCCGCAGTGGTCGAATTTCGTTTCCGTAATCTTCAATTCGCCGCTGCCGGGCTATATCTGGAACAGCC
>JAJPXQ010000130.1 GCA_021205385.1 Lachnospiraceae bacterium | reverse complement strand
TAGTGATTCTTGTTAAAATTTACCTCTTGACAAAGGTCATTACATATCAGTTTTTGCAGATTTATAAATCTGTTTCTATTATAAATTCGTTTTCTCTGTCTTCATAGCCGCCGTCTGTTGATATTTTTTTTCTTCCGTGCTACAATTTATAGCATACGGAGGTGATGCTTTGAATATTACGCCGGAAATGCTCTTTTTTAAGTTATCGGAAAGCTGCGCTCTGAGAGTGCAGCATATCGGATCGCTGAATCTTTCAGTAAGAAAAATACTTATCCTGGCGGACGCTGTGGAAATTGAAGAGAATGTGCTCTATATTGTTGAAGATTCTGACAGTTTTCCGGCAAAGCATTCAGAACAGCCAAAAATATTTTTGTTCGCAGGTCCCCGCAGTTTCAGATCCTGCGATTGTTCATCGAAATCAGTCTGGGCCATGTTGGATGAAGAAATATCGACGCAAACGTTACAAATCGTATTGCTGGAGCTGTACAATGAGCTGATGAACTGGGATCATCTGTTTACAGAAGCTCTTCTTCAACATACCGATTATCATGAAATGCTGGCTCTCGGCAGGAATGTACTGCCCTGGGAATATGGAATCAGTACCCGGGATATGAAATGGGCATACCAGACGCCGGACTGCGGTATGCCTACCGAAGGAGATTCCTACCATTTGATGGTGGATACGCTGCTTCTGGAGCCAGAGTATCATGCAGTGGCACAGCTCCGGGGTTCATTCTATTACTATGATGAAGCAAATGGAATTCAGGATATATGTGGAAATATCTGCCCGGAGGGCAAGTTCCTTGGACGGGTTGTCATGAGAATCGGGAGCAGAGGCGCTACGATTCCTGATGGAGCGCGAGAACTTTTTGAGCAGTTTACAGTGTATATAGAACAATTGATTTCCTATCACCACACGACATTCGGAGACGCCATTAAAAATCAAAGCTACGGTCTGCTCCGGCAGATCGCGGCAGGAGAGCAGCCTGACCCGGCTTTTCAGTCTGCGGTACTGGAAAAGCTCGGATGGCGTGCGGATGACCTGTATACGGTAGTATTACTTTGGGTCTATGATGAGCCCGGATGGGACACGCAGATGGAGACTACGCTGCCTTATCTGATACAGAAGCTTGAACAGATGTATCCGGATTCCTGTGCCGTCAGAAAAGAAGCGGCTATCTGCTGGCTGGTAAATCGTGGCCGAGCGGGGTCTGAGCCTGATTTTTTTGACTTTCGGGAGAAAGTAGCTTCTTTTCTCCGGGATAATGTTTGCAGCGCCGGAATCAGTGCGGATTTTCGGAATTTTTCGCTCGTATCTTACGCAATCCGTGAAGCGGAAATTGCATATGAGATCGGGAAGGCGAAGAATCCTCAGTTCTGGTGCTTCTCTTTTGATGATTACCGGATGGAATATATGATGAGCAGGGTGCAGAAAGAATTTCCTGTTTCCATGTTGTTACATCCTTCGATCATTGTATTGATGGATTATGATGAAAAACACGGGACAGAGTATACAGCCACGTTGCGGGCATATCTTCATTGCGGCATGAATATGACCAGTGCTGCAGAAAAATTGTTTATTCACCGGACAAGTTTTTGTCGTCGCATGAGCCGGATTCTGAAACTGACAGAAATCAAACTGGATGATCCAGATACGATTCTGGAGTTGCTGCTTTCCTTTCACCTTAAGGGTGATAACTGAGGTGTCAGATTTTATCAGCGTCTGATATATCTCACCATTAATCCTGCATGTAAATGTGGGTTCGCGAATAGTAATAGACAGATGATTTTCCGGGCGGTGTGCGATGGGGCGAGACAGACGAAGCGACACGAAGGATTCGGCGGACGCCGTGCTTCTGATACTGGTGCTGATACTGGCTGTTTTCGGCCTGGTCATGCTCTACAGCACCAGCGCCTACAATGGCAGGGTCAAATTCGCGGACCCTGCCTATTATTTTAAGAAACAGCTCTTTGCGACAAGCATCGGCCTCATGGCGATGTATCTGGTTTCCCTCATCGACTATCGGCGCTTCATTCCGGCGGCGGTTCCGGCTTATCTTTTGTCGTTAGCGCTTTCCACGGCAGTGCTGTTCATCGGGGATGAGTACAACGGGTCGAAGCGCTGGCTCTCTCTGGGTCCGCTTTCCTTTCAGCCGTCAGAATTCGCAAAGCTGGCGGTCGTCATCCTGCTGGCTTCGATTGTGAGCCGGGAGGCCAGGCACATGAAGTCCTGGCGTTACATGTTTCTGGTCATCCTGCTCGTGCTGCCGATTGTCGGTCTGGTAGGGACGAACAATCTGAGCACCGCCGTGATTATTCTCGGGATCGCGGTGATTCTGCTGTTTGTTGCGAATCCAAAGTTCCTCCCCTTCCTCTGGCTCGGCGCGCTGGGCGTCGGCTTTATCGCCATTTTCTTAAGTCTGGCGTCCTATCGCCTGGAACGACTGGCGATCTGGCGTCATCCGGAGCTCTATGAGAAGGGTTATCAGACACTGCAGGGTCTCTACGCGATCGGCTCCGGCGGCATTTTCGGCGTGGGTCTGGGTGACAGCATGCAGAAGCTGGGCTTCGTTCCCGAGGCGCAGAACGACATGATTTTCTCGATCATCTGCGAGGAGCTGGGGCTCTTTGGAGCCTGCGGCGTTATTTTTCTTTTTTCTCTTCTGATCTGGCGTCTGATGGTAATTGCGACGCATACGCAGGAACTCTTCGGCGCTCTTCTGGCGGCGGGGGTCATGGGACATATCATGATTCAGGTCATTCTGAATATTGCCGTCGTCACCAACACCATTCCCAATACGGGCATCACGCTGCCTTTTATCAGCTATGGCGGCACCTCGATCGTCTTTCTGCTCTCAGAGCTAGGCCTTGTTCTGAATGTCTCGCGCGGGGTGAAAAAGGAACGCTGACGTGCCGGGTTTGCATATACTGTGGTATAGCTCGCGGGTTGGAGGAGAGAGATTGGGAGAGGACAGACTGGAAATTGTCGGACCGCAGCGAATATGCGGGGAGCTGCTGGTACAGGGCTCGAAGAACGCTGCATTGCCGATGCTGGCAGCCATGCTGCTTGCGGAAGGCGTATATATACTTCATCACTGTCCGCAGATCACGGATGTGGATCATATGCTGGAACTTCTGACGGATGCCGGCTGCCGGGCTCATCGGGAGGGTCACATGCTGATCGTAGACACACGCGGCGCAGACCGCTGCCGGCTGAAGGGGAGCGGAGCCGGAAAAATGCGTGCGGGCGTTACACTGCTTGGGAGTATGCTCGGGAGAATGCGGGAGGCCGAGCTCCCCTATCCGGGTGGCTGTACGATCGGGAAGCGTCCGATCGATCTGCATATTCAGGCGCTCGGGCAGCTCGGAGTCCGGTTTGAGCATCGGGAACATAGCCTTTACGCATATGCAGATCAGCTGCGCGGCGCGGATATCAGCCTCGACTTTCCGAGCGTTGGCGCGACGGAGAATGTTCTGCTTGCTGCGGTGCTCGCTGAAGGGCGTACATTGCTTCACGGGGCGGCGCAGGAACCGGAGATCGTGGCCCTGGCCGGTTTCCTTCGGAAAATGGGCGCGCACATCGAGGGCGCAGGCACGCCGGTGATTCGCGTGGAGGGCGTGGAACAGCTTCACGCGGCAGAATATATCGTCCCGTCCGACCGGATTGTGGCGGGTACCTATCTTCTGGGAGCGGTCATGACAGGCGGAGAGCTCCGGCTTCTCCATGTGCCGACGGCGCATCTGGGAATTCTGCCCCGTATCCTGACAGAACTGGGAGCGGAAGTTTCGCTGAAGGAGGAGAGAAATGAGATCGCTGTAAAAATGGAGCGAAAAGTCCATGCAATT
Source organism: Lachnospiraceae bacterium (assembly GCA_021205385.1). Taxonomy (GTDB): domain Bacteria; phylum Bacillota; class Clostridia; order Lachnospirales; family Lachnospiraceae; genus Hominiventricola. The sequence continues at coordinate 26,261 of JAJPXQ010000130.1, read as the reverse complement.
CCCTATCTTGCCACCGCGCCGTTCCCGGATTTTCCAACGGATCTGCAGTCCGCCCTGATGGCAGCGCTCTCCCTGGCATCCGGCCCGAGTTTTCTGGAGGAGAAGATATTTGAGGCGAGATTTCAGATTGTACCGGAACTGCGGAAAATGGGCGCACGCATCTATGAGGAGGATTCCCTGGCCGTGATCGAGGGAGATGCAAAGCTTCATGGCGCGCAGGTCAGTGCCAGAGAGCTTCGCGGCGGCGCCGCGCTCATCATGGCGGCACTCACGGCGGAGGGGAGGAGCGAGATCCGCGGGATGGAATTTGTGAAAAGAGGATACGAGGATATACAGGGGGATTTAAAAAAAATGGGAATTGTGTTACACTGAATGGCAGTACATCGGTTTAAGGACAAAAAGAAGATTATGGCGGACAGCAGGAAAAGAAAAAGGAGCTGGAAAGGGCTTATTATCGCTGCAGCGGTACTGGCGGTCATCGCGGTACTGCTCCTTTCTGTGCTTGGTATTTTTCGCGTCCGTGAGGTGACAGTCAGCGGAAATGAATATTATACAAATGAGGAAATCGCGGATCTCGTGATCGGCGACGGCATATCACGCAATACGCTGTACCTCTATTTTCGTTATCAGTATATGGAACAGCCGGAGATTCCCTTTATCGACACTTTTGATATTGAGATCGACTCTTTCAGCAGCATTACGATTCGCGTCTATGAGAAGGAGATTGTCGGCTATGTAAAATATCTCGGGAAGAATGTCTACTTTGACAAAGATGGAATTGTAGTGGAGAGCTCCGATGAGGTGATGGAGGGAGTACCTCTGATCAGCGGCATCTCTTTTGATGAGCTGACCATGTATGAGGCGCTGAACGTGCCGGATCCGGATATCTTCAATACCATCCTCAATCTCACCCAGCTTCTTTCCAAGTATGAGCTGGTCCCCGATGAGATTCGCTTTGGCAGTTCTTCGGAACTGTACCTTGAGCTGGGCGACGTAACCGTGGAGCTGGGAGAGGGGGATTATCTCGATGAAAAGATTTCCCGCCTCAAACAGCTTGAATCTGACCTTGCCGGCCGCTCCGGAACACTACATATGGAAAATTATACCGATGAGAGCACCCATATCTCGTTGGAAGCGGCGAAATAATTGCCCGAAAATGTGAAAAAAGTTAAAAAATACTGTTGCGTTATTGTGAAAAAAAAGCTATGATAAACATAGTGTAAGTTTACGTGGGTTGAAGGAGGACATCACCTTGCTGGAGATTATGACGAATGAAGCGGAATCCGCGGCACGGATTATCGTGGTCGGTATCGGCGGAGCGGGTAATAACGCTGTAAATAGAATGGTAGAAGAACAGATCGGAGGAGTGGAATTCATCGGGGTAAATACCGATAAGCAGGCCTTGAAGCTCTGCAAAGCTCCGGTCACTGTACAGATAGGCGAGAAGCTGACAAAGGGGCTCGGAGCGGGGGCGAAGCCGGAGGTCGGCGAGAAGGCCGCCGAGGAGAGCCTGGAAGAACTGAAGGAAGCAATACAGGGCGCGGACATGGTGTTCGTCACCTGCGGCATGGGCGGCGGTACCGGTACCGGTGCGACTCCGGTGCTTGCGAAGGCGGCGAAGGAGATGGGGATCCTGACCGTGGGCGTTGTGACGAAGCCCTTCCGTTTTGAGGCGCGGCAGCGTATGAACAATGCGCTGCAGGGCATTGAAAAGCTAAAAGAGGCAGTTGACACGCTGATCGTCATTCCGAATGACAAGCTGCTCGAGATTGTCGATCGCAGGACGACGATGCCGGAGGCTCTGAAGAAGGCCGACGAGGTGCTGCAGCAGGCGGTACAGGGTATTACCGATCTCATCAATATGCCGGCGCTCATCAATCTGGACTTCGCGGATGTACAGACGGTTATGACCGACAAGGGCATCGCCCACATCGGTATTGGTACGGCCAGAGGCGATGACAAGGCGATGGAGGCGGTGAAGCAGGCGGTTACGAGTCCGCTGCTTGAGACGACGATTAACGGCGCAAGCCATGTGATTATCAATGTGTCCGGAGATATTTCCCTTATCGATGCCAATGAGGCTGCGAGTTATGTGCAGGAACTGGTTGGTGAGGATGCGAACGTGATCTTCGGTGCGATGTATGATTCCAGCAATACGGATGAGGTCAGCATTACGGTGATCGCGACCGGACTTCAGGAGGCCGGCAGCAAGTCCGTGATTCCGCAGTCCTACCGTCCGGTGCAGAGCACGCAGAGCCAGCCGGGGACTGTAAAGCTGAAGACGGCGACGCCATCGACACCGACGCCGCAGGTACAGCCGCTTCCGGGTCTGAAGACGTTCAAGAAGCCGGAGAGCAGCGTGGAGGAGCAGGAGATCAAAATTCCGCAGTTCTTCCAGAAAAACAGATAAGATTTGTCAGGGCCGCCTGTGGGACAGGACCACGGGCGGCCTTCTTTGCTTTACAGGAGGAGAAAGATATGAATCAGTTACCGATCACCGGTCATACGGGGCTGCTCTGTCTGCTCGGCAGTCCGGTCGCGCACAGCATTTCTCCGGCCATGCACAATGAAGCCTTTGCCTATTATGGGCTTGATTATGTTTACCTGGCTTTTGACGTTTCTCCGGAGAAGTTTGATGTAGTTGTGGATGGCCTGACAGCGATGAACGCGCGCGGCTGGAACTGCACGATGCCGCATAAGCGTCTTATGTACGAACGCGCAGATCAGCTTTCCGAGGAGGCGAAGCTGATCGGGGCGGTGAATACGGTCGTGCAGGAGAAGGGCGTGCTGACCGGCTACAATACGGATGGAAAGGGCTATATGGCCGCGGTGGCGGACGCGGGCTACGACATTGTGGAGAAGAAGATGACGCTCCTGGGTTCCGGCGGCGCGGCTTCCTCGATCGTGGCGCAGGCGGCGCTCGACGGGGTGAGTGCGATTGATCTGATCGCGCGGCACGGCGCGTCCTGGAACGCCATCCGCGAGGTCGTCGACCGCGTGAACGCGGGGACTTCCTGCCGTGTCAGCATGTATGAGCTGCGCGACGAGGCGCAGATGCGAAAGAGTATCGACGGGAGCGCGATTCTTGTAAACGCCTCCTCGGTCGGCATGAGCCCGCACGCGGAAGGCTGTCTGATTCCGGATAAGAGCTTCCTGCATCCGGAGCTGATCGTTTCCGACGTGATCTACAATCCGCGGAAGACGAGGTTGCTTGAGATGGCAGAGCAGGTGGGCTGTCCCGCCCTCAACGGGCTGTACATGCTCCTCTATCAGGGGACTTACGCCTTTGAACTCTGGACCGGGAAGGAGATGCCGGTCGGGCTGATCAAGGAGAGGTATTTTCAGTAATTTTTTGAATTTTGTCGATTCCGGGCGAGAGGATCACCGTTTCGACAACAGCGTATGACAGGCCTCGCGCGGGTCTTTTTTTATAATGAGACCAGCACAAGTAAGAGGGCAGCAAGTGTATTATGAAGTATATGTAGATATTCTCTTTGCGGAAAACCTCTGGATGGACACGGCACTTCTTCTGCTGACCGCGGGCTTCCTGCATCTGCGGGTGCGAAAAAGAAGGGTTGCGCTGGCCGCGCTGCTGGGGTCTCTGGGAGCCTGCGCGCTGACTGTTTTTTCGGTATACATAAACGGAATCGGATATTTGACCGGAACACTGGCGCTCTGCGCGGTGATGACCGTTATCGCGTTTCGGAAAAGTGGAAAATTCTGCGGCACGTTTCTGACTCTGTATCTGGAAAGCTTTCTTCTGAACGGCCTGCTCCGTTATCTCGCGCAGTTTCATCCGCTCTGTGGTCTCTGGCTTGCGATTGTCGGCATAGTGGCCTGCCTGCTGTTGTATGCGGCGCAGCGTCAGCTGAACCGGCAGAAAAGGCTGGCCGCACTGAACTGCGAGGCGACGCTCATCTGCGGGAACTGCAGGCTCACGGTCGAGGGCTTTTACGACACCGGAAACGGGCTCTGTGATCCGATCAGCGGCCGTCCGGTCAGCATTCTTGCGCCGGAACTTCTGGAAAAGCTGCTGGCTGGGGCAGGCAGAGAATTGCCGCCGCGCATGATCCCGTACCGGACGATCACACAGAGAGGAGTCCTCAAGGCCTGGATTCTGGACGGCCTGGAGATCCGGGACGCGGACGGCATACGTATTGTCAGGAAACCAGTCGTCGCCTGTATGCGTCGAAACCGGGATTCCCATCCGCTTATACTTCATCGAGACCTGCTTCCCCCGTAGAGGAGGCAAGCATGATATTCAAAGTGACAGTTCCGCGCCAGATTCAGCTCAAGGTAGCTCCGCGTCTGAAGACCCTGCTCTTCGCGCGCAAAGGCGAGATCCACTATATCGGAGGCTCGGAGATTCTGCCACCGCCGCTGAATGCCGAGGAGGAGGCTGCGGCGATCCTGGGTCTGGAAGGGGAGGAGAGCGAGGAGGCCAGGGCCACGCTGATCGAGCATAATCTGCGTCTGGTCGTGTACATCGCGAAGAAATTTGAAAATACCGGCGTCGGCGTGGAGGATCTGATTTCGATTGGTACAATCGGCCTCATCAAGGCGATTAACACCTTCAACCGCAGTAAAAATATCAAGCTTGCGACTTACGCATCGCGCTGTATTGAAAATGAGATTCTGATGTATTTAAGACGCAACAGCAAACTGCGCATGGAGGTGTCGATCGACGAACCACTGAACGTGGACTGGGACGGAAATGAGCTGTTGCTCTCCGACATTCTCGGGACCGATGCGGATATCATTTACCGCGATCTGGAAAATGAGGTCGAGCGGAGTCTGCTGCGCAAGGCGCTCTCCAGACTGAACCAGCGCGAGAAGACGATCATCGAACTTCGCTTCGGCCTGCGCCATCCGACCGGACGTGAGATGACCCAGAAGGAGGTCGCAGACCGGCTCGGGATCTCGCAGTCCTACATCTCGCGCCTGGAAAAAAAGATTATCGGTCGGCTGCGAAAAGAAATTGTAAAATATGAGTAACGCTCAGCTCAGATAGCTGCGCATCGTTTTCAGAGCATTCTTCTCGAGACGGCTGACCTGAGCCTGAGAAATATGGATCTCCTCGGCAACCTCCATCTGTGTGCGCCCCTCAAAGAAGCGCAGGTTGATGATGTGGTTCTCCCGGGGAGACAGTTTTTTCATGGCCTCGGAGAGCGACAGATCGCGCACCCAGTTTTCCTCCTTGTTCTTACGGTCGCTGATCTGATCCATGACATAGAGCGTATCGCCGCCCTCGGTATAGACCGGATCATAGAGACTGATCGGACTCTGGATCGCGTCGAGGGCATAGACGATATCTTCTTTTGGTATGTCGATCGCCTCGGAAATCTGTTCGAGCGTAGGTTCTCCGGAAGTCTCACGGGAGAGCATCTCCCGCGCATAAATCGCCTTGTAGGCGATGTCGCGGAGGGAGCGGCTGACGCGGATGCTGTTATTGTCGCGGAGATAGCGCCGGATCTCCCCGACAATCATCGGTACCGCATAAGTACTGAATTTTACATCCATCGTGCAGTCAAAATTGTCGATCGCTTTAATGAGACCGATACAGCCGATCTGAAAGAGATCGTCCGCGTTCTCGTTGCTGGAGGAAAAGCGTTTGATGACGCTGAGGACGAGCCTCAAATTTCCCCTGATGTACAGTTCTCTTGCCTCTTTATCCCCTTTCTGAATGCGCTCAAACAGCATCTCTTTTTCCTCATTTGTCAGGAGCGGGAGCCTGGACGTGTTGACCCCGCAGATTTCCACCTTGTTTGATGTCATTCCACTCCTCCTGCTGATCGGAAAGCTTTTCTGTTCTAAAGGATTTCCCAAAATCGATCGCTTAATGCAGGAGAAACGAAACATCTAATGCCAGATTTTTCTTGGGGCAAGCACTTCCTCTTCGTGAATTTCGACGAGGATAATGTCCGGTCCGATCTGGCAGATGCATTTCCAGGGAATGATATATTCCTGGTCAGGATTCAGAAATCCCAGCAGCCGGTTCGGCCCGGGCACAACGATCGCACAGACCGCGCCGCTTTTCTCGTCAAATATAAGATCGCTCACCCGACCGAGCCGTTTGCAGTCGCAGCGGTTGACGATATCCTTTTCCTTCAGCTCACAAAAACGCATACAGCCGCCCTCCCTTTTTATTTTCAGTCTATGAATAAACCCGCCTTTGATTGACAGCCGGGCGATTCCTGGTTTATACTGAAAAACGGCAGAAGAAAGGGAGGTAAGGGTAAGATGAAGTGTCCATACTGTGGGAAGGACAACACGCGGGTGATCGATTCAAGACCGGCGGATGAGGGCGATTCCATCCGGCGCAGGCGGGAGTGCGACGAGTGTCACAAGCGCTTTACAACCTATGAGAAGGTGGAGCTGATCCCCATCATGGTGATCAAGAAGGATAATAATCGCGAGACCTATGACCGCTCCAAGATCGAGGGTGGCGTATTCCGCGCCTGTCACAAGCGCCCGATTTCCACGGATCAGGTGGAGTCCATGATCGATGAGATAGAGGCGAGTATTTTTGCACGGGAGGAACGCGAGGTTTCGAGCCGCGAGATCGGCGAGCTGGTCATGGAAAAGCTGCGTGCTCTCGATTCGGTAGCCTACGTCCGCTTTGCGTCGGTCTACCGGGAGTTTAAGGACGTGAATACCTTTATGAAGGAACTGGAGAAGATTTTAAAATAGCGATGCAGAACCTGATACTGATTGGATTTATGGGAGCCGGCAAGACGAGCGTGGGGAAATACCTGGCGCATAAGACCGGCATGACTTTTGTCGACACAGACGAGCGGATTGTGGCGGAACAGGGAATGGAGATAGCTGCCATTTTTGAAAAATACGGGGAGCCGTATTTCCGCGACCTGGAGACGGATCTGCTGGAGCGGATGCAGACGGATACGGAGAACAGCGTGATCTCCGTGGGCGGCGGGATGCCGGTGCGCGAGCGCAACCGGGAGCTTCTGAGGAGCCTTGGCTGTGTGGTCTGGCTCCTGGCATCAAAGGCAACGATTCTCGGCCGCGTGAGCGGCGACGGGACGCGTCCGATGCTGAGCGGCGGTGATCTGGAGGCGCGCGTGGAGCGTCTGATGCGCGAGCGGGAAGCGCTCTACCGGGATGCGGCGCATCTTATGATACAGACGGATGGGCTGAATATAGCGGAGGCAGCGGATACGGTTCTTCGGGAAGCGCGCAAATTCAGGTATTGAAAAAAGACGGAAACTATTATAAGATAGTAAGAAGTAGGGGAGTGTGAGAATCCCCCGTGACATAAGGAGGACGATTGAATGATTTTTGCAGGAGATTTTAAGAACGGCGTGACGCTGGAGATCGATGGGAACGTATATCAGATTCTCGAGTTCCAGCATGTGAAGCCCGGAAAGGGTGCGGCGTTCGTCAGGGCGAAGCTCAAGAATATTATCAATGGCGGCGTGGTGGAGAAGACCTTCCGTCCGACCGAGAAGTTCCCGCTCGCCCATATTGACCGTGTGGACATGCAGTATCTGTACAGCGATGGCGATCTTTTCCACTTCATGAATGTGGAGAATTATGATCAGATCGCACTGAACAGCGATGATATCGGCGATGCGCTGAAGTTCGTCAAGGAGAACGAGATGGTGAAGATCTGTTCCTACAAGGGGAATGTGTTCGCGGTCGAGCCGCCTCTGTTCGTGGAGCTCGAGGTCACGGAGACCGAGCCGGGTTTCAAGGGCGACACCGCTACCGGCGCGTCCAAGCCCGCGACCGTCGAGACCGGCGCAGTAGTTATGGTTCCGCTGTTTGTGGAGCGCGGCACGGTGATCAAGATCGACACGAGGACGGGAGAGTATCTTTCCCGCGTATAAGGAGAAAGAAGTGCATGCTGCCCCCACTGGCGGACTTTCAGGAGTCGCCCGCGGGGGCAGTTTTCTTAAGGCAGGAGCAGGGGATGGATAAGGAACTGTATCAAATATTCAGCAGTATCTCCGAGGAAGAGCAGGCGATCCTGGACGGAAATCAGGAAGTGCAGCGGCAGATTTACACAAATGAGAAAGAATTCGTGATTGACAGCCGCAAGCTTCTCGAGAAGGGAAAGCTGATCATGGCGCGCCATCACACCCGCTTTATCCATTTTCCCAGGCATCGACATAACTATGTGGAGATCATTTACATGTATCACGGCACGACGACGCACATCCTGGGAAATGGGGAACGCATCACACTGGAACAGGGGGATCTGCTCTTTCTGAATCAGAATGCGGAGCATGAGATCCTTCCCGCGGGACGGGAGGATATCGCTGTCAATTTCATTGTACTGCCGGAATTTTTTGACACTGCACTGCGCATGCAGGAGGATGAAAATCTGCTCTGGGACTTCCTGGTCAATATCCTGACCGGGGGCCGGGAGCAGGCGCTTTATCTCTACTTCAATGCAAAAGACGAGCTGCCCGTGCAGAACCTTATGGAAAATATGCTCTGGTCCATGACGCATCAGCAGGTCAACCGCAGAAACATCGATCAGATCACGATGGGACTCCTTTTTCTGCACCTGGTGAATCTGAACGACCGTATTCGATATGGTTCCGGTAATCCCTACGAGCAGGAATGCATGGCGTATATTCTCTCTTATATAGAGACCAGTTACCGCACGGCGACGCTGGACGAACTCTGCAGGGAGCTGAGACAGACACCCTCCGGTCTCAGCAAATTTATCCGGCAGCATTCCGGCTCGACATTCAAGGAGCTGCTGCTCACGAAGCGTCTGAACCAGTCGGCTTTCCTGCTCACAAGAACGCGGCTTCCGGTGGTGGAGATCATCAATGCGGTGGGTTATGAAAATACCAGTTACTTTCACAGTGTCTTTCGAAAACGATTCGGTATGACGCCGAAGGAATACCGGGAAGCAGCCGGAAACGGAAAAGGAAAATAAGAACGTTGTATTAAAAAAACAGCGTTCTTATTTTTTTTTGCCCTTTTTGAAATAATCGGGGCAGGAAAGGAGGGTTTACATATGAGTCAGTACTATCTGGCAGTGGATATCGGCGCGTCGAGCGGACGGCATATTCTGGGCCGGGTCGAAGACGGAAAACTCCAGCTGGAGGAGGTTTATCGCTTTGAAAATGGAATGAAAGAGAAAAACGGACATCTGTGCTGGGATACGGAGCACCTGTTTGCTTCCATTCTGGAGGGCATGCGCCGCTGCAGGGAACTGGGGAAAATACCGGTTTCCATGGGAATTGATACCTGGGGAGTGGATTTTGTGCTGCTCGACGGAGAAGATCGGGTGATCGGGGATACCGTCGGTTACCGGGATCACAGGACGGACGGTATGGATGAAAAGGTGTCCGGGTACATCTCCGCGGAGGAGCTCTATACGCGCACCGGGATTCAGAAACAGATCTTTAACACCATCTATCAGCTGATGGCGATCAAAGAGCAGGCGCCGGAGCAGCTTGCGAAGGCCGAATGCCTGCTGATGATGCCGGACTATTTTCATTATCTTCTCACCGGAAAGAAAGCCTGCGAATATACCGAGGCGACGACAGGACAGCTGATCAATCCGTATACAAAGGACTGGGATCGAGAGCTTATCCATCGGCTCGGCTATCCGGAACGCATTTTCCAGAGCCTGATGAAAGCGGGTACAGTGCTCGGAAATCTTTCAGAAGAGGTGCAGGCGCAGGTCGGCTTTGACTGTGAGGTGACGCTGCCGGCCACGCACGACACCGGCTCGGCGGTGCTCGCGGTACCGGCGCTGGTGGATGATTTCCTTTATATCAGCTCCGGCACCTGGTCGCTCATGGGGACGGAACGGCGCGAGCCGGACTGCAGCGCAGAGAGTATGCGGGCGAACTTTACAAATGAGGGCGGTATTGAGTACCGCGTCCGCTATCTGAAGAACATTATGGGCCTGTGGATGATCCAGTCGATCCGTCATGAGCTGGACGATCGCTACAGCTTTGCGCAGCTCTGTGAACTGGCGGAGGAGGCGAAAGATTTTCCATCCCGTGTGGATGTGAACGACAATCGTTTCCTCTCGCCGGACAATATGACGAAGGCTGTACAGGAATACTGCCGGGAGAAGGGCGATCCCGTGCCGCAGACGCCCGGGGAGCTCTCCACGGTCGTCTACCAGAGTCTGGCGGACTGCTATGCACAGACGGCGAAGGAAATTGAACAGCTGACCGGAAAGACCTACAGCTGCATTCACATCGTCGGCGGCGGCGCAAACGCGGCATATCTGAATCAGCTCACGGCGGATCGTTCCGGGAAAACAGTTTACGCGGGACCGACGGAGGGAACGGCTATCGGCAATCTTGCCGCACAGATGCTGGCGCAGGAAGTGTTCTGGACGGTGGACGAGGCGAGAGAATGTATTTTCCGTTCTTTTTCGATCAAAAAATATGAACCGGCAGGAGGAAAAGTAAGATGAACCTGGAAGAACTGGTAAAAATGTCGAACCGCTATGGCAGCAATCCTGATTATGTGCTGGCCGGGGGCGGCAATACTTCCGTAAAGGAAGGCGGGACGCTGTATGTGAAATGCTCCGGTACCTGCCTTGCGGATATTAAAGAAGACGGTTTCGTGGCGATGAGCATCGAAGGCCTCCGCAGACTGATGGAAAAGAAATATCCGGAGGGGGATAAGGAGCGGGAGGCCGCGTTTCTTGCAGATGTGATGGACGCGCGGACCGACGCAGACCTGTCAAAGCGCCCCAGCGTGGAAGCACTGCTGCACAGCCTGTTTCCACAGAAATATGTGCTGCATGTTCATCCGGCGCTGATCAATGGCCTGACCTGCTCGCAGGGAGCGGAAGAGAAGGCGCGGGAGCTGTTTGGCGATCAGGTACTGTGGATTCCGATCTGCCGTCCGGGCTATATTCTCGGGAAGCTCTGCTTCGACGCCATGGCGAAATATGAGAAGAAGCAGGGAAAAAAGGTACAGATTCTGTTGCTTCAGAACCATGGCATCTTTGTGGCCGGGGACACAGTGGCGGAGATCGACAGACTGTTTGCCTCCGTGGAGAACACGCTGGCTGCAGCCGTGCAGAGGAATCCGGATCTGGAAACCCCGGATGCGGAAACTCTGAAGCGGCTTGAGGAGGCTGCTTCTGCTCTGAGTAAAGAACTGGGGACGACGGTGGAACCGAATGCGGTAAAGGAGGCTTCTGCCTTTGTGGAGAACCGGGAAGCCGCGAAGCCGCTGCTGGCGCCTTTCACGCCGGATCACATCGTTTACAGCGGGGCATATCCCCTGTTTCTTGAGTCGGTAGAAGGAGCCGCGGAAGAGAGAAAGGCATTTGAGGAGAAGAACGGTTTCACGCCGAAGGTTATCCTGTTGCGCGGCGTGGGTGTCTTTGTGACGGCGGACTCTGAGGCTGCAAGGCAGAAGGCGAAGCTGCTGAGCTGCGATGCCATGAAGGTGGCGGTCTATGCGCAGAGCTTTGGCGGCGCACTGCCGATGACGGAAGATCTGACAGATTTTATCCTGCACTGGGAGGCAGAGTCCTACCGCAGCAAGCAGGGCTGAAAGGAGGAAAAATAATTTATGTTAATAGAGACAAAGGCAAGAGTTGGTGTTTTCGCAATCGCACTGGGCGCATATCTGCCGCAGTTCCCACAGCTTGTACCGGAATTTGAGGCGCAGTACGTAGCCTTCAAAAAGACACTGCCGGACACGGTGGAGATCATCGACGGCGGTCTTGTGACGACGAAGGAAAAGTCCGTGGAGGCGGGAAATAAGTTCCGTGCGGCGGATGTCGATCTGGTATTCCTGCAGCTTCTGACCTATGCGACTTCCTACAATATGCTGCCGGCTGTGAAGGATCTCGACGTGCCGGTGGTGCTGGTCAATGTACAGAAGCTTAAGGCGCTTGATTATAAGCACACGGACATTGCATCCTGGCTTGGCGAGGGCTATGCCTGCGGCGCGGTTGGGGAGATGGTGGCGGATCTGGAGCGCTTCGGAAAGCGGCACGCGGTCATCACAGGCGTCGTCGAGGGCGGCGATCCGGGCGTGCAGGCCGAGATTGAAGACTGGTGTAAAGCCGCGCAGACGCGCCGCAGGTTCCGCGACCTCAACATTGCGCAGATCGGGCGGCCCTATCCGGGTATGCTTGACCTCTATATTGATGAGACGAATCTGTACCGGAGGATGAATCTTTATACGAAGCAGTTTGACTGGGAGCGGATGTGGATCATCGCAGACGATATCACCGACGAGGAAGCGATCCGCGCGAAGGCACAGGACATTCTCGATACCTTCGATATCGAGGGCGGCGGTACAATTGAGAAGGTGTGGGATATGGCGAAGTATGTCGTCGCCTTCGAACAGTGGTGCAAGGATGAACAGCTCGGCCTGATCGCTTCGCACTACGACGGTCTGGCGACCGGAAAGGCAGGCGTGCTCGACAGCATGCTGATTCCGGCCTTCTCGATGCTGATCAAGCAGGGTGTCGCCTGCGCGGTGGAAGGTGATATCAAGGTCGCGATGGCGATGAGTATTCTGAAGACCATTTCCGGCACCGGACAGCTCGCGGAGATGTACTCGATCGATTTCAACGATGATATTGCGATCATCGGGCACAGCGGCTCCGGCGATGCGGATATCTCCGACAGGAAGCCGACGATGAAAATCGTCGAGGTGTTCCACGGCAAGACCGGCGGCGGCTATCTCACGCAGTTCTATCCTTATACCGGACCGGTCACTTACCTCGCAATCACACAGGACGGCGACGGACATTTCAAATTTGTTGTGGCGGAGGGTGTGAACGAGGAGGGCGAGATCCTCTCCTTCGGCGACACGAACATGCGAACCCGCTTCAGCTGCGGCGCGCGTGAGTTTGTCAATCGCTGGAGCGAGTGCGGACCGACGCATCACTTCGCGGCGGCGACGGGAAGACATATCGACACGATTCTCAAGGTCGCGAAGATCTTCAATGTGCCGGTGGATATTGTCACCAGATAAGAAATCAGAAACTTAATGAGGAAGGGCGGGGAGCCGGATCTGCGTATTCGTTCCCTGCCCTTCCTGACTTTCGTAGGACAGGCCGTAGCGCTCACCGTATAAAAGCTGCAGCCGGGCATGGGTGTTGTAGATGCCGACATTGCTGCCGCCGCCGGTCGGCTTCCGCTCACCGGAAAGGATGGAAGCGATCTGTTCGGAACTCATGCCGACGCCGTCGTCCGAGATCAGCAGAACCAGATCTTCGCCCTCCAGCCATCCGGTGATCAGAACCGTGCCGGCTTTTTCCGGCTTTTCCATCAGGCCGTGCTGGATGCAGTTCTCGACGATCGGCTGCAGTGTCAGCCGCGGAATTTCATAATCCGCCAGCGTGTCGGGAACATCGATGATAAAATCAATTCGATTTTCATAGCGCATATTCTGGAGCTGCACATAGAGGGAGACGTGCTCCAGTTCCTCCGCAACGCTCCCGTTGGTGTCTCTCCGGCTCAGCGTCAGCTTGTAGAAACGGGAGAGCGCCTGAACAGCCTGTGTTACTTCTTTTCGTTTGCCGATCTGCGCGAGCCAGTTGATCATGTCGAGTGTGTTGTACAGAAAATGCGGGTTGATCTGTGACTGCAGGGCGTTAAATTCCTTTAATTTCAGAACCTCTGCATTTTTCAGCTGCTGATCCAGCAGCTGGTTGATCTCATCGGACATATAGTTGTAGGTCTCAATCAGATCCCCGATCTCGTCGTGTGCGGGCTTTGCCGACTCGAAGCGTTCCGGGCGGTCATTGTGGATGCTGTGCATTTTTTCACTCAGAGCCGTGATCCGAAGAGAGATCGAGCGGGAGAGAAAGATAGAGATGGCAAAGGCGAGCAGGAAGAACGCGATGTACAGGACAATAAACTGGAGAACCAGATTCCGCCCCTTCTGCACCAGACTGGTGGAGGAGAGGATCGAGACCAGATGCCAGTCCGTATCGGGGATAGAGTAGTAGCCCACATAGATATTGTCACTTAAGTAGGAACGGGTTGTATAAATATTGACGCCGCCCACAAGTTCACTCAAGGTTTCGTTGGACATGTAGTAAGCGCCGGAAAGAGAGGCATCGGACGTGGAGACGACGACATCGCGTTCATTTAAGATATAGTAGGCGCTGTTGTCGGTATTCGCATTTGCACTTAAGATCGAGGCGAGTTTATCCTGTGAAAAATAGATCGCCAGATAGACTTCTCCCTCTACGCCGGAGTAGATCTGTGTGATGTAGGCGAGATCTCCGCGGCCTGCCTCCTCTGTGACAGACAGATAGAGACTGGGACACAGAAGTGTTGAGATGCTGCGGGAACTGAAAATGCCGTACCAGTAGGTGCCGGTTACCTCTGAGAGCGGAGAAAAGAGAGAGGAGCGCGCATCGCCGTCAACCAGGAAGGAGAGCGAGTCGCTCACATAGAAACGAATGTCTGTGATCATCTCACTTTCACAAAGATCTTTCGTCTCCTTAATCAGTACATTGATATTTCGCTGTACGAGCGTTTCACTCAGCTGATAGGAATATTCGGGGAAAAGCCAGTTTGCCGCGCTGCTCTCTTCCAGGGAGACGGCCGCCTGCATCACGGAAGCGATGCTTTCTTCAATGGAGCTTGCAGTCTGTCCGGCGAGGGACTGTTCTTCCAGAATCGTATCCGATACGATGGAATCGTAGAAATTATTGTATACAAAAAAGGACAGCACGATCGTGGGAAGGAAAATCAGCAGTCCGTGGGAGATCAGCAGCTTGGACTGTAGCCGAATGTCATATAGATATTTGTCCCGGATTCGTTCACAAAAGCGCTTCATGCCATCAGTTTCTCCCTGTAGTCGGTCGGAGACAGTCCTGTCACTTTTTTAAAGCTCTTGCTGAAATATCCGCCGTCCAGATAGCCGATGCGCGCGGAAATATCGGCGACGCGGATACGGGGATCCTGCAGAAGCTGCCGGGCCTTTTCCATACGGTACTCGGTCAGAAACTGGTTTAGAGTCTTGCCGGTTTCTGATTTGAACAGCGTGCAGGCGTAGGAGACGGAGAGGCAGGCGTATTCGCTGATGCTTTTGACAGAGAGATTGGCGTCGGAATAGTTCTTGAAAATGTATTCCTTCATCAGACTGACCGGCCCGCTCTCCTGCAGCGAGCTGGCTGCAGCCGCACTCAGCCGCTGAAGCTCGTCAATCAGCATTTCATGCAGCTCTTTTAAAGTGTTGCAGGAAAGAATGCGGTCCCAGACCGGCGCAGGGCTGTCCTGACAGGAGATAAGCTGGACGCGATAGGCGTCTTCCAGGGAAATGAAGAGCTTAAAATAGAGATCTTTAACAGCGCTGGCGAGAAGAGAGCGGGATTTTCTGAGATATTCAAAAAGAGAGAGAGCGGACCGGGCAGCTCCTTCATGGTCTCTGCGGGAGACGAACTCACTGAAATGCGCGTACTCCTGCTCAATATAGCCGTTGTCCGCGGCGGACGCATCCTGTTCTGTCAGAATGCTGTTGTAATCGCAGAAAAAGCTGCCCTGCATCAGAACCGCTGCCTGGTTGTAAGAGTCATAGATCCGGTTGATGCCGACAACGGAAGGTCCTGTAGCCAGAAAGAATGAACAGATCGGCAGGAGCTGTTCCCTGAGATTATTTGCGAGTCTTGCGATAAAAGAGCGGTCTTTGATCGCGTCTCCAAACAGACAGATGATCAGTGTGGAGTTGTATTTAAGAGCGCAGATATAATCGCAGGATCTTCCCTGACAGAGCTTTTGCAGCTGCTGGAGGGCGGAAGAGAGCCCTTCATCCTCTGTACTTTCGAAAGAGGGGACTGTCGTGAGCAGAAATATGGAAAAACAGGTTCCACTATTGAAAGGTAATTCCAGCTCCCGGATCAGTTCCAGGATATCATCCCGATTGGCGCCGATCGGTCTGGTCAGCGCGAGCGTGAGCTGGGAGGCCTTTTCCTGATGGTGGAGATATTCGGAATATTGGTTGCGTTCCATCATTTCATGAAAACGCACCGCTTCCGTGACAGCACGGGCCACTTCCTCATTGTTGATGGGTTTCTCCACATAACTTACGGCCTTCAGGCGGATGGCCGCGCGAAGGTAGTCCTTATCAGAATAACCGCTCATGAAAATGATACTGGTATTGGGAAGAAAGGTTCGCAGTTTTTCCGCAAAAGAAATACCGTCCATGCGAGGCATGCGGATATCGGTCATCACGATTTCCGGGGAATATTTCCTGGCAAGCTCAAGCCCCTGCAGCCCGTCCTCCGCTTCGAGAACCTGATGGATCTGCAGTGCTTTCCAGTCAATGCTGCTAAGAAGCCCCTTTCTTGTGATTACTTCGTCATCGATCAGTAACAGTTTCATGAGCCATTCCTCCCCTCTTCATTATTTTAGACAATCGGAAATGTAAAGTCAATGAGAAATGCGTGGTTGTGAGAAGACAGAAAAAATGCTATACTGAAAAAATCAGGAGGAAGCCATGAAAAGCAGGATAATAGCGCTGGGACTCACAGCAATGCTGTTGACAGGATGCTCAGGGAGCACCGGGGCTGCCGCGACAGTGGACGATTTTGCGGGAGTCTATGCGTTTGTGACGAAGTCGGAAGGAAATTCCTATAACGATCGGATGGCGCAGGGATTTCAGGAAGTGATTGAGGAGGCAGGGGGAAACTGCGTGATCTACAGCCCTGAGGAAGCCACAGCTGAGGCGCAGATCGAGATCCTGCAGGATCTGATTTCGCAGGGCGTTGACTCGATAACGGTGGCGGCAAACGATGAAGACGCGCTGAGTTCTGTGCTTACTGAGGCGATGGAAGAGGGAATCTGTGTCTCGACGGTGGATTCTGACGTGAGTGCGGACGCAAGGCAGGTCTTTGTGAATCAGGCTGACACGGAAGAGATTGCGCGGACGCTGGTGGAGGCGGTCTATGAGATATCCGGAGGCTCCGGCCAGTGGGCAATCCTCTCGACCAGCGGTCAGGCGACGAATCAGAATGCATGGATTCGTCAGATGCGATCGGTCATGGAGGAGGAGACCTACCAGGATCTGCGCCTGGTAGATATTGTATATGGAAATGATGAGACAGAAGAGTCGAAAGAGAAGACAGAAGAACTTCTTAATGACTATCCGGACCTGAAGGTGATCTGCGCGCCGACGGTGATGGGACTCTCAGCTGCGGCAGAGGTAATAAAGGAACAGGAGAACACGGATGTGAAGGTGACCGGGCTTGGCATGCCTTCCCTGATGAGCGCTTATGTGCAGGATGACGAGGCGGTGTGTCCCTATTTTTACCTCTGGAATCCTGTCGAGCTTGGGAAAATGAGCGCCAGCGTCTCTCTTGCGTTAAAAGAGGGTACGATTACCGGGGCGGAGGGGGAGACCTTCGAGGCCGGGGATATGGGGCTTATAGAGATAGAGGAGAGTGAATACGGAGGCACGGAAGTGATTGCAGCTTCGCTGATTCGTTTTGATTCGGAAAACATCAAGGAATGGGAAGCCCAGTTCTGACCATACGATAAGAAAGGAGCGGAGACGCTCTTTTTTTTATGCGTAAAAACCATAAATTTTCCGTAATTTCAAAAAATATTACCGTTGGAGAAGAATAAAGAAGAATTTATCATTAGGGTAGATACAAAATAACTGGAGGGGAGAAGTAGCCGTGTCTGAATGTATTCTTGAGCTAAAGGGCATTACCAAAATTTTTCCGGGCGTCAAGGCACTGAACAATGTGCAGTTTCAGCTGCTTCCCGGTGAGGTCCATGCCCTTATGGGGGAAAACGGCGCAGGCAAGTCGACGTTTATCAAGGTGATCACCGGCGTGCATAAGGCGGAAGAAGGAGAAATGTTCCTGGACGGCCAGAAAGTCGATTTCAAAGGGCCGAAGGATGTACAGGAGGCGGGAATCGCAGCTGTGTACCAGCATCCGACTTCCTATCCGCATCTGACAGTCGCGGAAAACATTTTCATGGGTCATGAGATTGTAAAAAATCACATGATTCAGTGGAACGCGATGTATGCGGAAGCGAACAAGCTGCTGGAAAATCTGGATGCAGACTTTGACGCGAGGGCAGAAATGGGGACGCTGAGCGTCGCGCAGCAGCAGATGGTGGAGATTGCGAAGGCCATGTCCACGAACGCGAGGATTATCATCCTCGATGAGCCGACCGCTTCGCTGACAAGATCGGAATCTGAGAAGCTCTACAAACTGGTGGATCATCTGAAGGAAGATGGGGTGTCCATTATCTTCATTTCTCATCGATTTGAAGATATGTATCGCCTGGCCAGCCGTGTGACTGTTTTCCGGGATTCGCAGTATATCGGAACTTATCCGGTGGACGGAATCACGAATGAGGATCTGATCAAAGCCATGGTCGGCCGTGAGATCACCACGATGTATCCCAAGCCGGAGGTGGAGATCGGCAGGGAAATGCTGCGGGTCGAGCACCTGTCGAGGGTTGGATATTTTAAGGATGTTTCCTTCAGTGTGCGGGCTGGCGAGATCCTGGGAATGACCGGACTGGTCGGCGCAGGCCGTACGGAGGTAGTCGAAGCCGTGTGCGGGATCACGCATGCGGAAGAAGGCAAAGTTTATCTGGAGGATGAGGAACTTCATATCAGAAAGCCCGCCGACGCCATGGAGAAGGGTATCATCCTGCTGCCGGAAGACCGGCAGAAAGAAGGCCTGATCATGAGCTGGGGGCTGGGACGGAATGTCACCCTTCCCACGATGGGCAAATATGCAAAGCATGGATTGAATGACAATAAAAAGGAACGGGAAGTTTCGCGCGATCTTCTGGAGTCCGTGGACACGAAGGCTGTCGATATTTTCCAGCCGGCCAGTTCGCTTTCCGGCGGAAACCAGCAGAAGGTTGTCGTGGCCAAGGCGCTGGGGCAGGAGATGAAGGTCGTCATCATGGACGAGCCGACGAAGGGCGTCGATGTCGGCGCAAAGGCGGAGATGTACGCGATCATGGGTGAACTCGCCAAACAGGGCTACGCGATCATCCTGATCTCTTCCGAGATGCCCGAGATCCTGGGCATGGCAGATCGTATCGTTGTCATGTGCAATGGGCGCAAGACCGGAGAGCTCATGAGAGATGAGGCGACGCAGGAGATTATTCTTGATCTCTCCATGGAAAAGGCGAGCAGAAAGGGGGCTGACTAAGAGATGGAAAAGAAATCATTGTGGAAAAGAATAACAGGCTCCCGTGAGGCTTTGCTTGCGTTGATCCTGATTCTGCTGTTCATCATCGTCACCGGCTTCAATTCATCCTTCCTTACGCCGTCCTCTCTGCAGCAGCTGATCAAGAACAATGCGGTTACCATGGTGATGGCGCTCGGTATGCTGTGTGTCATGCTGGTCGGAGGCATCGACATTTCCATCATGTCCACGCTGGCGCTCTCAGGCATGGCGATCGGAATGTTACTCAAATATGATTACATATCCGGGACAATCGTGCCGTTTATCATCGCGATCGCGATCGGCACCGTCTGCGGCTTCCTGGTCGGACTGGTGGTTTCGCGGGCAGACGTCCCGCCGATTATTGCGACGATGGGATTCATGTATATCTACCGGGCGATGGGCTATCTGATCTCAAACGGCGGCGAGTGGGCGAGCGCCTCAGCTCTTGGATCATTCAGTGATTTCGCAACGACAAAGTTCCTCGGCCTCAACTGCGTGATCTGGATTGTGATTGTATGTTATGTATTTTTCTACTGGTTTATGAAGTGGACGAGAACCGGACGGAAAATCTACGCGGTCGGGAGTAATCCGGAGGCCGCGGATGTCTCCGGTATCAATGTAAGAAATATAAAACTGCTGGTATTTACCATCATGGGCCTTCTGTCCGGCCTTGGCGGCGCACTGCAGGTAGGCATCTACGCGTCGGCCATGCCGAATATGCAGAAGGGCGGCGAGATGGATGTCATCGCAGCCTGTGTCATCGGAGGCGTCAGCATGAGCGGCGGCCGCGGAACGGTGATTGGAGCGCTTCTTGGCTCCCTGATTCTGGCGACCATCGTGAAAGCGCTGCCGCTGGTCGGGATTGGTTCTCTCGCGCAGAATACCTTTAAGGGCGTTCTGATCCTGGTGGTGGTTGTCGTCAATATCATCCTGCAGCGTATTTCTGACAGGAACGCACTGAAAGGGAGGGAGATGTAATCATGGCCGGAAAATCTGGAAGAAGTATCAATAATGTACCGGAAAATCCGGTGAAGAAGATGATATTCAGCTGGGAAGGAATCCTTGTCCTCCTGCTGATCGCGATCAACATTTTCTGCTCGATCTTTTCGGAGTTCTATAACATAAGCAGTCTGCTGCGGCAGATGCCGGTCTACCTGGCGGAAGTATTTCTGATGCTCGGTATGGCCTTTATCCTGGTAATGGGCGAGATTGATATCTCCGTGGGTTCCATCGTGTGCCTCTCCGCCACGCTGGCCTGCCTGGTGTCAAACGCGGGCGTTCCGTTCCCGGCGGTGTTCCTGATCGCCCTTCTGGTGGGAACCTGCTGCGGTATCGCCAACGCGCTGATCCTGACAAACTTCCAGGAGCTGCCGCCCATGATCGTGACGCTTTCGACGCAGATCATCTTCCGTGGGATCGCGGAGATCGTGCTGGGAAGCGGCGGTTCTGTATCCGTGACCAACACGGACGGCTTCCGCGCCATCGCCGGAAAGGTCGGACAGGTGCCATATATCCTGTTCCTGGTGCTGATTCTTGCGGTGATCTTTGCGGTGATTCTCGGAAAGAGCACCTTCGGGCGCAGCGTCTATGCGATTGGAACGAACCGGCTGACCGCGTACTATTCCGGCATCAATGTACAGAGGGTGCGCTTCATCATCTATACGGTGATGGGAACCCTGTGCGGTCTGTGCGCGATGTTCCTGATCTCCAATTCCTACGGCGCGAATACGACGACCGGCGAGAACTTTGAGATGGATGCGATCGCGATGGCGGTGTTCGGCGGCATCATGTCGACAGGTGGAAAGGGAAATATTGCCGGCGGTATGATTTCTGCAATTATCATCGTCTGCCTGCGGGTAGGCCTGGGACAGCGCAACGTGAATGCGCAGGTGATCCTGCTGATCATCGGCCTGCTGCTGATCTGCACAGTCGGTCTGCCGAATCTTATTAAAAATGCGAGACAGTCTCTGAAAAAGAGCTGAGCGCAGTAGATTTTAATCTGTTGTATACCGCGTTCCACGGTGGAGCGCGATTACAAAATAAAAATTTTATAAGGAGGACTTCATTATGAAGAGAAAAGTCATCAGCGCGCTTCTTTGCGTAGCAATGGCGACAACCCTGCTGGCGGGCTGTGGCAGCTCGTCCAGCACAACAACAGACACCGAGGCTGAGGAAACCGAGGAAACGGAAGAGGCCGAAGAGGTCGAGGAGACCGAAGAGGCTGAAGAGACTGAGGAAGCCGAAGAGACAGAAGCGACCGGTTCCTATGCGGGACAGAAGATCGCTCTGGTCGGCAAATCTGCCGGTAATGCGTTCTTTGAGATCGCGGCTGCGACCTTTGTCTCGACGGTAGAGGCTGAGGGCGGCACCGTGGACGTGGTGTATCCGGAAGAGGCTACGGCGGATGCACAGATCAAGGTACTTGACAATCTGATTTCTCAGGACTACGATGCGATCTGCCTGTCTGCGAACGATACGAACGCGCTGCAGGCGAAGCTGGAAGAGGCCATGGATGCGGGAATTGCCGTATCGAGCTTTGACTCCGCTCCGAATGCAGAGAGCCGTCAGGTCTTTGTAAACCAGGCCGGAACGACTGCGGTTGCGCAGGCTCTGGTAGACGCTGTGTATGATATCACGGACGGCGCCGGTCAGTGGGCAATCCTCTCCGCGACTTCTCAGGCTTCCAACCAGAACGCCTGGATCGAGGCGATGGAAGAGATCATTGCGAACGATGATACTTATGCGGATCTTGAACTCGTAGAGATCGCTTATGGCGATGACGAGGCGCAGAAGTCCACAGATCAGACCGAGGCTCTGCTTCAGAACTACCCGGATCTGGAAGTCATCTGTGCACCGACGACTGTTGGTATCGCGGCTGCTGCGAAGTATCTGCAGGACAATGGTTCCAGCTGCAAGCTGACCGGCCTTGGACTTCCGTCTGAGATGGAAGCCTACACCGGCGACGGCGATGACTACAGCTGCCCGTACTTCTATCTGTGGGATATGGAAGGCCTTGGAAGCCTGAGCGCATATGCGACGATGGCCCTGGTCAATGGTGAGATCACAGGAGCTCTTGGTGAGACCTTCACGGCCGGCGATCTTGGCGAGTTTACGATCACCGAGGCGGACGACGGAGGCACCGAGATCGTTCTTGGTCTGCCGCTTGAGTTCACGCCGGAGAACGTTTCCGAGTACGCAGAACTCTACTAATTTTATAGTGTAACAGTTCAGAACAGTATCGAAATGGAAAAACAGACTGTGCAGGTTTACCTGCTAAAGGCTGTATTTCCATTTCGGGATGGGCGGAACGCCCATCAAGCCTCAGACATATGACGCGTAAGCGGCATATAGCCTTCGAAGAAGGTGGTCTGTGGCTTGCTGTTTTGAATAAGCTAGGACGGGGCCGTCTGGCCCCGTTTCGTCGTGTAATAAAATGATGGGAGAATGGGATTAACATGATCAAGGGGTTTAAAATGAAGCTGTATCCGGGAATGGAGGCAGAGTACGAGAAGCGGCATAACGAACTCTGGCCCGAGATGCAGGATATGATACATGAGTATGGAGGGAAGAATTATTCTATTTTTCTGGATCGGGAGACATTGACGCTGTTCGGCTGCATTGAGATCGAGGACGAGGAACGTTGGGCTCAGTCGGCGGATACGCCGATCAACCGGAAATGGTGGGACTTTATGGCGGACATTATGGAGACCAATCCGGACAACAGCCCTGTCTCTGTAGATTTGAGGATGGTATTTCATTTAGATTAAGAATGTGTTATACTTTTTAAAGAACATATCTGTCGGCAGATAAAAGCCGAACGATGGAGCAGGAGGAGAGAGCAGTATGAATTTAGCAGAAGCAAAAGAGTACGCAAAGAAAAATATCCACGTAAGACCGGCCACGACCGGACGCTTGGCGGGGAAGATCGCGATCGTCACCGGCGGCGCACAGGGCTTTGGCCTCGGCATTGCGACGGAGATGTACCGTGAGGGCGCCAGCGTCGTGCTGGCGGATCTGAATGAAGCTCAGGCGATCGAGTCGGCGAAGGGACTTGGCGAGCGGGCGGTTGGTCTGAAGGTCGATGTATCCGACGCGCAGTCGATGGAAGACATGGTCTGCAGTGCGGTGGAGCGCTTCGGCGGCCTCGATATTTTCGTATCCAATGCGGGCGTTCTGAAGGCGGGCAGCCTTGAGACCATCACGCCGGAGGCTTTCACCTTTGTGACGAAGGTCAATTACATCGGCTTCTTCAACGCGGCGCGCGCGGCCTCCGCGATCATGAAAGCGCAGCACGAGGCGGATCCGGAGCTCTGGTTCGACATCGTGCAGATCAATTCCAAGTCGGGACTGGAAGGTTCGAAGAACAACAGCGCCTATGCGGGCGGCAAATTCGGCGGCATCGGCCTGACGCAGAGCTTTGCGCTGGAGCTTGTAGACTCAAAGATCAAGGTCAATGCGATCTGCCCGGGTAATTTCTACGACGGTCCGCTGTGGTCCGATCCGGAGAAGGGGCTGTTCGTGCAGTATCTCAATAATGGCAAAGTACCTGGTGCGAAGACCGTGCAGGATGTGAAGGATTACTATCTGTCCAAGTCCCCGATCCGGAGAGGCTGTACGCCGGTGGATGTCTCGAAGGCGCTGTTCTACTGCGTGGAGCAGGAGTATGAGACCGGCCAGGCGATCCCGGTGACCGGCGGTCAGACGATGCTGAACTAGGAGGATTCCATGGATAAATTCGAAGAACGGCAGGAAGTCCTGAAGCTGCTGAATGCGGCGGATCCCGGGGAGCGTCTTAAGAATCTGGAAAAGCTTCTCGAGGAAGAAAAGCAGAAGCCTGAGGTGAAGCCGCAGTTTGCCAACAACCATATCCACACGATCTACTCCTTCTCACCCTATTCCCCGACGGCGGCGGTTTACTGCGCGCGGGACGAGGGGCTTCAGACTGCGGGGATTATGGATCACGATACGATCTCCGGGGCGGAGGAGTTTCGCCGGGCCGGCCAGATCGCGGGGATCGGGACGACCTGCGGCATGGAGTGCCGCGCGAGCCTTGCGGGTACGCGCATGGCGGGAAGAAAGCTGAATAACCCGGACCAGGCGGGTATCGCCTATATGGCGATCCACAGTGTCCCGGCGGCCGGCTTTGCCCGCCTGAGTGAGGCCTTTGCGCCGCTGCGCGAGAAACGCAATATCCGCAACCGCGCGATGGTCGAGAATATCAACAGGCTGATGGAGCCCTATGGAATCACGCTTGATTTTGATAAGGACGTGCTTCCGATTTCACAGTATGCAAACGGAGGTTCCGTCACGGAGCGCCACCTTCTCTGTGCATTGAGTGAGAAGGTGATCGCGAAGGCAGGAAAGGAGAACTGCGCGGCCTTTGTGGAGCAGAAGCTCGGAATCGCGCTCTCCGAAAAGCAGAAAGGCCAGCTCTCCGATCCGCAGAACCCGCACTTCGTCTACGATCTGCTCGGCGTCATGAAGGCGGAGCTGGTGGAGAAGATCTATATCCCGGCGACCGACGAGTGCATGCCCTTCGCCGATCTGGTGAAGCTCGCGGACGAGGTCGGCGCGATTCTCTGCTATGCCTACCTCGGCGACGTGACGAGCTCTGTGACCGGAGATAAGAAGGCCGCGAAGTTTGAGGACGATTTCCTGGATGAGCTTTTCGAGATGCTGAAGGAGGAAGGCGTGCGCGGCGTGACCTATATGCCGGCCCGCAACACCCGGGAGCAGATGACGCGTCTGCAGGGCCTCTGCCGCAAGTACGGCATGACCGAGATCTCCGGCGAGGACGTGAACAGCTCGAGGCAGAGCATGATCTGCCCGCAGCTCGAGGATCCGCAGTTCCGGCATCTCGTGGACGCGACCTGGAAGCTGATCGAGCGGGAGAGATAGACATATTTCATATTACGGGATACGAAAAGGGGACAGTCTTCTGACGGACTGTCCCCTTTGTGATGAGGAATCAGTTTGCGCTGATTACGTAGTAGCCGGTAGCACTGTCGTACTCACAGCTGCTGTCGGACGAAACGATGGTCACGTTTGCCTCCTCGCCATAAGCCTGTTCCAGCTCTTCATAGACATCCTTTGCCACGTAAATGGTCCCGCCATTCTTGGCCTGGAAAAGGGTCTGTGTATAGCTGCCGCTGATTTTCAGGTCAACGCCTGTCAGTGCGTCTATCGTGATTGTACCGTTATCGGCCACGAACAAGGTTCCCTTACTGCCATGAGATACATAGGTTCCTCCGGAAATCTCTACCGTTCCGTTATTGGTGGCTCTGACGAGTCTGCAGGTAGAAGCCTCTGAGTAATATTTACCGCTTTCAATTTTTACTACGGCATTCTCGCCTTTTGCGGTTACCAGATAAATTCCGCTCTGCTTGGTACCGATTGTCCCGAGGCTGCCCTGTAAATCTTCTTCATTTCCTCTGAGGGTTAATGTACCGTCCGTCCAGACCAGATAAGAGGTCGTGGCACTCAGTCCATACTCATTGAAATCAATAATGGCGGTTCCTCCATTTTTCGCATACAGTGTAAGGCCGCCGCCGGACTGCGAAAGCTTTGTCACTGTGAACTCGGAGTGCTCGTAATCCATTATTTTTTTCAGGTCGCTGTAGCTGGCTGCTGTCAGTCTGGTCACTACCAGTTCATAGTACGCGTCTTCCGCACTGTCAAAGCCGCTCATCTGCATGATGTATGCCTGGAAGGTGAGATCCACGGTCTCGCCGACAGTCATATCGTCGTTCGTGATATCCGCGGAATAGGTCACCTTGTTGTCTTTCAGCACCGGAATGATCGCCGTGTACTCACCTTTATCAGCGTTGTAGTAGTAGACGGCGCCGTTGTCATCCGTACAGGTGTACTGGCCGTTGTAGGCGCTTTCCTCGTCTTCCACGAGCGTCCAGGTCTCCGCGTCATAGATTGTCCTGAGCTCCATCGCGTATACGTTCTCATAATCATCGAGCTCGCTCCAGCCGTTCGCGATATACCATTCTACCAGGCCTTCGGTCTCGTCGGTCACCTCGACATAGACATAGGAGTCCAGCGTGTAGGTCGCCGTGATCGTGGGATCTTTCTCCTGCTCGGTGCCGGGGATGATATCGTAATCGCTGCCCGTCGTCTCATCGAG
>JAJPXQ010000128.1 GCA_021205385.1 Lachnospiraceae bacterium | reverse complement strand
TTCTAACACGCGGCGTCAGGATTCTCAAGGCTCCGCCTTCGATCGATAAGTCATGCTGAGCATCGTGATGTCGTCAAACTGCTCCGTCTCGCCCACAAAGGAATCGATATCTTTTTTCACACGCTTCAGCAGTTCTTCCGGCTCCGCGTCCGGATCCTCATTCAGCACCTTCAGCGTGCGCTCGCGTTCAAACTGATTTCCGTCGGCATCGGTGGCATCCGGCACACCGTCCGTATAGACGAAGAGG
This sequence comes from Lachnospiraceae bacterium, assembly GCA_021205385.1. Classification (GTDB taxonomy): domain Bacteria; phylum Bacillota; class Clostridia; order Lachnospirales; family Lachnospiraceae; genus Hominiventricola. The sequence continues at coordinate 30,272 of JAJPXQ010000128.1, read as the reverse complement.
CTGTCGCCCTCATGCAGCTGCAGCTCGTACTCCTCATGCGGCATATTCTCCATGACGCCCATGACAAAGCCGTGGCGGTCGTCCAGCAGTTCAAAACTGCCGCCCGCCCTTTTGAGCATGGGATACTCATGTCCGGCGTTGACCGCCGTGAGCTTCCCTGTGGATATCGTGAGCACGCCCAGCCAGACGGTGACGAACATCTCCGCCTCGTTATTTTCACAGAGCTGATTGTTGACGGATTCCATGACCACCTTCGGGGAGTGTCCCATCTGCGCCTCGTTCTTGATCAGCGTCTTCGCGATGACCATGAAAAGAGCGGCCGGAATCCCCTTGCCGGAGACGTCCGCGATCACCATCGCCAGGTGATCGTCATCCACCAGGAAGAAGTCGTAGAAATCGCCGCCGACCTCCTTCGCCGGGTTCATGGACGCGAAGATTTCAAATTCGCTCCGCTCCGGGAAAGCCGGGAAGATACTGGGCAGCATATCCGCCTGGATCTGCGTCGCCACGTTGAGCTCCGCGCCAATCCGTTCCTTCTCCGCCGTCACCTTCGTCAGATTCTCGATATACTGATTGATATCGATCTCCATCTTCAGCAGTGTCTCGCTCAGGGTCTGGATCTCATCCCCCGTGTGCACCTTGTCCAGGCGCTCCGAAATTTTATTTTCCTCCTGCACGAAGCGGCTCGCCTCCTGCGCGATCAGGTTGATAGGCGAGACCATGGAACGGTACAGGTAATTCATATAGATAAAAATACTGATCACCGTCACCAGCGCCACACCCAGAATTGAATGAACCGTGTAGTCCATCGTGGCGCTCTGCAGCGTGGACATGGGAATCTCCACGCCGATCAGACCGACCACCTCACCGCCGTCAAGAACCGGCAGCAGGGCAGTCGTATTGTATCCATATATTCCGTTAGAAATGAAATAGCTGTCCGAGCGCTCGCCCGTCTCGACAATCGCGGCCGCCTCCTCCAGATATTTTGCATTAAAGGCGCTCCTGTCTCCGAAGGAATAGCACAGCTCCGGATCTGTGTAGCTGTCGAAGACATAGTTGAGCGGCGTCCAGTCCGCGCTGTTGTCCTCGTCATAAGCATACAGCATGTCCATGTCGAGCCAGCCCACAAAGATGTCATTCGCATTCACATTCTCCCGCAAAAGATTGAGCTGCACGAGAAACTCCTGATATTCCTCTGACTGCACGACAGCCTCCACATCCTCCTCGCCGGCCTCGCCCGCCTCGTACGCCTGCGAGAGCCGCAGGTATTCAATGAGCGTCTCCTCCGAGCAGTAATCGAGAAAGACCTCGGCAATCTCGTAAGCCCGCTCATTGTACTGCTGCTGTATGTAGGACCGGTACTGGACATAGCCGATTCCCGTACAGGCTGCGCAGAGCAGCACCGCCAGGATCGTGAACCCCAGCACGATCTTCATCGCCAGCTTTGAATGATTCTTCATCCTTTTATCCTCCTATATGTGCACTACCAGTGTATTCAGCCCCAGTACGCTCTGATACTCTGTTTTTTTTGCCATCTGCATGATCATATTCACGCCCAGGTATTCCAGAGAGTCGTCCGCGAGCTCCAGCGGGTTGTAGTGCCGTCCCTCCGAACGAATGCGCAGGATACCGCCCTCCGGCAGTTTCAGAATACGCACGTCCATACTCCCCTGATTGTCCATGGACTTCTCCGCTGTGATGACCATCAGCTCCTCCAGCGCCAGGCTGATCGTCATGGTCTGCTCGGCATCAAAGCCGCTGGCTTCGCAGAATTCCGTGATCCGCTCGCTGGCCCCGCAGATCGCCTCCGTATCGCAGGCGACTGTAAAATTGATACTCTTTCCTTCCCGCAGCGCCGTATCGTCCAGAAGATACAGATCCGCCTTTCCTTTTTGCCTCCGGGAATACAGGGCTGCCACCCCGGTCCACAGAATCGCCGTCGCAAGCTCCGAAATTCCGTAGAACAGCCAGATCCCTGCTCCGCTGCTCTGGAGCAGACGCGCAGTCAGCACCGGCGCCACGAAGACGCGCAGCACCGTGATCAGATTCGCCATGCCCGTATTCATGACTGCAAAATAGTAATAAGACATGACACTGTTCAGTGTGCCGAGCACAATGCCCACCGCGAGGCAGGCCACAGGAAAACGCACGTCCAGCTCCGTTCCGAACAGACTTCCCATCTGCCCTCGGAAGAAGAGAAGAAAGGCTGCGAATACAGAAGCACAGATGGCCCCCATCCGAAGCTGCAGCAGCAGCAGCTTTCTGACCGAGGGAACATCCTGCTCCCCATTGTAAATCCCCAGCATGGCGGAGCCTGCCTGGGGAACACCGTTCTGCACACAGATGGAAAACTCATTCAGATTGTTCGTAATAGCGAAAGCCGCCACCATCGTGCTGCCTCCGGCGATATTCATGATGCTGTTCAGACTGATTAGCCGCAGGGAGGAGAGCAGGTTATTCAGCGCCAGCGGACTTCCCGTTCTCATTGCCTCCAGCAGCATCTTTCTCTTCGGCCTGACAGGCCGGAAACGAAAACCGGAATTCTTCCCTGACAGGAAATAAAAGCTCATGACACAGGCCACAGCGGTACCGATATTGCTGGCCCAGGCCGCTCCCGCAATTCCCAGATCAAATACAAAAAGGAAAAGGTAATCCAGCACAATATTCAGCACAGTCATCATCGTCATGGCGATGGCCGCCTGCTTTGTCCTTCCCTCAAGGCGCAGATAATAATAGGGCACATACAGCAGAATCTTGAAGGTTCCGCCCAGAAATGTGACCCGGATATAGGACTCCACCAGCTGCCAGGTATCGGCCGATCCCAGGAAATGCGCCAGGCGGGCAGAAAACGCAAAGCCAATACCGCAGAGAACCAGCCCTGCGAAGAACGCCGTCTCCACCGCCATGCAGTAGTAATCCCGTCCCTCCTGCTGACGATCCCCGCCCATCGCCGCTGCGGACAGCACAGAACTGCCGGCCGCGAGAAGCGAGCCCAGCATACAGAGCAGAAGATAGACGGCAAGACTCTGGTTTACGCTGGCGATCCCCGTCTCACCCATCCGCTGTCCCACCATGATCCCGTCAAAAAATACGTTGACAGTCCCGCCCAGTATGGCGACCATGCTGGGAAACAACGCCTTATAATAGATTCTTTTCAGCATCTTCTGATCAGACTGCATGGTTTACAAAAGCCCTCTCCTTCATATACGCGATAACCTCCGGATCTGACAGATACTGCAGCGGCTTCGTGTGCGCCTGCCTTTTCCGGAACAGCTCCTGACACATCCGGTGCGTCCCCGGCCTTACCAGATACAATTCCGGCTGCCCGATCATGCCGAGTTCCCGAAGATCCCGGTAATCGTCACTCAGCCCGCAGAGAATCTCATCCAGCAGAATATCATAATCGGAGACCTCCCGCGCCGCTGCGGCAGCTCCGTCTCCGACTATCTCCAGGAAACACTGATAGCACCCCGGAAGCTTTGCTTTATCATCGCAGAAGCTGTACTCACAGACGCGCAGCCCGGACCGCACGGAAAATTCCTCCACTGCCCGCGCCGCTGTCCCCATGTCCAGCTTCTCTCCTGCCACATTGAGCGCCTGATTTTTCCGGTAGCAGACCGTGAGAACCGGGGACTCCCCGCAGAATCTCGTCACCCTCACCACGTCTCCCAGCCGGTAGCGATAAAGACCGGAGAAGTTCGTTACAAGAAGCTCATACTCCTCCCCGACCGTAAGTTCATCGATCGTTCTTGCGCAGGAATCATCCCCTTCGAACGGCAGAAACTCAAAATACCCGGCGCGGGGGATCAGCACATATTCCCGCAGCTCCGGCTCCATGGCTACCGCGATAAAACACTCCGATGCCGTGTAGGAGAAATAATGGATCGGCACATCTCCCAGATAGTCCCGCAGCACCGCCTCCTGCGCCGCGAAAGCGCTGTCGCCGATTCCGCTGATCCACTGAAAATTTTTCCACAGACGCTTCACGATGCCGGAAAATCCGGCCTCACACGCGCGGCGCACTTCTGCAAACCACGCCTCATCCGGAACCGGTAGTGCAAGAAGAGCGCAGCGCTCCTCCTTTCCGAGTGGGATCTCCTCCGGAATCCTGCGGCTTTGCACATCCGAAAGCACGCTCTCCCAGTTTTCCTCAAAATACCGGAAAAACAGCAGGGCGTCGTAGAGAAAGATCGACTGAATCCCTGTCATATCCGGTGAGGAGAGCGCAAGCCAGAGCTTCGTATAGGGAACGTCCCCGATCTCCCTCGAAAAGAGCAGTTCCTCCCCTCCCAGAATACTCCGTTCCAGCGCATTTGTCCACCTTTCGTAAAGCGCCCGGTAGAGCGCGACGGACAAAAGTGTCTCCGGTTCCGGCTCCCCGGTCTCGGTCCGGAATACGCTCATCACCAGATGCCGCCCCGCATCGATTCCCGGCGTGCGGCCGTGACAGGCGTACCAGAGGGGAACGAGCGCACGGGAGAGCGCCTCATCCGAGAGCGGAATCCACTTCTGCTTTCCCGCGCTGCCGGAGGTCGTGACGAAATGCTGCAGCGGGTAAACCGTGAGAAGATTCTGTTCCCCGGCACGCATGCGCTCCACATAATCCGCATAATCCGCATAATCGGTGACCGGCACCAGACGCCGGTAATCCTCCGCCGTCTCCACTTCGGAGAAGTGATGCGCCCTTCCGTACCCCGTATTCTGATTATCCCTCATCAGCTTTCGCAGGTTTTCAAGGCTGATCTCCTTCGCCCGCTCGCAGTCGTACTCAAAGTGCTCCGCCTCCAGCTCCCATTGGTTTCTGCTCATCTTTCGCCTCGTCTCCTCACATCACTCATCCCGCGTTTTGCTCCGGGACGCGCACACCCTGACTCCAGTCAAGCCCGTGCTTAAACGCGGGATCGTTTTTCAGGAGCCAGGCCTCGGCCTCCTGGACAAAGGACTCCTGCCGCGCATTTTCCATAAACATCTTCAATCCTTCCTTCATCTCCTCCCCGCTCTCAAAATGCATGCTGGAAAGGGCTGCGGGGACTCCGTCCAGCACCGTTCCCACATAAGTATAATAATTAAGCCGATGATGGAGAAGCAGATCCTCCGGCCTGCTAAGATCAAGGAATCCCGGATATTTGCTGGCCATGTTCAGCGCCACCTGATTTTCCATGATATCCTTATGAATCTGACGCCGATAGAGTACCAGCTCCTCCGGAGATACATCTCCCATCGCATTCCCATACTTGCGGGTAATCATATCGTACTGAGCCCGGATGACCTCGCGGAAAACGTCCACGCCCCGCGCATTCTGCTCAGCGGCAGCCTTCAGCGCTTCTTCGTCGGATGTTCCCTCCATCTCGATGTCTATCGTCTGCCTGTCCTTTAACATCTTTATTGTCCATTTCCCCTTGTGCATCCCGGCCCCGGCTCCCAGATTCTTCAGCAGGGCAACCGCGCTTTCCGGGGTCAGCATCTTTTCCGCGGCCTCCAGCCCGAAGAAGGAATCGAAACTGCGGAACAGCGCTTCCCCGATATTCGGTTTAATATTCTTCTGAGCGAGCTCCGCCTCGCTGTACTGCAGCGAATAATAATTTTTATCACGCACTCTCTCTCTGAGCTGCTTCGCCTCAGCCGAATCGCCCGCAATCATTTTATCCAGTTCGCGGATCATCGGACTGCTTGCATTAGCAAGAGCCAGGCTTACTTTTGCATCACCTGTGCATTTGAAAAGCATCTCATCGAATTCTCTCGTTCCCGGTTTCATCTTCGCTGCTCTCTTTTCACGGGTCGCCTGTATCGACCTGGCGCCGATCTCCAGACGCTTCCTGCACCAGGCTTCCGGATCTTCGATTCCGCCTTTTGCCTCTTCGCTTCCCGCAAACAGCTTCGCCTGCGTGCCATTCCGCACAGCCTGACGGATCGCAAGCGCCCGCGCGCGCTCCTGAAGCCCCCGGAGCATCATCACCTTGTAGGAAAACTCCTCGCTTCTGTATGCCACCAGTTCATTCCGGAGCGTCGGATTCTCTGCAGATCCTTCCTGCGCGTTCACCTTGTCCAGACGGGGATGCCGAAGCTTCATCAGATCGGAAAGGAACATATTATCAATGCAAAGCTCGTTGATCTCCTCCGAGCGGACCATAAGAGCCTCATCGGTGAGTTCCGCCAGTGCGTCCACATCACATGCCATAATGCGCTCTACGCGGGGGATGGCAAGCTCCCGTATACGCTCGTAGAGTTCCTCCGGCGGTTTCCCATCTCCCAGGCGTTTGACGTCCAGCAGCATTTTCATCTTCTCCACGTTCTCTTCATAGAACTCATCTCCCATCTGGAGAAATACATGGCTGCGGCTGAAGAACTGGCTTGTCGCCTCATTATCGGTGATCCCAAGCCTCGGATCCGCCTTCAGCCTCTGAAGGAGCTCGTTGCCTGCGTCCATCCGCCAGGCATAGCTCTTTGCGGAGTTCTCGACACGCGTCTTCTGCTCCTCTTTCAGGCGTTCCATCGTCTGCCCGTACTCGCTGATTGCACTGTCAAATTCCTGTTTACAGAACTCCGCCGAGGCCTCTCCCATCTGAATGGCCGGCGTCTGCTCTTTGTCATAGTATCTGCAATGATTAAAATCCACCCCATATTTTGCCGTGATCTGAAGCATGGCCGCCTGATATTTGACAAAGATCCGGAATCCAGCCTCCAACGCCTGCGTCCGGTAAGGATCCAGCGTTTTGAAAAATGGCGCGTTGATCGGATCCTTCATCACATTGTCCATACAGAGCATCCGGTCCCCAAGCTCTCCCATCTCGCGCATATGTTTGCGCAGATACTGCTCCGTGAACATCTCCGGCGTGAACTGATGGCTGATCAGCTCGTTTACCATTTTTTCGAGATGCGGTTTTCTGCGCTTCAGATCCTTAGAACAATAGTCCATGTAAAACTGATCGTCCTGCTCCTTATTTCTGGCGTCCCGCGATGTCGCCGGTCGTTTATTTTTAGAACCCTTCAGCCGGTAGCCTCTGGCGAACGCATGCAGTACCCTGCCGTCCACGCCGCTTTTCCTGATCAGCTCCTTGTGCGGCTCCGCAGCATTATCCCTGTCCGCGCGGCTGTTCTGCAGCGCGGTGAGCATATCGTAGGATGCCGCCTTCACCACGGGACACGACGCGTCTTTGACGGCCTGCGCCTTCTTTTTATCCCTCCGGCGGTCCTTGAAGCTCTGTTTCGCGGGCTTCAGACCCTGGATGGGGATGCCGGGAGCCGTACGCACCGCCTGCGCGGCAGGAAGCTCCTGCCGGATCTCCTGGTTAAGCACCGCGTTCTGCTGACGTTCGCGCTGTGTTTCCACATTCTGTGCAAGGAGGACTTCCGCTCCCGGCGCTGCCGCCGTATTCACCTGCTGCGTCTCGGTCTGCTGCACCTGTATACGGATCGGCTCGGCGCTTTTTGTCTTATTTTTTAATGACTGTTCCTGATCTGTATAGCACATCTTTACTCCTCCTTCTGCGCTCTCGCGGACACGCTTTCCTTAACCCATGTATGTGAGACAGGTACTGCCGCCGGGATGACTCCCCGGATCAGCGCGACCGCGGACGGATTGACAGCCTGTACAATGAACCGGGTCTCCGGCGAATATTTCTCACAGATCCGGGCAAAGGCCGCGCGGAACAGCAACGGCAAATCCTCCGCCTCGCCGCCTTTTACCCAGGCAAGGGAAAGGCTGTCCGGATCCGATGCGGTGAAAGCCATAAAGGAGCGGATCTCTCTACCGCTCATCACCACCACGCTCGTCTGTACGTCCACATCCGGTCCGGTCAGTCCGCCTTCAAGATAATCCTCACCCACAGCCGCCTCCTTTTTACAGGCCACTTCCAGCGCACGCGCGGGCAGCTGCTCAAAGGAGAGTACAGCGGAAGTATCCGGCGCTGCCCCTTTGAAAAAGGGACTCTCCGCCAGTTCCCGTACGCTCAGAGAATAGATGGTTTCCTCCGTATCAATCCGGACAAAACCCAGCGCGCCGAGAAACGGCGGGATTGTATCGTGCTCCGGCCTGGTCCCGGTATAGCTGAACTCCAGCGCGGCGCCATGCCTTGCGGCAAAGCGAAGAAAAGTCTCCATCAAAAGCCGGCCTCCGCCCAGGCGGCGGTATTCCGGCGCCACATAGAAGGAACGTATCTCCAGCGTCTCTCCGCTAAGCCAGGCGGCGGCCGCGCCGCAGGCCACGCCCTCCTCTGTCAGGCCCAGGGCGCCAAGCGGCTCTCCCTTCTCCAGCGCCTCCGCTGCCTCAGGCAGCAGCAGGCTCCGAAAACTGGCCAGGTTATCCTGTCCGATCCAACCTGTCTCCATCTGTCTTTCTCCTTTTCTCGTCTTTTTCCCACTCAGCCGGTACGCATCGCCTCTCCGGCTCTTCCCGTATACAGCGCCCCGTAGAGCTCCTTACCGATTCCCATTCTTCCGATCCGCCTGTATTCCGCCTCCACCGCGCGGATCAGGTCATCATTTGTAATCTTTCTGTGTTCCGCCGCGGCACGATAGGCCGCGGACAGTGCCGCCGATTTGATCCCGCTTCCGGTCAGCTCCGCCACTCTGGCGAACACAGAGAAATCTATATTTTCTTCCAGCGGCGCCTCATCCGGGAACACCTTCTCCCACAGGCAGAGCCGGGCCGCCTCATCCGGCTGCTCGATCGGTATCATGTATGTCATCCTCCGCTTGAAGGCGCTGTCAAAATTCTGCATGACGTTGGTCGCCAGGACGGAAACTCCGGAATACTCCTCGATCTTCTGCAGCAGGTACGCGGTCTCCGCATTGGCGTAGCGGTCGTTAGAGCTCGCCACATCCGTCCGCTTTGTGAAGAGGGCGTCCGCCTCGTCGAAAAAGAGGATCGCGTTGGATCCGCGGGCCGCCTCGAAAACTGCGCCCAGATTTTTCTCCGTCTCGCCGATATACTTGCTGCCGATCTGGGAGAGATCGATGCGGTAGATATCGAGTCCCAGCTCGTTCGCAAGCACCTGCGCGGCCATCGTCTTGCCGGTGCCCGGAGGGCCGTAGAGCACGACGGAGACGCCGTTTCCGTAGGGCAGCTTCCGGCCGAAGCCGAACTCGTCATTCACAATACTCCGGCAACGGACGCGATCACAGGCCTCTGTAAGGAGCTGTCTGCTCTCCTCCGACACTTGGAGATCTTCCCAGGTAAAGGGACTCTGAAGCCGCACGGCGTAGTCCCCGAACTCGACTCCACTTCCGATACGGATCTGCTCCTCCAGCAGCGTCTTTGAGAGCAGGAATCCCTCCTGCGTGAGAGGCGCCTCCATGACGGCGCTCTTCACAGTCCGGGAAATACGCCCCGGCGTCATATTGTATTTGGAAACCAGTTCCGTCAGGTCGACATCCCCGGCAAGCACCGCCCGGTTTCTTCCGGCAAATTCCTGCCAGAAGAATTTCTGTTCCGACGCGCCCGGTGCTTCCACCGCAAGCACACAGTAAGACCCCTGCACGTGAAGCTCCCCGGACCAGGCCTTCTCACTGCCGGCAAGCAACAGCTTCACGCGGCTTTGCAGAAACGACAGTACCTGCTGAAGCAAAGGCAGCTGATCAGGACGCACATCGTCTCCGCCAAGATAGATCAGCGCGTTTTCAAAAATACTCCCGGAGACCACCAGATGAAGGATCTCAAAGGCCCGATCCTGCGGAAGCTCCAGCAATTCTTTCAGACGAAGAATGAGGAGATTCGACGCCGTGACCGTCCCCAGTGTCTGCGCGAGGAAACGGCGGCCCGAGCCCTTCGACCCCACAAACTGAATCAGGCCTCCCTGCTCTGACACCGTCATGGCCGCGTAAATATCCGTAAGCTTTTCAAAAATTTTCTCGTGGCAGAAATGATCCGGCATTTCCTCAGGCGTTTCCCGGAACTCGCCGCAGCAGGCGAGCGCTCCCATGGAGATCGGACGCTCCCGCAGGACCTCCAGAACCTCCCGGCGAAGGGAGAGAGGCCTCGAGAGCCTGGACATGCCGCGGCTCTCCTTCGTCTCCTCCAGAAGATAGCGGTTCAGGAAGGACTCCGTATTCAGCAGGATCCCGACCTCATTCTCCTCATCACTCAGAAACAGCGCCCCGAGGTCATGCACAAGACCCACGATCGGCTTCGCCGCGTTCTCCCGATCCTCCTGAAGTACACCAAAGATTCTCTCATACTTCCGGTTCAGATCGACACAGGCCGCCAGCAGGAAGGCCAGAATCTCCAGCGGAGCGAGGCGTCCCGTGTTCAGAAACTGCCACAGCGGGAGGACCGTCTCATCCTCCTCACCCATCTCTCCACGACGGATCAGCGAGTCAAAGATCGCCCGGACCCGCTCCTTTTCAGGAAATGCAGATCTCTCCCTGGGTTCCAGCGTCTTCATCAGCTCCTCATCGCTTAAGAGGCAGCCGATCCTTTCGAGGCCGGAGGGACACCGGTGCTCCTTCTGCACCAGGGCAATCATGCACAGCATATCCACAAAACGCTGCCAGACGGCAAGCTGCTCTTTCCCGTCCTGAAAGGGCTCTCCTGACCCTGTCCCGGGAAAATAATATTCGATAAAGCCGTAGTCTTCCCTTTTCTCGCTGTCCATTTACGCTTCCCTTCCTGTCTGTACTCAGCTGCCCGTGCCCGCCTGGCGCGCGCCGATCTGTCTGCGGTATTTTTCCAGATCCTGAGCCTTCTTCCGGTTCTTATCGCGCCCCTTTTGCTGCGCCTGCCTTTGCCGCTCGCCGGGACCTGCGATCTCCCGCAGCGTCACCAGCCTGACCTTTCTCCAGAATCCCAGTCCCCGGTATTGCTGTTTGTTGGCCTTCTCCATCTGCATCTGATACTGGATCTGCTGCTGATCCTCGATCGGCAGCTTGTCAAAATAATTGAGCTGATTGAAGGAACCCTGCCTGTAGTAAGCGTCATCGATCGCATTCTCAATACGGAAGGTGGTACCCGTCGGCACCAGCACCTCCGCCTCGTTCTTGTACTGGCTCATGTCGTTGATCCGGACCGCGCCTTTTCCGTCCAGCTGATAGCGTATCAGCGCCTTCTCTCCCCTGGCCCTGTCGTAGAATCCAGCCGCGATGGTGGCATACTGGGAGGTGCTGGTGAGCGACTTTGTGGTAAAGGTAGAGCCCTTGGCCGCCTTCAGATCCGGCCATACGCCGCCCCCGCGCCAGGTCACGCCCCGGTAGGCCGCCCGCCCCTCGTGGGTGGCGCCAGGCATCACATGAGGAATGAAGCCGGTATTCGTCACCTGCTGCGCGATCGGCTGTTCCGCCTCCAGATACGGATCCGCTTCCTCAGTACCCCTTGAGAGCAGCGCGTCCTGGGACAGCCTGGAGGACACCTGGAGCGTATCGTAGATCGCATTCATCAGTTCCTCGTTGCCCTGCTCCTCCCTCGTGGAATTCAGATAGACACCGTCCTTTACATTGGACCTCAAAAGAGCGTGCGTCTCTTCCTCATCCTCCAGCCTGGCGCCCGCGTTCATGACCACATAGGCGGGACTGGTATAGAGATTCAGCGCCAGCTCCTGGGCGTCGTAGTTGTGCGCGTCGGAGGCTGTGTTATTTCTTCGCTGCTGCCTGGCTCTGAGCCCTTCAAACAGCGCGCCGGACCTGTTTGCCCGCGCCTGATTCGCCTGCTGCGTATTTGCCTGCGCCTGCGTCTGGTTCGCCTGCTGCGCATTTGTCTGCGCCTGTGCCCGCTGCATCAAGGCTTCCCGCTTATCTCTGACGTCGTTGAGCATCAGCACAAAGATCGTCTCGTGGGGGAACCGGTTTTCCGGCGCGTAGACGCGCGCCTGCTGCTCCGTCAGCGGATCGAGCGTCGTGTACATGCGCGCGGCCTCGCTCATGTCCTCGCTGCCCTTGAGGCCCGCACTGTGGGAGGCCTCCAGGATCTCATAGATGGAATTCCGCCTGCCCCTGACCATCCACGCGATCAGGGCCAGCCGGAAGAAGAGCAGATCCCGCTTCCCGGCTCCGAGCGTGCGATAGGCACCCAGAAGCCGCAGCGTCATCGCGGAAGCGCCGATGCTGCCGAGCATACCCTGTGCGCTCGCCGCCTCCTGCTGCTGCATCTTCTGTTTTTCTGTGCCCCCAAGGCGTCTGCGGATGGAGGCATAGGCGTCCCGGATCGCGTCCCGCTTTCTCTTGGGAGGCGCGGCCGCCTTTCTTATTGCCTCTTCCTTCTCCGCTTTTCTCTCTCCTCTTTTCAGTGCTGAACGTTCAAAGATCTCCAAAGCAGAGCGGGATTTTGACTTTCTTCCCAGCTGATCAAAGCCCGCATAGTCCGTCTTTCCGGCGTCTGCCACAAGATCCTGGTTGTTCACGTGCGCTCCGATTTTCTGCATATCCTCGGCCGCCACGCCGCCGTTCATGCCGCGCAGCATATTCTGCAGATTGCGGCTGCGGGAGGCCAGAAATTCGTCCGGACCGCCGGTATTCATGACCGCGTTGTTCAGAAGCGCCATCTGCGCGTCGAGGCCGCCCTCCCCGTTGATCACATTCGCAAGAGCCGCCTCATTTGTCCGGGAAGCCCCCTGTGCCTGCTCCAGTGAGAGCTTCATATCCTCCGCGGACTGCGCTCCGTTCATCTTCGCATAGATCGCACTGTAGGCGTTGCTGGCCTGTCCCCAGCCCGCGCCTGCGCCGGTCTGCGCCATATCGGGCAGCAGAGCCTCCTGCAGCGTGCGGGTGATCTTCGGCGTCGTGCCGATCATATCGGACGCCACCTCCTCGATCGCCTTCTGCTTCTCAAAGTCACTCATGTCGCGACGTCCGGTCTGCTCATAGAATTCCCTTCTCTTATCCTGCATCCCATAGTAGGCGTTCAGCATATTGCTCAGCCTCACCAGTGCGCCCCGCGCGGCGTCCTGCACGACCGGCGCGCGCTGCAGATTTTGGGCAAAGCCGGCCTCGTAGGCCTCCGCAGTCTGTCTCCACTGAGGATGCTGGTAAACCTTCTTATAGGCGTCTTTGTTATAGCTTTCCGGCATGCGCTCCTCCTTTCCTTTACAGCCCGATCAACGAGGCATAGGGCTCGAAATCCGATCTGGTAAATACCTTCCCTGTCTTCACAAATTCATAGCGGATCGCCTGCAGATAATGTTTCATACAGACCTCCTGTCCGTCTCCGTCCGCGGCGGCCAGGAAGGCCGCGTTCAGGATGCAGTTCTTGATATTGCCGCCGACGAACTCGAACTTCTCCGCGAGGAAGCGGATGTCCACGTCCTCGCCGAGCGGCGTGTCCTTCGGGATCGTGGTCTTCCAGAGCATCTCGCGCGTATCCGCGTCCGGGAACTGAAATTCGACGATATATTTCATGCGCCGGAAGAAGGCCGGGTCGATATTGTGCTTGTAGTTCGTCGCCAGCACCGAGACGCCGTCGTAGGCTTCCACCTCCTGCAACAGCAACGCTGTCTTATTATTGTTCGAGGACTGGTTGCTGCCGCCATCGTCGGAGCGCTTGGCAAAGAGGGTATCGCACTCGTCAAAAAATAATACGACATTGCACTTCTTCGCCTCGCGGAAGATCATCGAGATCGACTTCTCCGTCTCGCCGACATATTTATCGATCACCTTCGACAGATCCACGCGGTAGAGCTCCAGGTTCAGCTCGTGGGCGATGACCTGGGCACACATGGATTTGCCGGTGCCGGGCGCACCGAAGAGCAGAATCGAAAGGCCGCGCCCGTAGGGATATTTCTTCGTATAGTTCCAGTTGTCGTAGACCTGTTTGCGATAGGTCATCTGGTCGATGGCATGCTCCAGCGTCTCCCGCTGATCCCGGTTCATGACGATGTCCTCGAAACCAAAATTCGCCTTAACCCTCGTCGCCTTCTGCGTCAGCTCCGAACTCATCTGATTGTTGCAGCCGCGGAAGAGCGTCGCCCGGGGAATCTCGATGTCCTTGTCCATGGTGGCGTAGCTCCTCGCCTGATGGAGCGCGGAACGGATCTTTCCCGGCGTAAAGAGAAACTTAGTCGCCATCTCGGAGAGATCCACATCCTGCGCCAGCGCATAGTTCTTCGCGTAATAGTTCCAGCAGTCCTCGCGCTCCTGGTTGGAGGGCGTCGGAAGCTCGAGTTCGGTGTACTCCTCCTTCGTCATGTCCTTCATAGAGAGCTTCTCTTTACTCAGAGCAAAGACCAGAAGACCGTGCCGCGTGAGCTTCGAAAAGGCCAGATCCATGTAGCCGAAAAATTTCTCCTTCTCCTCCTCCCGGTAGCTCAAATCACTGAGACAGCAGCAGGCGCCGATCAGGATGCACTCGCGTGTCACCGCCCAGAGCGCCTTGTCCACAAAGGAGAAATCATAGTCGAAGAGTTTCTTACAGTTGACCGACACCGCCTGCAGGCCGTGTCGCGCACAGAAGTGTTTAATAAAAAATTTTCTGCCGCTGCCCTCGTCCCCATACCAAGAGAAAATTCGCACACCCTCGCCGTAAGAGATCTCCATGGCCTCGAGCACGCCCTCGTTCGCCATAATGGGATCGAGCTCCCCCTCCCCGGTGAGCATCTGGAAAAAACGAATATAGTTTTCGTCCAGGCGCAGGGGATGCTTTCCGAAAAGGAAATCGATCACCCTCTTGTCCGGAGATACGACGGTCGAGAAGGGCATACTGCCCTGCACGCGCAGATCTAACAGCGGCAGGAGCTGTTCCAGGCAGACCGACATGTCGCCGTAGGCTCCGGTGATGGAGAAATGACTGCCATAGTAGAGCTTCGCCGCGGACTCGATCGTCGGCGCGGAGAGGTTCCCATTTTCATTGATCACCTGGAAGACGCCCGCGTAATCCGTCTGTGTGGAGGCAAGAATACTCGCCGCCAGGCAGAAAACGGTGAAATTCTCAAATTCCAGACGACGACAGATATCGTGAAAAGGCAGGGAGATTCCCGCTTCGACAGAATGCTCTGCCCGCCCGTTTATGTACGCGATCATCTCCTCCGCCGTCTCCTCTGATTTTCCGCTCCCGGCAAAAGCTGCCGAGTCGCTGCTGTCCGCAAAGTCCGCGAAGAGGTCAAGCAGATCCGGATCCTCCTCACCCCGGTCCGGCTCTTCGGATTCCCTCTGCGCCGGCTCTTCCGCTCCGTTCTGTGCGGCCTGGTACGCGAACTGTTCCAGCTTGTTGCGACAGGTGTCATGGGCGATCTCGAGATCCGGATACAGGACGTTCTTATAGCCGCCCTGTCCCGTCGCGTAGACCTGTTTCAGCCCGGAAAGATAACGGTCCATCGCCTCGTTGACGCAGCCGAACAGATATTCCATATATTCTTCATAGCTCGCAAAGGGCTGTTCCCGATCTTCCCCCGCAAAAATTCTGCCAACGTCCATCCTGTCTCTCCTTTACCTTACATCGTCCCTCTCACCTGTGCGAAAAATCGCTGTGCGGTCAAATACGCTCTTCTGCGTGTTAAAGCCGTCGAACGTATCGTCGTCAAACACCGCTTTCTTTTCATTCAGATAAGGCTGACGCCTGCGCTCCATGTACTCGTCCATCTCCTCATCTTCCGGCTCCGGCTTCCTGGCCCGCTTCTTCGCATTCTCGATCAGCCTGTCGGTCACCCGCATGCGTTCTCCTCCGGTCCGATACCCTTCTCAATCGTCAGAATGTTGCAGCCGTTCTCATAACGGTATTCCACGTGGTCCATCGTCTGCTTTACCATATAGATGCCCAGACCGCCGATACCCCGCTCCTCCGCGGAGAGTGTGATGTCTGGATCTTCCTTTTCCAGAGGATTGTAGGGCATGCCATGATCGATGAGCGTCACTCTGCAGCGTCCCGGATCGCCAAGGACGTCCATCTGTACGGCTGCCTCGCCTTTTTTGTCCCCGTAAGCATAGCTGGCAATATTCACATAGAGCTCTTCCACAGCTACCAGGATCTCCGTCTGCACGGATTTCGGGCAGCCGCATTTCGTAAGATGTGCCTCTATGGCGTCCAGCACCGTATAAAGCGTGTCGTTACTGGCCTGAAGCTTCAGGTCCACCATCCTTTCCATATCATTCTCCCTTCCTTTTCAAAGCGATCTCTCTGTATGCAAGTCCCGCCGCGTTCTCCCGATCATGCGTGGCCGCTACCACGGTGATTCCCTGCCGGTGAATCAGTTCAAGAAGCCCCATGATCTCTCTTGACTCCGATGGCGACAGATTTCCTGTTGGCTCATCAGCCAGCAGCAGCGTCGGATAATTCGCCAGCGCCCTGGCAAGGCACACCCTCTGACGCTCCCCTCCGGATAGCTGCGCCGGATAACTTCGGTGCAGGTGACTGATGCCGAGCAGCCGGAAAAGCGAGGTGATCACCATCCGGTTATCCTTCTTCTTTCCCCCGGCAATCAATCTTGCCAGCTCTACATTTTCATAAACATTTTTCTCAGCAATCAGCGGCGTCTCCTGAAAGACCGCCCCGATCTTTCTGCGATAAAGCGGAATATCCTTTCCGCGGATTTTTCCGATATCCTGCCCTGCCACAAGGATACGGCCGCCCGTCAAAGGCGTCTCCCTCAGAATAAGACGCAGCAGGGTACTCTTTCCTGCGCCGCTTTCCCCGGTCAGCAGGACGAACTCCCCCTGACGGACAGTCTCACAGAAATCGCCGAAAACCGGCGCCGCGCTCTCATCATACCGCTTCTGCACATGTTCAAAACGGATCATGATGCGCTACTCGATCGTCAGCATTTTGGAAAAGCCTGTCATATCGAACACCTTCATGACGGCGCTGCACACATGAACCAGCTTCATGCTTCCGCCCTTGGAATTCGCGGTCTTCTGACCGATCAGCAACGCGCGCAGTCCCGAACTGGACACATAATCCACCTTCTCCAGGTCGAGTACCACTTTATTTCCTTTCTGAAATGCCTGGAGTATGCTCTTCTGAAGCTGCGGGCTTGTGTTTGTGTCCACTCTGCCTTCCACGCTCAGCTGAACCACATCTGCCTGTCTTGTCTCTGAAATTGTCATTCTGATTTATCCTCCTGTTCTCTTTCTATCCTTCCAGCCGGACGGCACCGTCCAGCACCTGACTCTCGTCCAGCGTTCCTCTCTTCTGTCCGGCAATCCTCACGTCCATATCGAGATAAGCATAATCGTCGAGGACGCCCTCCCGCTGTACGCTGATGATGTGCAGACGCGCCCGCGCGGGCTTAAACTGGTTCAACAGAAACAGCAGCCGGGTCTTTGTGAGCTCAGAAAGAGGCTTTTTCACAAGAATCGTCACATCGTGCACACTGTTCCCATAGAGCCGCTCAAACTCTGCCATCTGCTCCGGCCCGATATAATCCGCCATCACATTGCGCTCCAGCACCTGCACCTTCTCACCAAGTACGATCTGGGCCACGCGCTCAAGCGCCGCCTTCGTCCCCTTCATCCGGTTCAACGCATAGGCTTCCTTTACGAGCGGCCGTAAGACCGCCTCATCCAGAAAATCATTTCCCACATCCACACCAAGCCAGGAAGCATATACGGGCAGATATTCCGGCGGACAGCTGTCCAGATCCAGCAGTGCGGGCAGGCGGTCGATCTCTTCATCAAAGTCATTATACAAACTGGAAAAGGTCGAAAGCCAGCGATGGAAAAAGCTGTCCCTCTCCTGATAGACGGCAGGAAAGGTATACATGAAATTGTCCCCCTGCGCATCAATGCGCAGGCCGCCGATCTCGCAGCTTCCCTCCCCGACGATCTCAAGCATCAGATAGAGATATCTGCCCTTCAGGCTGTAGAGCAGCATATCCTCCCGGTTTACAAAACGCAGCGCCTCGATCCTGCTGAAAAATTCCTTCTTTATGCTGTTCGCTTCGGCCGCATTGCAGAGGAAATTCTCGATCCGCACGGGCTTTCCCTCCCGGTAGAAGGAATCCTCATTAAGTGCCGCCACGCGGATATAACAGATCATGTCCTCGGGACGCCGGATATCCAGGGACAGTCTTCCCCACTCAGAGTCCGCCTGCCCACTGTCAATCGCCTTCAGATAGAGATAATGGGATGCCGCATTCGGGCAGGCACGTAAAGCCCCGTCTCTCTCTACCACAAATCCGGGATGGAAGCCGCTTTCAAAGCGGTTTTTTCTTATACTGTATGTCGTTCTGTCCGCCATCGTCTCTCCTCCCTCAGATTCTGCTCACTACCGTCTCGATCTGAATCTCACCGGCGCTGCAGAGACAATTCTGCGCCGGAATCACATCGGAATCCTGAATCCTTGCCAGTGCCTGGTTCCGCGGATGCAGGGACAGATCGCTGACAAAAGCCACACAGTCCAGCTCCTCGATCCGGTGAAAAATCTGATCAAAACGCAGCGCTTCGCCAAAACCACGTTCCGAGCTGACACAGTCCACCGCTGTACGCACCGTGTCAACGATCTCCTGAAGACTGTTTTCATAATGACGCTTCACACAGACCGTCCCCTGCACATCCACCTGCGTGTAGACCGGCCCGACGATCTCGATCCGCGTCGTCAGAAGCCGCCGCTCTTCAAGCTGCCGCTCGATTGCCGCCCGGTAATGTTCCGATAGCTCCGGGAACTCCTCGTCCGTGTCCGGTTTTACCGCGATGCGTACCAGATTCCTGCTCTCGTCCATGAAAGCCTTCACCTTGTGAATGCAAAGCTCCGGCGTCTCCTTCACGAGACGCTCATAGTCGGCGGCAGTCACCGCGGTACAGGGTCTCTGCAGATCCTCGAGGAACCGTCGTTTTACCTGCTCCAGACTCTCCCGGAAACAGCCCCGCGTCCCCGGACCGGGATTGTAGAAGCGCGCACCGACAGGATCCTCTGCAAGCAGTGTATTGCCTTCACGGATATTGCCCTCCTCACCGCGCGTGACCGCAAAAGCCCCCATATACAGGCTCGCTCCGATGAAGCGCCCCGCGTCCTCGATGACAATCTTCCCCTCATCCTCATAGAGATAGTAACTCAGATCATCCTCTCCGAAACGGCTCGGGCGCACAAAATCGTAGAGCTCCTCCCCGTTCTCATCAAACCGCTTCGCAATGATGCAGAAGGACTCTGCCACCACATGACCGGCCGGAAGCCGGAGCGTCTGGTGATCCATCCCCAGAACCTCTCCCAGATAATACTGACGCATGATCTCCTCCGAGTAGGCCACGATCTTCACGGCATTTTTCAGTTTCTCCGGGCTGTAGCCGAAGCGCTCCTTATCGAAAGTAAAAGTAAGCGTACCGTCCGGCGCCTCCTCGTAGTCAAAATATCTCCCTTTTCCGGCACGGACACCGGCTCTCGTGTATTTCCGATAGGAGGAACCCTTCTTTTCCTTACAGAAAACTGTGATGTAGCCCTCCTTAAGAAGTCCGCTTTTCAGACTGACGCGTGCAGTCCGGTTCGAAGTATAGCAGATTGCCCTTGTGTCCTTCTGCCAGACCTCGAACAGAAATCCGCTGACCGCCAGAAGACGCGGCGCCACATCGTACTGTGCGCGCGTGAGTACGGCGCGCAGCGCATACAGATTCCCCGGTGCATCCGGACAAGGAAGCGCAGCCTGCGCGGGAAGACGCAGCCGGAGCTCGCCGCTCGTCAACAGGCAGCCGGTATCGTCGCGCACATGCATCGGGACAAAGCCGTCCTGCGTATAGCACTCCCAGCGAATGTCCGCGAACATGCTTCCGCCCTTTGTAGAAAAAGGATTTCGCTTATGACGTTCCGACGCCTTCACGTAGAAAATAAGCTCCTCCCCTGCATCGGGCATGGCATCCGCCAGAAGCCACAGGCTGTCTCCGGCCTGCGGATGTACTCCGAATACGGCAGACGGTACCCGCACCTCACGGTCCAGAAGATGTGAGCAGTCCTGCCATTCTCCGCCGCACTTTCCATATATGGCAGCAAGATGACAGG
This sequence comes from Lachnospiraceae bacterium, assembly GCA_021205385.1. Lineage (GTDB taxonomy): Bacteria > Bacillota > Clostridia > Lachnospirales > Lachnospiraceae > Hominiventricola. Next base: position 10,432 of record JAJPXQ010000128.1, on the reverse strand, counting down.
GTTTCAGCTGGAAGGAACGGTTCGTCTCAAAACACAGATCACCGAGGAAAAACTTCTGATTCGCTGCGAGGCAGATTTCCTCCCGCTGGCCTTCTGCTGCCAGCAGCACGCGGGCAGGACGCCCCTTCTGCGCGCGAAAACCGACCAGTTCCAGCAGCTTCTGCTGGATCGCAGGCGTAATCTCATTGATATGGTTCTGCTGCAGGATCTGGAAGGCCGTCAGGTTTTCCAGGATCGTGACCCCCGGGTCGGAAGGATTGAAATTCGTCCACTCCTCCGAATACATGGGAATCTCCGTAAAAGCCTCCGCCATCAGCTCTTCATATGTCCGGTCGTCCAGATTCCGGTTATTCAGCATGCTGCCTCCTCCTTACTGCTCGTCCTGGAGCATAACATGAATCTTATGCTCTCCGCTTCTGCAGACGAAAAACGGATGCTCCGGGGCACTGTTAAGATCAGCCTCATGGCTTCCCTGACGGTCCTGCCAGGACACGGTTACCGCCATTCTGCGAACCACGGCCTTACTACGAAGCCGGTTCAGCTTCATCATCAGCTGCGCACGCCTCGGCAGTGCGCCGATGGGCCAGCCATCTCCGGCGTTTCCGTATACCGGATTCAGATATTGCTCCAAAGTGTCAAGAAGCAGATTCTGCGTCTCAAAGCTGTCATCCATCTGCGGAACCCACACCCACAGACTCACACTGATCCTCGCGTACACCGGTTCCGCAAGATACAGATCCTTCGGAGCGATTGTGAGCTCACAGGCCTCCTGCAGATGCTTTTTCAGCTGCCCCGACAGACTGTGGAAGGAGTAGGAGCCAACCTCAAAATCCTTCATCAGGATCAGGAAACAGAGCGCCCGATCGTCCTTCCTGCTGTCTGCATCCAGGCCGGTCACTCCCTTCACCTGTGCGATGAGATCGGAATAATTCTGTATCTCCTGTATGTAATCGTCCATGGAGACCAGGCGATGTCTGGATTTCAGAATCCCTGCTCCGCGGCGCAGCGCGCCGTCCAGCGTCTCCATACTGCTCCCGCCATAAGCCTTCGCAGGATTGTGAATCTCCCCGATAAACATCAGGCTGCCCATGGAACCGTTAATCTGTCCAGGCTCCACATTTCCCTCACTGCCGGCACAGCGGCGGATGACCGCACGGAAAGCCACATCATTCGTCACCCTCGGGAAATCTGCATGTACACCATCGCCAAAGATCAGACGGCTGTTCATGCGATCGAGCAGGAAACTCCGTCTCGACTCCGGGAAATCCAGCCGGTCCGCTTCCCTCCATCTCACATAGAAGGAACTGACTTCGCCCAGCATATCGTACTCCGCACGTACCTCATCCGGCGTTTCCCGCAGCATGCGCTGCATCAGAGGACGCGAGAGCGTATCTTTTTCGTTAACCCACAGCTCCACATCCAGAATGTGGCTGACGCCGAGGTTCACCTCCATGTCGGGCGCAGCCGCGTCGATATAAAAATCTTCCTCATCCATCGTCTCGATATTCGCCGTCTCAACCGCATTAAAGCGAATATCGCGGATCAGCGGCGGCTCCCCGGTAAGCCGGTTCTCTTCGCCGTCCACGGGGCTGACCTGTATCCAGTAGGCACTCCTGCCCTCCAGTGTCGTCCGGCACATGTCAGAAGGCGGAAGGAAGCGCACAATTCCCGGACGGGACATCCCCATCGTCTGGTCGACAACCTTCATCTGCCGAAAGCCCTGTGGGCTGTAATAAGAAAACCTGCAGCGGATTCCCTGGAACCGCGCATGATCGTCGATCTGGAAGAGCAGGCCCACAGGGCCTTTTTCGATCTTTTTCTCAAAGCCCAGGTACAGGGCGTCATCCTCATACTCCCCACCTGAAAAAGCCGTGAAGACTTCTCCCATACGAACTTTTTCCGTCAGGTCGGTTCGCATGGTGCCGCTGATTGAGACGAGCCGCTCTGCCTTCATCCAGCGATCCTCATAGGAGAAGGAAATCCGCAGCTTCTCAATCCTGGGATAATGGTGAACACAGGGTACCATATAACAGTTGTCGGCCTTCAGAAGGCGGATGCGGATGCAGCGCCCCGCGAAAGCGCCCGCGCCGGAGCTCTCCCAGTCGGAAGGGCAGAGAAAGGAAATCTCATAATGCGCGCCTGTATCCCCGGCGAACAGGTTCCGGGTCTCCCCATCACAGATCAGCTTTTTCCAGCCCAGTCCGTTAAAGTATTCAAAGGAAATCTCCTCGGCTCTCGCATCGGCAGCCGCGTCCGTCCAGTAGACCTTCGGCTTTCTCTTGATAATTTTCAGTGATGTATCCTCCTCGCGTGGCGCGCCGAGAATGCGGTGTTCGAGGAAGGACAGGTTGAAACTGATCGTAACCCTGGCCCCTGCCCTGGAAAAATACAGGTCATGGCCTATATAGCACTCCTGATACAAGGAGAGCGTCTCGCCAAAGGGAAGGAAATCCTCGGTATCGAAATCCTCGGTGCCATTGTTCGCGAACTGGGCAGACATCGCTTTCCCGGAGGAGGAAACACTGATATCCGAAACGGAGTAAGCCTCCCGTACCGGCTCCTTTGCGCAGAGCGCCAGCAGACTGTAGGACTGTCCATCCAGCTCTACCTTTTTATTCTCCTTTTCCTTCTGAAGACGCACCGTCGCGCCATCCTCCAGAACCTCTGCGGACTCCACCGGGACAAGTCCCTCCTCCGTATAGTAAAAGAAACGGAACGCGCCCTCGCGTACGCCGTCCGGCAGCGCAGGATTTCCCTCTATCCGGATATAGAGGCTGTCATTTTCCAGATCAAGCGCGGAGGAGTGATAGAAAATCAGCGCATACTGCCCGATTCCTTCCCCGCCGGAGTCAAACAGATAAAAGGGCTTAAGAGCCGCTTCCTGCGGTTCCTCATCCGTGTCAGCCCCCGGCTCTTCCACGATCTGCGGCAGGGAGAAATGCCCTTTCAGCGGAATAATCCTTCCGTCCTTTTTCTGGGTCATGAACGCACAGTCAAGGGAGGCGTTCGTGACATAGAGATCGTGAAGCGTCTCAAAGATGAGCTGTCCGTCGTAAGCGTCCGACTCCGCCAGGAGCTTCGTCCCCTTATGCACCTCCACACCCGGGATGGTATCCTGAGCCAGCTCCATGACGACCGTCGCCTTCGCGGGGCGGGCGGGCAGAAGAGAAATACCCAGAAAATTCACAAATTCTGTGTGATATCTGTCCAGGACCTGCCCGCAGCGCACGATATTTCCGGCCATCTGCCCGGCAAACAGCTTCGCCAGAACGGAGCCAATGTCCGGATCCTCACGGTCAAAACGCCACTCCGGGACATAGGAGGCGGCCAGCTCCTCGATCTGCCGCTCCAGCTCCTCCCGCGAACGACCGTCGATCCGGGCGTCATTCCTGTTCTTCTTCATATTGTTCCGGTTCATAGGCTTCTTCCTCGGCTGATGCTTCTAAGTAAAAGGGAAATACCAGATTGTCACTGGTGTTGCTGTCGCGGATCACATAGTCGATCTCTACCATCAGGCAGCCGTCCCGCACCTCGGAATCTGTCGTGATCTCCACATCCCTCACACGCGGTTCCTGGGATGTGATCTGATCCCTGAGCGAGCGGATCATCATATTGATGGTCGTCGCGTTGATATCCATAAAGGTATAGGACATGAGGTTACTCCCGAAATCCGGTCTCAGGAAACGCTCTGTCTGCTGTGTCATCAGGATAAGGTAGATGGATTCCCTGACACTCTCCTCCTGGGACGACACGGCAAAACGCCCCGTGGCTCTGTTGATCTGAGGGGGAAACTTCATCCCCGCTCCGAGAAAATCTCCTTTCGGCATCTATACCACACTCCTCATTCTTTATCCGATCTTAATCGGCGTGCCGGACATGGTCACAGCACCGCTGCTGGAAAGCTTGAGAGAACCCTTCGCACTCGCCTCCAGCGTAGCTGCCGTGAGCTTCAGCGAGCTGTTCGCGCTCATCGAGAGCTCACTCTGCAGCGTCTCCGCATGCTTCGTAGCCTTCACGGAAATCTCTCCGGCGCTTCCGTCCAGTTTAATTTCCACCTTCTCACCCACCTTGATCGTGAGGGTCTTCGCGGCGGTGATCTCCATATTTCCTTCTTTTGTGTCCAGCTTGATACAGTTTTTTCCGTCCTTGTCAGACAGGGTGATCATACTGTTCTCATTATCCAGTTCGAGCCGATGCGACTCTTTTGCCGTGACAAGCCGGATCTTGTCCTTCTCGCCGCTGCCCTCTTTATTGTCCTCAAAGTAGAGCTGATTCCCGTTTTTTGTAACAATTTTTTTATACTGATTCTTCTCATCGACAGATTTCTTCAGGATCTCGTCGCTGTCCTTCGGAATACAGCCGATTACGTAGGGCTTCTCGATATTGCCCTGTTCAAACACGAGGAGCACCTGGTCGCCGACCTCCGGCAGAAAGTACTGTCCCCAGCCGGAGCCGCCCGACGGCATGGCGACGCGCGCCCACTTGAGCTCATTCGCCCCCTTGTCACGGGTAGGCACCGTAACGCAGACGCGCCCCGGCATATCCTTGCTGTAGTTCTGCGCCACCAGACCGATCACGACGCCGAAGATCCGGTTGTCGCCGGTGTCAGTCTTCATGACCTGCTTCTCCGCCATATCGTCTATGATGTCAAAGAGTCCCATGGGCTTCTCCTTTCTCTTACTCCATCTTTGCCGCCCGGCCCACAACCTTCGTGATGTAGCCGCGGTCGCTGTCCATGATATGCCGCACCGTCACGAGGTAGAAGGTGTTTGAGACAGCCGTCCCGAGGCTCTGGATCTTCAGGAAGCGTCCCGGCACCAGCTCCGGCATCCCGATGAACTCCGCCTCCAGCGTACCCAGCCGGTAGGAAATGTCCTCGGCCAGATATTTTGCGCGATAACCCGCTTCCGTCACACTCGTCACGGTGGGGTCAATATAGACCTTCTCGGATTTGCTCAGCAGAGACTTCGCCTTGCTCCCCTGAGAAATCTTATTCTGCAGCTTCTCCTTTGAGGAGATCGCCTCGGATTTTCCCACATCCATCCCGCGAACCTCGACAGTCTCCACGAGGCCGGTAAAATCATAACTGATCTCAAAGCTGCGAAGCCCGTTCCCAGGCCCCAGCTCCATGAGCAGCTCCGTGTTGCTGCGGGCCTTACGGAAATACACCGTGCCTCCCACGGAAAAAAATTCATAGTTATATTTCTTCGCAGCCTTCACGACAAACTCATAATCGCTCTCGCAGACCATCTCGATCGTCCGGTCGTCAGCGGCCTGATCCGGCGTGTCCGTGACGTCAAGACTCGTAATGATATCATCCGACTTCAGTTTGGAGTAAGCGGTTTTCTGCAGAATCTCCTTCACCGCCCCGGAGAACTTCGTGGCCGTCAGCTGCTTCGAGTAACTGCCGTTCATCATGATCCCCTTCACATCCATCGCGCTCACCTCAACCCCCGGGATGCCGCCCTCCTGGAAGGCAAAGCGGACGCCGGAGATAAATCCGCGAAAGACCTCGCGCGCGGAGGAGCCGTAGCCCAGACTGATGACGACACTCGAACCCATGTAAATATACTGGCTGATGGCGTCAAAGAGAAACTCACTGTTGATATAATCATAGCAGTTGTAAATCCAGAAGGTCGCGGCGGCAGCCTCGAAACCGCTGGTCATCTCAACCTCAATGTCCGAGCCGGCCAGCCCCGCCTGATTCTCAGCCAGATCTTTCCCGCCGATCTTCAGCACTGCCACCGGGTAGGCGAAGTTCTCATATTTTGTTTTCAGACTTGCGTAGGTAAACGACGCCATTTCCCGCTCCTTGCTCTTACAGTTTAAAGTTTAAAAGGCTTCCCACTTTCTGCGATGTGCTGACAAGACTCTTATTCCCGCTCCCGAAAGCCCTGTTATAGCTCGTCCTCCAGGCTCCCATATTGTTCTCCGCGACATCCTTGTCCGCACAGATCATATAGAGCATGACCTCCGCCCGCGTCGGAATACCGAGCGGATTAAACATGGTATAGCGCGCGTTCACCCGTTCGAGATAGCCGTCATAGCGAAGCTTTCCCCAGCAGAAGGCCATCTTCCTCGTCCGGTTGGAGTGAAGGGCTCCCGTGAAAGCCTCGACCTCCTGCTGCACGGAGTGGTTTGCCTTCCTGGCCAGCGACATTCCGGTCTTCACCGCGTTTGTCGCCAGCGCTGTTGTGGACAGATTCAGCTTGTCGGACAGGAAAGAGTCGGAAGGATCAGTCCGGTCAAAGAGCAGCTTCACATCCAGCGTGATCCGGATATCCTCCGGCGCCATACCGACGCTCTGTTCCTTGTTTTTATCCGTAGCCGTAAAATTCGTTCTTGTGACCTGTCCATCTCCAAAACCGTAACCGCTCAGATGCAGCGTGGAGGGATTGAACATCACCTGAAAGGTCCTCACAGAACCTGTCGACGTCCCGGCGGCAGAGGTCCCGTTCCCCAGCATCTCCCTCGCCTTCGCAGCCACTTCGTTCGCCACGCTTGCCAGTGGGAGGGCCTTTCCACCAGCCGCCACCGCTTCCACGACCGTGACCGAAGTGGGACGCTGGTCATAAATCTGAATACAGGCCTTTGTAATATTGCCGGTCATACCCGCCAATGTGCTTTTCAGTGTACCTGCAACCGCGCTCATGACTTCCTCCCCTTCGATATCATAAATTTAAATTTAAAAAGTTGTTGTTTGTCAGCTTGCTGAGTGTACTCTTACTGCCGGAGGACCCCGCTACCCCTGCCGCTCCGAAGATTCTGGTAAAGGCCGCGTCCCATTCCGACTTGTCGGCATCCGACTCCCGGTTCTGGCTGATCGTGATATCCGCCGTCCCGCGGACCGGATCCCCACTCTTGTTGAACATCGTATAGTTGCAGTCCACACTGTTCAGCTCTCCCCGGAAGAACATCCCACTCCAGAAAAAGATCACCTGCCGCGTAATTTCCTGTGTCAGCAGCGACATGAGCCCTTCCATCTGCGGCTGCACGGAATATCCCGAGCCGGTGGATTTCAGCTTTTTGACCGTGCTGGAACCCATTGAGATCGCATTCCCCAGGGTAGGGGACAGGTTTTCCAGCATGAAAGCATCGCTCACGTTCACGTCGTCGAAGACGAGCTGGCAGGACAGACTGCTGACGGTTCTGCTGAATTCCTGAACCGTCTGATTGACTGCCTCTCCTCCGAGGTTTCCTCCGGCATAGCGGATTTTTCTGCCGCTGCCCTGGGTGTTCAGATAAAGCGTATTCGGATTGTACTGGAGCTCCAGAGCCAGATACCCTTTCCCCGTCAGGCTCCCACTCTTCACGATCGAGCTGTAGCTGCTTTTCACACCCGAGGAAAGCGCGCTCGCTGTCGTCGAGTTCAGACTTCTCCTGAGCAGATCCGCATCCTTCGCGGCCGCATCCACCGTATCGTTCGCCTTGATCTGCCGGACAAAGAGCACAGCCTTTGTCGCGTTTCCGGTCAGACTGTTCAGAGCATTCTGAAAAAGTGCTGTATTCATGAATCCATGCTTCCTTTCTCACTGATCTGCCTTGTATATCAATATCCTCTGCGGCGCTTCTCGCTCGCCAGCCGCCGCTCAAGTTTCGTATAAATCTGATCGGACAGGGCTCCCATCTGCTGCCGCAGGCCTCTCTGGATGAGCCGCTCAATATCTTCACGCTCTTCCACCTCGGTCCGGCTTGTCTGCCTCTGTACGCTCGTGGTCTGCGTCTGCACATTCTCCTCCACGCGCTTCGTCAGCTCCACATCGCGGCGAATCGTCTGGTTCTGCGCGAGCAGCTCCTGCAGGGTCTCCTCGTCCAGGGTGCTCTCCGTGGACTTATGCACCAGCGACAGCTCCTGATGACTGTACTCCGTCTGACTGCCCGGAGAGAAAGCCGCCTGCCCGTAATCCCGGCTTCTCTCCGTCACGCTTTTCAGCACCTCGCGAATCTCGTGCCGGTCTTCTGAAGCCTCCTGCGTCACACTCGTGTTTTCCCGCTCGATCAGACGGATATCCCGGGCAAGCCGGCTGATATCCCGGCTCTGTTCCATCTCCCCCTGACGTCCGGCGCTCCTGCGGGATTCCTGCAGCTCCTCCAGTCTCTGATAGAGCACTCTCGTCTCCTCTGGAAGGCTCTCGAGCAGCTTACGATCCACTTTGGAAGGGGCTTCTGCTTCCTCCGGGGTCCTGCCCCGGTGCTCCTCCAGCACCTGCTGTGGATTTTCCAGCGCACGCAGGCTCTCCTCGCGCATTTTAAGAAGTGACGGCTTTTCCTTCTGCTTTCTTCCTGCTTCCTCCTGCTGCCGGATCTTTACAAGCTGCTGATATCGCTCGTAGTTCTCCACATTTCTGCGATTGATTTCCTGAAGTTCACGCTCCAGGCGCTCCTCGTCAGACTCCTGCAGACCCGCCTGCTCCTCCGAAGACGCTTCCTCAACAGAATAAAACGTCTGCTCCGCTGCGTCCTGACGGATATGGTAATGATCCTCCCCGCGGACGAGCCGTTCCGTTCGTTCCCGGATCTGTTCCCGCTCTTCCATGAATCCGGTTTCCGGCTCTCTCTCCGGATAAATCAAAGATTCCTGAACTGTGAAATCCGATCCGGACTGCATGATCTCCTTCGCCGCTTTCTTCTCCTCCGGCGCCTGCCAGCGCTCCAGAATACTTCGGACGGTATCTCCGCCGCTGCTCTCCGGCAGGACATCCCTTCTGTCCTGACTTTCCGCCGCGTTTTCCTGCTCCCGCAACCGGGAATGTGACAGAGAGACCGGACGAAGGCTTTCTTCCGGCTCACCCGGCGACGGGTAGACGGAGGAAAAATACTGCTTCAGCGTCTGTGCGATCCGCGCTGGAAGCAGCTCTTCCTCTCTGCTTCCGGAGGCGCTGCCCGTACTTCCGTCTTCCGGGAATCCACTCTCCGTGCTGCCTTCCGCAAGGAGCGTGAGCTCCACCGGAGCCGGCGCGCTCGCTCTTTCTTCCTGCGGCGCTTCCGACCGGCTTTTGGGTGCCATGCGTCTGCGCGCGCGCGGCGCTTCCGACCTGCGGTGGCTCTTCTCTTCCGCCTTCTCCTGCTGCTCTGTTTCTGTTTGCGCCGTCTTCCGCTCTTCCCCATTTTCAGGGAACCCTGCGCTCCGCCCCGGAAGCTCCGTGTCCGCTGTGACAATTTCCTTTATCCGCTCTGTCAGCATCTGCAGCGACGTGGTATTCTCTATTGTCTCCGAAGCAATCTCCCCGTAGCGGATATCGGCCGGCCGCATCCCTTCCTCCGGAAGTGCCTCCCCTCTCTGTACAGAAGCCGACCGGCCGCCCGGGAGCTGTGCCTCCGTCCCCGCGATCTGCAGGAGCTCACGCAGCGACGTGATCTCCCTTTCCTGCATCTTAAGAGTCTGCTCCTTTGCGTCCTGCCTTACGCTGAGCCGGACATTCTGCCCTTCCGTCCGGTAAAGCATACGCCGGAACGTATTTTCCGCCGACTGATAAAGACTATTTTCCAGATGGAGCCAGACGTCCGAACCACGTATCTGCTTCACAGACAAATTCTGAATGAGGCTGTCCGCAAGATTCAGGAGCACCGCCGAGGTGAGCCGGCTGTTCACCGCATTCTCCGTCAGGGTATCTCCTTCCTGCGCGTTCTCCTCATAATAGTTTTCATGGCGGTACACGAACGGAACCGGTGTCCCCGTCGTCTCCGTCTCCAGACGGTTGAGAAGAATCCGCGACACGGTCCGCTGCTGCTCCGCAAAATTCAGCTCCTGCGCGCTGATATACTGCGCTTCCATCCGGGCAGAATAAAAATTACTCAGGATCTGGTAAAGTGCACCGGTCTGAAGACGATTCATAACCTCTTCATGGAGATGGAGCGTACTCTCCCGGTTCAGGCTCTGCTCCACGATCCGGCTCTCGCCGGTCAGATTTCCATACTGCTCCACCGTCCGGTTGAGTTCTTCCATGTGATTCCAGTAAAGCTCCGTCAGCTCCTCCACATTCCGGCTCTCCTGCTTCAATTCCGCTACCTGTTTCATGAAGTAACTGACATTCGTCACGCCGAGCCGCTGCAGTACATCCGTGATATACACCCGGTCCTGATAGCTGAGCTTCACCTCATCCGCCACAGCAATCCGGTTCAGCAGATTGTTGATCATCGTGAGCTTCGTCTCGCGGATATTCCGGACGCGCGTGTCCTCCACGATGCTGGTCAGCGCGCCTCCGCCTATGTAGACCTCCGGCGGCGCCATGACCACGTGAAGCAGGTCCTCGCGCTCCATTTTCGCAGCGGCCAGCTGATAATTTCCAAGGATGCGCTGCGCGAAAGATTCATGGGAGGATGCCATGGCTCTCCCACATTTGATTGCAATCGGCGCTTTGATTGTCAGCATGGCTCTCCTCCCTATTTAGTCAAGTGTTTTTTCCCTTAAAATCAAGGAAATTTTATTAGT
>JAJPXQ010000165.1 GCA_021205385.1 Lachnospiraceae bacterium | reverse complement strand
GGTACTTTGGGAAGACATACTCATTTTTTTAATTACAGTTTGCGGAAACTCAAGTTAGCCTTTGCGCCGTTCTCTCAGTTTACGGAAAAATTCACTCAGCATCTCTGAACAGTCTCTTTCCAGCACACCCTCTGTCAGCTCCACCTGATGGTTGAAGGCCGGGACATGTAAAAGGTCCAGAACCGAACCGGCGCAGCCCGCCTTCGGATTGCGCGCACCGATCACCAGTCGCGGAATGCGTGCCTGTACAATGGCCCCCGCACACATCTGACACGGCTCCAGCGTGACATACATGGTGCAGTCCTCGAGTCTCCAGTCATGAATCACGCGGCTGGCCTTCCGGATCGCGGACAGCTCCGCATGTGCCAGTGTATTTTTATCGGTATTTCTGCGATTGTAGCCCCTCGCGATAATACGGCCATCTTTCACGATCACACAGCCGATCGGCACCTCATCAAGCTTTTCCGCTTTCCGCGCCTGCCGGATAGCTTCCTTCATATACCGCTCGTCCTCTGTCAGTTTCATCCTGATCGCTCCTCTCACAGCTTCCAAACCACGGGCAGGAAATGCATTTTTCGCCGCCCCTCGGGTACAGCAGAAACCGGTTCACATCCACAGGATAATCGTCCCACTCCTCCACATAATCCCTTCCGCCCGGGCGGCGCACCCACAGGCCGCGAATCTGATCAAAGCTGACGCCCTTTCCAAGGATATTATCCGCAGAGACGCTTCCCTGCCATTCGAGCGCGCCATTCCGCCTTTCCAGTTCTCCCACCTGGATACCTACCGCCCGGTTCCGATGATAAAAATAGAGAAAAACTTTTCCCGCCTGCTCATCCGAATGGCAGTAAGCCTTCAGGTGTATTGCGAGTCTGCACAGTCCGGCCCGCTCCTCCGCCTTCACAAAACCTGCGTTCCGATGCGGCTCTCCTTGCTCATAGGCGTATAGATAGGCAATCTGCCTTCTGTATTCCTGCATAGTATCCCCTCCTGTCCTTCGGGGCTATTCTATGCATGTCCGGGAGCACTTATGTCCTGTTTTTCTGCGCCAGATCAGAAAACTGCGCAAACTGCTCAAGTGTCAGAGCCTCCCCGCGCACCGCAGGTGGAAGTCCCATCTCATCCAGAATCCGGGCGGCCAGCTCCTTCGTAACGTCTGTCTCCTGGCTGTGGCTCACGCTGTTCTGCAACGTCTTTCTGCGCTGATTGAAGGATGCCCGGATAATACGAAACATCATTTTCTCATCCTGTACCTTCACCGACGGCTCTGCAAGCAGTGAAAGGCGAATTACCGCGGATCCCACCTTCGGCCTCGGCATAAAACAATTCTGCGGCACATAAGCCGCGATGTACGGCTCCGCGTAATACTGCACCGCCAGCGACAAAGAACCATAATCCTTCGTCCCCGGTCCCGCCTGCATCCGCTCCGCGACCTCCTTCTGAATCATGACGGTCATGCTCTCCACCGGATCATGACGTTCAAGCAGCCCCATAATAATGGGGGTTGTAATATAATAGGGGAGATTCGCCACGACTTTCACGGGCCTGCCGCCGTTCATCTCCTCCACAAGCTGTCGTATATCCAGTTTCAGAATATCCTCCCGGATCACGGTGACATTCTCATATCCGGAAAGCGTATCCTCCAGAATCGGGAGCAAGGCCCCATCAATCTCGACTGCCGCCACATGTCTGGCATGATATGCGAGATACTGTGTCAGGGTGCCAATGCCGGGACCAATCTCGATCACAAAATCGTCCGGGCCAATCTGGGCAGCACGGACAATCTTCTCCAGCACCGACTCGTCGATCAGAAAATTCTGCCCGTACTTTTTCCGGAACACGAACTGATACTTCTGCAGGATCTCTATGGTATTCTTCGGATTTCCGAGATATGGAACCGGTCTGCTCATCTATCTCCTCTCCTTCCCTATCCGATAGAAACGTCTGGCATTCTCCTCCGTGATACGGATCACTTCTTCCTCCGGGATTCCCTTCAGGGCACTGATTTCATGGACCACATAAGTCAGTTTACCGGAGTCGTTGCGCTTTCCCCGGAATGGAACCGGCGCAAGATAAGGGCAGTCCGTCTCGAGCAGTATCCGCTCCATCGGCAGCTCCTCCACAACCTCCTTAAGCTTCCTGGCATTTTTGAAGGTCAGCACTCCGCCAATCCCAAAGTACAATCCCATCTTTAAGTATTCCCGGGCCTGCTCCAGGGAGTAAGAGTAGCAGTGCATGACGACATGCATTCCCGGCTGCAGCTCCTCCTTCACAATGTCCAGGGTATCCGCCGCGGCCTCACGGCTGTGAATGATCACAGGCATGCCTGTCTCTGCCGCCAGACGGAACTGCCTGACAAACCATTCCTTCTGAAGATCATGCTGTTCTTTATCCCAGTAGTAGTCCAGACCGATCTCTCCGACTGCAACGATCTTCGGCAGAGCGAGATACTCCCGCAGACGGCAAAGCTTCTCCTCATTCAGCTCTCCCACGCCATCGGGATGCACGCCGACCGCTCCGTAGATAAACGGATACTGCTCCGCCAACTCCACACTGCACGCGCTGCTCTCCATATCCGCCCCGACATTGACAAGCATGCCGACCCCTTGCTCATGCAGGGAGGTAAGAAGAACATCCCGGTCTTCATCAAATGCACTGTCATCATAATGGGCGTGTGTATCAAATATCATCGCTTCACCTCTGCGTCATCATATCTGCTTCACAGTATACTGATTTCGCCGGATCATTGCAAGTCCCGGACCTCCGGAATCAGACGCAGGCTATACCTCCACCGTGTACGACGCTCCTGCAAAACGAATCTGCATCCCGTCCAACAACGGACAGAGTTCATATGGATTCAGCTGCACCTGATCCGCCCACGTTCCGTTTGTGGAATTCAGATCCTCCAGATAATACTGTGAACTCTGCCTGGTAATCCGCGCATGAATTCTGCTGATCGTAGGAGCCGGGATACATCCATCCACATTTTCACTCCTTTTTCCGATCAGATAAGGTCCTTCAATAATATGAAGATCCGGATACTCGCCATCTTCACTCCTCAATGTGAGCCCTTCTCTTTTGGGCTCCGCCAGACACATCGTCTCCTTCGGAGTCCCCTGCTCCCTCAGAAACAGGACAGAGCCGCTTCCCAGGTGTTCTGCTTCCTCCACATAATCCTCCAAACGCGGCTTTTTCTGCTTTTTCCGAAAGAAATTTTTCCAACTTCCGGTCTTTTCCAGCGTCTGCGCCTGCACTGACGGCCGCTCCTCCGCCGCCTGTTCTGCTATCGGCTCCGCATCCTTCTTCTCCTGTGCCGGCCGATAGCGCTGCAGGATCTCCTTCAGGCTGAAATTAGGCTCCATCGCCCGCTGATACAAATCGTAGCCAAACTCAATTCCTGCCGTGTCATTTCTGTCCAGCTTGCCCAACAGATACTCCGCCAGGCTCAGGAAGGACTCCCGGATACTTTTTTTCTGAGGCGGATAATAACACAGACAGGGAGTCTCCGACTTCGTATTAAGGTAAATATATTCCGGTTCCAGAATAAAATGATCCGCTCCCAGAAGATATTCTCCCGCATTTTCCAGGATCTTTCCCAGCCCCATCAGAAACCCCAGAAGCTGATCGTAGGTCAGCTTGCGCCTCTCATACAGAAGCGTCATACTCTGCTTTCCGGTGATCTCATAATAATATTCCGTACCGTCTTCCCTGCGCTGTGTCACACAGGGCAGGAGCCCCTGAATGCGGTTCTCCGTAATCATCCTCTCCTCAAAACCACTGTCTTCCGTCTTCTCATCTGTCAGGATCATATAATTGCTGTTCAGATCCCTCTTGTAATGTACCTCTCTCATCCTTCTTCTCCTGCCGTATTCATCAGCCAGCGTGTTGTCCGCAATGTATCACACGGGTTTACCCGATACAAAGTCCGGTTCACTTCTATTGAATATGTGGTGAGAAATCTGCCGCTTCCCACTATGCAAATGCTTGCACGCAGCGGGCTGACACTTACCACCACCTCCGGATCGTCGATCCAAAGCAGCCTTTCGTCCAGCTTTTTCTCCAGATCTGTTTTTATCGCCGTCTGTTCCTGTGTCGCCGTTCTATCCGATTGATAAATTCCCTTCGTTCCGGATTCCAGTGCCGCATGAGTACAGACTGCATAGTCATGCGCATACAGTGTAAAATATACCAGAAACACCAGCAGTATACAGATTCCCGGAACCAGATACGCCGCTTCCAGCACAAATCGTCCTTTTTCTCTCACATGCATGTTTCTATCCTCCCCCTGTCATAAAATATGCCGCCGTCAGAAACGGAACAAATGGCAGTTCGCTTTTCCCCATAGTCAGTCCCCATGTGACGCATAAAAGGAAACCCAGTGCAAGCATCAAAAGCAGCCTTTCCGGCGAAATCCACATGCCAAGTGCAAGCGTCAGCCAGCCGTCCCCATATCCAATCCGCTCTTCGCTTAAATATCCTACACACAGCAGCAGAACCCCAGGTACAGGGGATACTCTGGCGCCCGTCGCGACTGCATACCCCAAACCGACAAGTGCAAGCTCTGCAACCGGCAGA
The DNA here is from genome assembly GCA_021205385.1 of Lachnospiraceae bacterium. Taxonomy (GTDB): domain Bacteria; phylum Bacillota; class Clostridia; order Lachnospirales; family Lachnospiraceae; genus Hominiventricola. The sequence goes on along the minus strand of JAJPXQ010000165.1, from coordinate 2,495 downwards.
AGAGGCACTTCTCTGCTGCGAAGATCCTCCGCGGACAACAGCAGCAGATGCATGCCAACCCACAATGTGCTCACTGTGAACCGCAGCGGGAACAGGGGCGAAGACCACTCACCTCCGACAAGGGCACGCCCATCACCGTCCGCTTCAGTCCCCTGCAGCTCCGGGAATTGTGATAACAGTCTCCATAGTCTGTGATATAGACAAGCGCATTCGCCGACCCGTTTCCGACACAGTACTCACAGGCCGTGTAACGGCTGCCCGAGCTGTTCCTCTCCCCGGGAAGCGCCGAATATGCCAGGCTTCGCACGGACAGAGCCAGATAACTACAGTCACAGCTCAGGTGATAAACCTCTCCGTCAGGCGTTTTGTAGACTATCTGTTCTCCTCCCCCGGCTTCAAAGCTCTCTCCGGTATAGCCGACCCATGCCCGCACTGTCACATGCCGAAGCACAGAGCGACTGCCGAAGGACAAAGCAGAGAATGGCGCTTTCGCCGTATCATAATCGTATAAATCTATGTAGGGATCGTCCGTCATCTGCTGTCCCGCCGTCACAGCAAGCGTCTCCGCTTTCTCCACCAGCGCCCTGTAATCCACAGCGTTTGCAGCACTGAAAGCAAACAGATAAAGCAGCGCCGTGACCGCGCAGAGCAAAAACGGGAGCGTCAGGGTCGCCTCCAGGGTCAGACTGCCCTGTCCGGAGGCGCAGAAGGAAACCCTCCCGGCTTTCTTTCGATACTCGGAGTTTTGTCTGTTCCATACGTGGGGTGTCTGGAGAGGGAAATCATGCTCATAATTTTTATGTCGGAAGGGCACCCTTCTGCGCCTCCTCTCCGCCCCGTTTTTCTTACTCATACTGATAAATCCTTTCCATATAAATATCATTCATCCAGACCTGCGCGGTCAGTTCCTCGATGCAGTGATCCAGATGTATTTTTTCGCACTCCGCCTCAAGCTGCAGCTCATTTTCTATCACATCGAGGCTGCGCATCGCAAGCGTCTGCGCGGACTGCGTCGTCAGGAAAATGCGAAGACAGGTCTCATAACTGATCCCCTCCTGATGTACGCTCTGCTCATCATACCTCCCAGGATTCCCGATCAGGCTCAGAACGCCGCTCAGCGGCACCTGCCAGTCCGACTCTCCTTTTACAATCGCAAGCTCATAGCCCTGAAGAAGCTGCCGTACCTCCACCAGGCTCTCACCATAAGCCCAACCGAGCAGAATAAGCTGTTTCACACTCTGTATCAACGCTTCATTCATCGTAATACCGGCCAGCAGGTATGCAAGTGTCTCCGCCTTCTCGCTGTATGTCGGATGGCTCAATAAAAAAGCATAATTTACACCCTCGCGCATCAGAAGAAGCATCCGTAGCGTCTGTTCGAGATTCTGCCTGTCAGAGGCCTCACCGCAGAGAATGTATTCCATCTGATAGTTAAGAGACGCACTCGCGTCCGCCTCCGCAGACAGAGCTTCCTGCGCGTTCGTCATGTAATCGCACAGATAACTGATAAATAACTGTTTCTCCAGCACTCCATCTTCGCTTCCGTCCGCACTGCCCGTGCCGACGCTTAAAACCCGCTGCGACGGTACTTTCGACAGATCGACTGCCTTATCTGATAAGGATGCGGAACTTTTCACTGCCTGGGAGAGCGCAAAATGATTCCAGATTCCATCCCACTCAAAGGCTTCCGCCTCTATTTGCTCCTCTTCCTCGTCCCCGTAATCCACCACGCTTCCCTCAAAGTCCGCGCAGTCCTCCTGAAATTTACTGCTGTTCTCCTCTATCTGCGTCTGAAACGCATCGTCCAGTATCCACTCCTCCGCAAGCGAAATCCCCGTCTTCTGTTTCACAACTTCAACCGCCTGCCGATAAAAAACAGCTCCGTTCCCATCCGTGGCCCGCACGAGATCCTGTACATTCACCCCCTGAAGTGTCAGACCTTCCAGGGCATTTCCCGTCGTCCCGGTGATATTGTCATCGATGAATTTCCACAGATGACTGCAGATTTCATCCGTCTGCTCCGTTCCGCTCTGAAAAGAGGTATCCAGATAGAAAAGGTCATAGTTTTCCAGAAGATGCGGCTCATACTCCGAAAAGAGGGAGAACAGCCCGCTCTCCACCGCCTGCTCCGCCTGTCTTCTGGCCGACTGCTTCTGTACGGACTGAAGGCAGACCAGATACAGTGAAAGAAACACCAGAAAACTGAGGGACAGCCAGACGGTGATCTGCCCGGAGCAGCGCTTAGACGCTGCTGCTCTGGGACACAATCTTTTCAAAAATCGTGTTGACCACATCGGTAATCTGACTCTTAAAAATGATAACCAGGCCTATCAGTACCACAATAATCAGGATGACCTCCACGGTGCCCATCCCCCGTTCATCATTCCAGAAATCGCTCCAGAACCATCTGATTCGGTTCCCCAGATATCTCATATTTCTCTTCCTCCCTATTTAGTCAAGTGTTTTTTCCCTTAAAATCAAGGAAATTTTATTAG
>JAJPXQ010000158.1 GCA_021205385.1 Lachnospiraceae bacterium | reverse complement strand
AAATATTATTTTAAATTAATGAAAAAACACTATGTCTAAGGAGGAAGTAACACAATGAAAAGAAGAGTATTGGTGGCTGTACTGAGTTTTACGCTGGCGGTGGGGATGTTGGCAGGCTGTTCAAGTGATACAGGTGAGTCGTCGGCTACATCTGAAGCAGCGGAAGATGAAACAGCTGAGTCTGCTTCAGAGGAGACAGACAGTTCTGAACAGCATTATACGTTCGGGTTCACCGAATGGGGGAGCGCATCGTTTTTTGATGCGGTATATGAGCCTCTGGAGGAGGTGATTCTTGCAAACGGCGACACGGTGATTCATTCGGAGGGCCAGGCAGATTCAACCTATCAGATGAGTGTTATCGAGGATTTTATCGCGCAGGATGTCGATTTAGTATTTTACAATCCGGTTGATGCGGATGCATCTCAGACAGCACTGGAAGCTTTGCAGGAGGCAGGAATTCCGGTTGTAAACTTTGACTCCCAGGTATCGGATCTTTCTCTGATTGCTACATTTGTGGGAACTGATAATTATATGGCTGGACAGCTTGCGGGTGAACAGCTCGTGGCAGATTTCCCGGATGGCGGGGAAATTGCAGTTCTTGATTATCCGGCTAATACAGCAGCGGTAGACAGAGCAGACGGTTTTCTGGACGCAATTGAAGACCATGGCTTTACGGTGGTAGCGCAGCTTGACGGACAGGGTAGTACGGAAACGGCTCTTTCTCAGGCTGAAGACATTCTCCAGGCGCATCCTGATCTGATCGCTTTCTTCGGAATCAATGACGACAGCGCGCTTGGTGCATATGCAGCAGTGACAGCCGCTGGTGAGGATGTTGCGATCTATGGTGTAAACGGTTCTCCGGAAGGCAAGAAGAAAGTAGCAGAGGGTGGTATTTTCAAGGCCACTGCAGCACAGTCTGTTTACAATATGGGCAGAGAGAGCGCTGAGGTAGCATATAAGATTCTGGCTGGTGAGGATTATGAAACGAATATTTCTATCACACCGATTCTGATTAATGCAGACAATGTAGACGAGTATCTGGATTCTGACTGGCAGTAAAACTTTTGGGGAGGCTGCCAGAAAAGCAGCCTCCTTTTCTGACAAAAGGTCAGAAATTGAGCTGAATATGGGAGGTGCAAAATTGAGCATGTTATTACAAATGAAAGATGTTTGTAAAGAATTCCCGGGTGTTAAGGCGCTGGATAATGTGCAGCTCGAGCTCAGAGCGGGGGAAGTACATGCGTTGCTTGGAGAGAACGGCGCGGGAAAATCTACCCTGATCAAAGTGCTGGGTGGAATCTACGCAATGGATCAGGGACAGATATTGATAGACGGAAAAGAAGTGCAGATTCATTCAGTAGAAGATGCCAGAAAGAATGGTATCAGTATTATTCATCAGGAACTTATGATGGTTCCCCACCTGTCGATTGCTGAGAATATTTTTCTTGGACAGGAGAATGCAAAGAATGGGATCATCAACCTGAAAAAGCAGGAGCTGAGAGCACAGAATCTGCTGGATAATTTTGGATTGGATGTGGACGCAGGCACATTGCTTGGAGAGCTCACGATTGCGCAGCAGCAGATGGTAGAGATTGTGCGGGCAGTATCTTTTGGAGCAAAGATCATCGTCATGGACGAGCCGACATCTTCACTGTCAAATAAGGAAGTCGATATCCTTTTTGAAACAGTAGAAAACCTGAAGAAGAAAAATATCGGAATTATTTATATTTCACATCGAATGTCCGAGCTGGATGTGATTGCGGACAGAGTGACGGTCCTGCGTGATGGAAAATATATAGCGACACTTGATATTGCTGAAGCTTCAAAAGAGAAACTGGTGTCTTTGATGGTGGGAAGAGAACTGTCCAGTTATTATACAAAGACCAATACAGCGTCTGACGAGGTGATTCTTGAAGTAGAGAATCTCTGTGACGGAAAACGTGTCAAGTCGGTAAGCTTTGACCTGCGAAAGGGAGAAATCCTTGGGTTTGCGGGTTTGGTTGGAGCCGGGAGAACGGAGACTTTTCAGAGCATCTTTGGCCTGAGCAAAAAAGTGTCAGGAAAAGTAACGCTGGATGGAAAGGAAATAGAATTTCACTCTCCCATACAGGCAATGGAAGCAGGGATCGGACTTGTGCCGGAGGATCGGAAGAAGATCGGGATTTTTCCTGCACAGAGTGTACGTTTTAATATGACAATAGGAGTTCTTGGGCAATTTTTGAAAAATCTTCGTTTTGACAGAAAGCGGGAAATTGCCATGACGCAGGAATATATAGATAAGATGGAGACAAAGGTGTCTTCTATGGAACAGGTGATTTCCAGTCTTAGTGGTGGTAACCAGCAGAAGGTCATCATTGGCCGGTGGTTGTTGGCTGCAAACCGGATTCTGATTCTGGATGAGCCGACAAGAGGCGTAGATGTTGTGGCAAAATCTGAGATATATGAGATTATGAACAATCTTGCGGCGCAGGGAATGGCGATTGTAATGATTTCCTCCGAATTGCCGGAGCTGATCAATATGAGTGATCGTGTTGTTGTTATGAGTCATGGTGTCAGCACTGGGATATTGCAAAGAGATGAACTGGATCAAGAGAAAATTATGATGCTGGCTACGATGGAACCGGATGCATAAGCGGGAGGGAAAGAAAATGAATAAGAAGAAAAATGGATTTCTAAACACTTTTATAGATACGATCAAGACGCATATCGGTATTTTGGGCGGCCTGTTGCTGATGTGTATCGTCCTGAGTATTATTACGAATTCGTTTCTCACACCGAGAAATCTCTTTAATGTGTTGCGTCAGATATCAGTAAACGTTTTTCTGGCGTGCGGTATGACAATGATTATTATCTTGGGTGGTATTGATTTGTCAGTAGGTTCGACAATTGCCGTTTCCGGTTGTCTGTGCGCAGGCCTCATCACCAGGATGGGGATGCCCACTTTACTGGCCGTTTTAATTTCCATTTTGGCCGGTGGTGTGATTGGCCTGATTAATGGCCTGATCGTGTCAAGAACAACGATTCCTCCATTCATTGTCACGTTGGCCACGATGAATATCGGACGAGGCATTGCACGTGTTTATACGCAGAATAAGACGATTGCGGTCAGCGATCCAACCTTTAGTTTCATAGGAACCGGATATATATTTGGTATTCCTATTCATGTTATCTTCATTGTTATTATTGTTGTGATCACCAGTCTGATTCTGAACCGTACACAGTTTGGACGCCATATTTATGCTGTTGGTGGAAACAAGACCGCAGCGATCTATGCCGGTATCAACGCGTCGAGAGTTACGCTGACGGTGTTTCTTCTCTCGGGTCTCTTTGCCGGAATGGCTGGTATTCTGACAGCATCGAGGACCTTTACCGGTCAGTATTCGCTCGGTGATGGCGCAGAGATGGATGCTATTACAGCAGTTGTTCTTGGAGGCACGAGCATGAGCGGCGGTGTAGGCACTCTGGGAGGTACAATTATAGGCTGTATGATTGTTGGTGTTCTGAACAATGGTATGAACCTGTTGGGAATCGATTCTTCATGGCAGTATATTGTACAGGGTGTTGTTGTATTACTTGCGGTGTTTATTGACTTCTTTAAGAAGAGAGGTTTGAAATTCTGACATGTATTTGATGGGTATTGATATTGGCACCTCAAGTGCTAAAACGGCAATTTTTAATGAGAAGGGAGAAATGCTTTCTCTTGCTTCCAAACCGTATTATTTTGAGACCCTGAAGCCAGGTTATGCTGAGCAGGATCCTGAGGTCTGGTGGAAGGCTGTGGTGGACACAATCAGTGAGAGCCTGAAACAATTCCCTGGAAATTGCTCAGAAGTGAAAGCGGTCAGCTTTTCCGGACAAATGCATGGTGCTGTCCCTCTTGATGTGCAAGGCAATGTGGTGCGCAAGGCGATCCTTCACTGTGATGTACGTGCCGGAGACATTGTGGAAAGTATTGTAGCCTCAGACATGGACAGATCGATATCAGAAGTCACAATGAATCCGGTGTTTCCCGGTTTTCAGATGATTTCCCTGTGTTGGATTCGTCAGCATGAACCGGAGATCTATGAGAAGATCCATACAGTTGTCTGCCCGAAAGATTATGTTAGGTTTCGGATGACCGGTGTGCTTGGAACCGAAAGTACGGATGCATCAGGGACACTCCTGTATGATATGAGGAAAGAACAATGGGCTCCGGAAGTATTTAAAATGGCTGATCTTGATCCGCTGGTCGTGCCGCAGACGATCCATAACTCCTGCGAGGTGGTTTCAACGGTTTTGCCGGATGTGGCAGAACTGACAGGGCTTTCCCCGAAAACACTGGTCGTGTATGGCGGTGCGGATCAGGCTATGCATTCACTTGGAAATGGAGTATTCACTCCGGGTATCATGATGGCGACGATTGGAACGAGCGGTCAGATTCTGACTGTCACGGAGAATCCGATACATAATGATCGTCTCAATACCCATACTTTTCGGCATGTGAATGATCATACCTGGTATGGCCTGGCAGCGGTGCTTCATGCCGGTTCTACTTTGAACTGGTTTCGAAGAAATTTTGCGGAAACAAGTTCGTATGAGGAACTGAGCCAAATGGCCAGTCAGGTAAGACCGTGTGCAGAGGGGCTGGTATTTTTTCCTTGTATGGGAGGCGAGCGTACGCCTTATCTTGATTCGAAAACGAGGGGCATGTTTTCTGGTATCAGCATGTGCCATGGCCGGGGACATTTTGCCAGAGCGATTATGGAAGGCGTGAGTTTTGCCATAAAGACAGGTATAGACACGATGGAACAGCTTTACGGGTACAGTGAAAAACTAATATGTGCCGGCGGAGGTGTGAAAGGGCGTGTGTGGGCTCAGATTCAGGCGGATATTTATGGAAGAGAAATACATATTTCTCATATATTGGAACAGGCATGCCTGGGAGCTGCCATTGTTGCCGGCATTGGCGCGGGTGAATTTTTGAACCTCGAAGAGGGCTGCGCGGCAATGGTAGGAAATATGGACGATGTATTATCGCCCATCCCGGAAAATGTGAAGCGTTATCAAGAATTTTATGAAAAGGTATATGCAGGTTTGTATAAGCAGAACCAGGATATTTTCCATAACATGGGTTCCTTTTCAGAGTGATCCTAGTGAGAAAACACATTAATATAAAAATATCTCCGTATGCAGTGAATGAACGGGGAAGATATAAGGAGGAGACTATGGCATTATTTAGAAGACTATCGAGCGGCATTGGGTGTGGAGATTCCATTCCCTTCTACCATGATGGGGTATATCACCTGTTTTTTCTTTCGGTGCCGGAAAACACAGTTCGTTATCCGGAACGTGTGCGTAATACCTGGCAGCATGTGATTTCTCGCAATCTGGTTGACTGGGAGGAACTTCCCCCGGTGTTACTCCCGGGTGACGGCACAGAGCTTGACAAGGATGGATGCTGGACAGGGTCCGTGATTTACGCGAATGGTAAATATCATATTTTTTATACGGGTTATCACATCGATTCAGAATTCCCTCAGACGATCTGCCATGCGATAAGTGAAGACTGTATCACGTTTACGAAGGATCCCAATAGCCCGCTCATTGTCCCGGACACGCGGTATTATGAGAGTATCGACTGGCGTGATGCTTATATTTTCTACAATGAGGAAGAAGGAGAGTACTGGATGCTGATTGCAGCCAGAAAAAATGAAGGTCCTTCAAACCGTCGCGGTGTGGTGGTGCTGTACACATCGACAGATCTGGCTCATTTTGAACACAAGGGGATTCTTTACGAACCCTGGCATACGAACTGTCCGGAGTGCCCTGAAATGTATAAGATGGGAGACTACTGGTATCTCGTTTATTCGAGATTCTCAGAAAGAGCGCAGACAATTTACCGCGTCTCCAAATCGCCATACGGCCCCTGGAGAACGCCGAAGTTTGACGGTATAGACAATAGGCGTTTTTATGCGGCAAAGTCATTATTGGATGATAAAGGCAGAAGAATTTATTTTGCATGGACACCAGAGCGTGAGAATCAGTCTGATGATGACTTGTGGCAGACTGGCGGGGACTTTGGCATTCCGCATGAGGTTATTCCGATGGCGGATGGGAACTTAAAAGTCGTTATGCCCGAGGAGATACAGGAATATTTCCGCCGTAAGAAGCTGTCATTTACGTTCGAATCAAAGCTCGGTCAGATTAAAGCATATGGCGATAAGGCGCTTGAGGTTTCTTCCCTCGGAACCTTGTCCTATGGATTCTTCCATGTGGAACAGGAAAATCTGATGCTTGAGTGCAATATCAAGGTGTCAGACTGCGCGGATTATTTTGGGCTAACAATTAATTCGGATGAGGATATCGATAATGGATATTTGTTGGCATTTAACCGGGCTGCGCAGGCGGTATCGCTGAATAAGCTTCCGGCACCGCTTGATCCATTCTGGGCAACACTTTCCGGCAAGCCGATCATTCCGGCAGAAGTGGATGGGCCGAGGGTATGTGAGAAGCCTTTCCCGTTCAGGGATGGCGATATTATCAATGTTAAGTGTGTGCTGACCGATACATTGATTGAAATTTTTGTAGGGGATCTGGTGGCGTTCTCATATCGCACGTATCGGAAACTGCCGTATCGTATTGGCATTTTTGCACAGGATTGTAACGTAGAATACCATAATATCCATTTTAGCTATTGTGATTAATTTGTACCTTCAACAATGGATTTTAAAGAGACAGAGCCCGTTTGAACCAGGGGCTCTGTTTTTTGATACACAAGGCTGAGGAATTGCAGGCTGAGGAATTGACGGAAAAATCCCTTGACATGAATTTCAATTTATTGTTATACTGAAAAATAAGAACAGAATATTGCTGGATGACGGATTTTGGAGAGACCGCGGAGCTTCATTTCACGCGGAGCCGAAGGGGCAGTTGCAGGTAAACTCTCAGGCAAAAGGACAAGATCCTGACAGCTCTCCGGAAAGTTCTTAGATGAACACCGAAGAAGTAATTCCGCAGATGAGCGGGACAATCTTTCAGGTACCAGGACGGGGTGCGCCGATGAAAAGGCGTGCGCCGTCTTTTTTGCTTTATAGGAAACTTCGCCTGCGGCGAACTCTTGAAAAAAGCCCGCGCGGAGGCG
>JAJPXQ010000086.1 GCA_021205385.1 Lachnospiraceae bacterium | reverse complement strand
TTCCCACCTTTGACGTGCCAGATGCCCTTTTTGCGGGCTTTCGTCTCCAATTTTGCGGCTGTCCGGGAGATAAGGGAACCCAGGTCGGTTCCCTGAGAGGCCCCCCACAGGGCGCCCACAGTGCAGTAAGCCTCACTGGTAGGCTTGGGGTCGGACTTGCCGCTGTCCGTGCTGTTGTACCACGCGATGGCCTTACTGCCGGGCTTCTGCCCCAGCCAACTCTCACCGTGGAGCAGCGTCGCTGCCTGCCGGTCAGAGATGGCGAGCAAATAGGCGTCATGGACCCAGCGGTAGGTCCCATCCACCAGCACCGGCAGATACACCTTGTTCAGGGAAGTGTTCTCACAATGCTGAACAAGCTGATTTACAGCCGAAAGAGTATCCTCGTACCGTTGCTGAACACCCTGAAAAACTCCGATGCGGATACCGGGGTCACACGCATCCGGCAGTTAGAGACCGAACTGTTGCAGATCACCGAACAGCGGCAAACGCTGCAACGGCTGATGGCTGCCGGATACCTTGATCAGGTCATCTACACGGAGCAGAAAAACGAGTTGACGACCCGTGCGGATGCCTGCCGTCTGGAAATCGAGACGGTACAAAACACCAGCGGCAAGGCGTCTGAGCAAATTGTTGAACTGCAGCATCTTCTCAGCTTTGCGGAACATACCGCCATGCAGACCGTCTTTGACGAGACACTGTTTACGGAATATGTAGACCACATCGTTCTCCTCGACCGGGAAACGGCAGCATTCCACCTGAAATGCGGTCTGGTTCTGCAAGAAAGGTTGTGAGCCTATGAGCCATACACCCTATGGGTATCGAATCGAAAACGGGCAGGCAGTCATTGATGAGGACGCGGCTGAGAAGCTTCGCACCCTCTATGAAAATTACCTGTCAGGTCTGTCCCTCTCCGCCGCCGCCGAGCAGGCTGGTATTCCTACCTATCACGGTACCGTGAAACTGCTCCTGAGAAACCGGAATTATCTGGGTGACGATTTCTATCCGGCGCTCATCGACCAGGCCACCTATGACGCCGTTGGTGAGGAGCTGCAAAGGCGCGCCGAGAAGCTGGGCAGGACGGACAGGAGAAAGCCCCATGTGGAAAAGCCAGTCCCCACCCGGTTTGTGATGCGAGCCGTTGAGCGGCTGCCGCCTGACCCCATCGAACAGGCGGAGTACCTTTACAGTCTGATAGAAACGGAGGAATAAGCAATGGCGCAGGGAAAGGTAATGGTCATCCCGGCCAAACGACAAGTTGGGAACAACATCAAACCGCAGGAAAAGCCGAAGCTGCGTGTCGCGGCATACTGCCGGGTCAGTACAGACAGCGATGAACAGGCCACCAGCTACGAGGCGCAGGTAGCCCATTACACGGATTACATCCAGCGAAATCCTGAGTGGGAGCTTGCCGGGATATTCGCAGATGACGGCATCACCGGCACCAACACGAAAAAGCGGACAGAATTCAACCGCATGATAGACGAGTGCATGGACGGGAAAATCGACATGATCATCACCAAGTCCATCAGCCGATTCGCCCGGAACACCCTGGACTGCCTGAAATACATCCGGCAGCTGAAGGATAAGAACATTCCCGTCTACTTCGAGAAGGAGGCCATCAACACGCTGGATTCCAAAGGCGAGGTGCTGCTCACCATCATGGCCTCCCTTGCCCAGCAGGAGAGCCAGAGCCTTTCCCAGAACGTCAAGCTGGGATTGCAGTATCGCTACCAGCAGGGGCATGTACAGGTCAACCACAACCGTTTCCTGGGCTATACAAAAGACGCCGATGGAAAACTGGTGATCGACCCGGAGCAGGCTGAGGTGGTCAAGCGCATTTACAGGGAATACCTGGAGGGCTATTCTATGGACCGCATCGCCGCAGGTCTTGAAGCGGACGGAATCCTGACCGGAGCAGGAAAGACAAAATGGTACACCAGTACCATTAACACCATACTCCGTAACGAGAAGTACATCGGAGATGTACTGTTACAGAAGACCGTCACCACGGACTTTCTGAATAAGACCCGTATCAAAAACAACGGGTCCGTCCAGCAGTACTATGTGGAAAACGACCACGAGGCCATCATTCCCAGGGAAATCTACCTGCAAGTGCAGGAAGAACTGGTTCGGCGGCGGGTGGTACACACCAGCGCCAACGGCACGAAACGAACTTACAGCAGCAAGCACTTCTTTTCCATGCTGGTCTACTGCGGCAGCTGCGGCGAGATGTACCGGCGCATCCATTGGAACAACCGAGGGTGCAAGTCCATCGTCTGGCGCTGTGAAAGCAGACTGACCAACACCGGCGTTGCCTGCCGTGCCAGGACCGTCAATGAGGAGCTGTTAAAAGATATTGTCTTACAGGCCATCAACGAGATGATCCTCGACAAAAGCGGTTATATGGAGATTTTGCAAAAAAACATCGCAGCCGTGGTGCGGGAGAGCGCTATTGCCGATGTTGCGGAAATCGACAGGAGACTTCTGGAGTTACAGCAGGAACTGCTGAAACGAGCCAACAACAAGCAGGCCTATAACCAAGTCGCGGATGAGATTTTCCGGCTGCGGGATTTGAAAGCCCAGGCGGAATCGAACGGTCAGCAGCGGGATGAGAAGCTGAGCCGCATCACCGACCTGTTCGATTTTCTGGACGAGCAGCCGCAGCGATTGACGGAACTGGACGAAACGCTGGTGCGCCGTCTGGTGCAAAGGATCACCGTTTTTGACGACCGGGTCACGGTGGAGTTCAAGTCCGGAGTCAGCGTAGACATAGAGGAGTAAAACAGGGCCACCCCAATAGCAGATGAGCCATGGGGTGGCCTTGCTTTATCCATTAGGTATCATCAGCCATCTGAAGATAATACACTTTCCCGTCTTTCGCAATTAATTCAATATCTTCTGAATATAATCCAGAATTGTCATACTGTATCATTTTACTGCCGGTGCTTTGAATTTTTATCATTTTCGCCGTTTTTTTATTTATTGGTCGAAATCGTAACTCCTCATTAAATTGCCCGGGAAGGAAGGATACCACGCCGCCTAAGCCAGTTTTCTTTCGGTGTTTCTTAGCAATGTCTATTTGCAGTTGCTTCCTATTTGTTTGATGCCATTCCTTAAGTTGCTCTTGTGCGTCTATTACATCTTGAGAGTATTTCGGCAAAAGCGATGAGCAGTAATCTCTGGATACAGAGCCAAGATGCAAAGTATACCGCAATTCGCAAATTTTGCAGAGAATTTCCAATAATACTTCTTGATATATAAACCAGTTCTGCGCTTCACTTGTCTTTCCTTCATAATCCCCGTATTTAAGGCCGGTTGTATTCGCAATACCGATGATAGTTTGGTTAGCCTGTTCTAATAATTCAATACATTCCTTTTCAAGGCTGTCAAGCTGTATTATTTTGCTTTTCCGCAATTCCTCATTTTCAAGAATTTCTAGCTGAAAGGTAGATATTCTTTGTGTTTGTGCAACTAATCCAGCAACTTTACTACTGTATTCTTTCTTCTGGAAGTTTGAAATCGTAGACATTTCATCTTCGATTTGATTAAGTCCGACAGTTATTTGAGACAAATAATACTGGCCAACAACAAGTGAAATAATTCCCATTGCTGCCGCAGCGGTATTTGATATAGCAGCGGGCATTTGGTTTGTTTCAACTTCCAGCCAATTTGCATTGCCTTGGAATCTATTTGTTCCGTGATATGATCCTCGAAAAGCTCCTTCCATGCTTCTCGAATTATCAAGTTTAACGCTATTCGGAATGATTGCACGGTATAAAACTTCGCCGTTTGTCCGCATTGCCTGTGCTGCATTAATTGCGGAATTGCCCGATTGAAACAACCCCGGCACCAAATAATTTATACGAGCCAAAACATTACTGTCCGTTATTTCCATCAGCCTGCTTTCATCAGGCATGGTATCGGCAGGAAGAATGTCTACAGGAATAGCATATTTGAGTTCTTCCTCCTTTTGTGGCGCCGAAATTACATTTTCCGCTTCCCTTGTCATAAGATTAGTAGATTCATCTTTTTGAGCCTTCTTTTTTGACTTTAAAAACAAGGCTGCGATAATGCCTACAGCTACCAGAATACATACGACAATAAATACAAACTCCATATGTGGTTGAACCTCCTTTTAATCCTACAAAAGAGAATGTAAATTTCGCGTGGCCTTTCAACGGTATAAGAACGTATCTCTAGTACAGATGACATCTAAATCGGCCATTCAACCTCTAAAAACATCTGAATCACTGTTACAACCTCTTGTTATCTATCCTGGCGTTACGACCTGTCCATAATTTGTTCACAATTATCGGCCCTGGATATGTTCCCTATGACAGGAACGGTTTAGACTGTGGTTTTGCTGGCAGGTGAAAAAGTGTAAAAAACCGGCCAAATTTACAGAAATCGCCCTCTAAAATCAAATCTTGCGTGACATCAGACAGACTGTCTCAACATGCCCCGTCCTGGGAAACATATCCACCGCTTCTACCCTTTGCACGCAGTACCCCCGCTCTCCCAGCATCTTCAAATCCCGCGCCAGCGTAGCCGGGTCACAGGAGACGTAGACCACGCGCTGCGGGTTCATCACGGCAATGGCGTCGATTACCGCCAGGTCAAGGCCCTTTCTGGGCGGGTCCACACAGACCACATCGGGGCGGACGCCCCGACCGGCCAACTCCTGAGCGGCCTCGCCTGCATCTGCGCAGAGAAACTCGGCGTTGGTAAATCCGTTACGGGCAGCGTTCTCTTTCGCATTTCGAATGGCGGCGGGGACGATCTCCGCGCCGATGACCTGCCCCGCTTTCCGCGCCATCACCAGCGAGATGGTGCCTGTCCCACAGTACAGGTCCACCACCGTCTCTGTTCCCGTCAGGGCGGCGCAGTCCAGCGCCAGGTTGTACAGCACCTCCGCCTGGTCCCGGTTCACCTGGAAAAAAGAGGGGATGCTTAGCCGGAAGGTCAGGCCACAGAGCCGGTCCTCCAGAAAGTCCTGTCCCCAAAGGGTTCGATATTGCTGCCCCAAAATTACGTTGGTCTGGCGGGTGTTGGTGTTTAGCACAATGCCCACCGCTTTGGGACAACCCACCCGCAGGGCCTTCACCAGTTCCTTCTCAAAGGGCAGCGCCTTCCCGTTGACCACCACGCAAATCAGGGACTCCCCCCGCCGGTTGGTGCGAACAAATACATGGCGAATCAGGCCCGCACCGCTGCCCTCATCGTAGGCAGGGATCTGGTGCTGGTTCATCCATTTGCGCACGATCCGCCCAGCCTTATCCGCCTGGGCGGATTGCAGCAGACAACTGCTCACGTCCACCACGTCATGGCTCCGTTCCCGGTAGAACCCCACCTGGACGCCGTTCTTTTTGTCCTGGCTGACCGGAAAAACCGCCTTGTTGCGGTATCGGTCCGGATTCTTGGCGCCGTGGATGGCAGAAACCGACACCTCCAGCCCACCGATGCGGTGGAGGGCATCCTCCACCCGCTGGCGTTTGAAACGCAGCTCCTCCTCATAAGCCATGTGGCGGGTACGGCAGCCGCCGCAGCGCTTGTAATAGGGACAGTCCGGTTCAATACGCGCAGGCGATGGGGTTTCCACCCGGACAAGCCTGGCCCAGCACGCAGAGCGGCCCACTTTGGTCAGGGCGACTGTGACCGTCTCCCCCTCCAGCGCCCCCTTCACAAAGACCGCCATGCCGTCCAGGTGTCCCACGCCGTCTCCGTTGCTGGCGTATCCCGTGATGGTCAGGGTGTGGGTGTCGTTTTTTCTCAATTCCATCTCCGTTCCTCTCTTTCGGCGGCAAAACCACACAAAGGTACAATGACGTTTGCCATTGTACCTTTGTGAACCTTTTATTCCTGTCGGGGGATTCCGCCCTGCGCTTTCCAGTGCAAAATCGTCTATCCCCTCTTTATTCCAACTGCGCCTGCACCTGCGCCAGCTCCGCTTCCTTCTCCTGGATCTGGTCCAGCAGGGCCTGTCGGTCGCTGTCAGCAGCGCTTTCCAAAACTTCTGTTCCCGTGGTAATGGTGACGTTACTGTCTGCCTGAAGCTCCTGCAACAGCGCGACATAGTCCGCCACGAGGAAAGCGTCCTCCTCTGTGGAATCCGCCGCGTCCACCTCTGCCACCAACACGGCGCAGGGATAGTCTTGCAGCTCCTCCAGCAGGGCCGACGCGTCCGTCTCCGCGGAGACATTGATGCCCACCAGCTTGGTCAGGGCACTGTCCGCGGTATCCGCCGCGGCGTCCTCCGGGCTGTACAACAGGGCGGTATACCCCAGTTCCTCCAGAACGGCGTCGTAGTCCGCCTGATACTCCCCTTCCTGGAACACATACAAGGTGGGGGTAATGCCGGTACGCGCCCGCAGGTCCTTCATGTAGGTTTCCAGCGAGGTTTGCCACGCTGCCGCCGTGACCGTTCCAGTCAGGTCGATGTCGGTGCTGTCGCCGCCGATGGCGTACTCCCAACCGGCCTCGTTCATGGTCTTGAACTCCGAAGTCTCAATGATTTGGTAGTTACCAGTCAACGCCCCATCCCGGAACACGATGGTCCCGGTGAACTGCGCCGTAGTCATGGCCGCATACAGCTCATCATAGACCACGTCGGAACTCTGGTCAAGGAAGAGCGCCACCTGTGTTGGGCCGCATTGCTCCCGCAGTTCCGTCAGCTCCTGCTCCAACGCTTCGGCCTGAGCCTCCAGCGCCGCGGTTTCGTCCTCTTCGGTGTCGGCCTCCTCCACAGAGGAATCTTCCTCCAAAGCCGCCGCATCGGTCTCCCCGGCGGAACTGTCCGCGCTGCTGTCCGCCGCATCCAACTCTTCGCCCACGATGCTGTTATCAACCGGCACCAGCGACTCTTTGAACTTGGGATAATCGACCAGAATCAAATAGGCAAAAAGGAGGAACGCCAGCAGACAGGACCCTATTTTTACAAAGCGGTTCATCCGCTCACCTCGATCAAATTCTCTGTTCTAGGGAAAAGACAGAAAAGGTTATTTCTCATTCTTTTTCTTGCGGACGAACAGATTGTCGTCGATCTTCTTCTCATTGGAGGTGATGCTGATCTTACCGCAGACAGTAGAACCCTGCTCCATCTGAATCGTAGCGGCGGAAATGTCGCCCAGAATGACAGAGTTGGACTTGATGATAACAGAGCCGCCCACATTGACAGGTTCTATAATAAATGTTGGGGTCAGGTAAAGCACCTGGCCCCAAATTCATA
>JAJPXQ010000085.1 GCA_021205385.1 Lachnospiraceae bacterium | reverse complement strand
TTCCTCTATATCCGTAAGTCCTCTTTTTAAATTTACATTATCTATCGTTCCTGCAAGAAAGTCCTTTTGTAAATCTAAAACAAATATATGTATATTCTTCTTTTGGTTTATCTCATTTATAAACTTTGCATAGTTTAAAAGTTCCTTATTGTTTGCATTGCGAATTTTAATATTAAAATCTGGTTTTTGAAGTTCGTCTGGATGAATATAAATCACAAAATTTACGTGTATATTTCCTTCATGAAACTGTTCTTCATTACCAATAACATAGGTTCCATCATCAAGAATTTTTTGCGTTCGAAGCAAAATATAATTATAAAAAACCTTTTCTCCAACACCTATAGAGCATGGAAATGCAGGTGGAAATTTCGGCGGAATGACCTGCACTTCTTTTCCCACGAAATCTTGTGCTTCATCTTGTATAGGATCAAGTATATCACCCAGCCATTTAGTCGCTTCAGAAATTCTTATTGTGAACCTCTGTTGTTTTCTGTACGCATAATCTAATGGGTTGGCAAAAGCATCATTGGGGCAAATCCCATCATTCTTAAGCGTTCCCTTAACATTAAATCTCACAGGATATTTATTTCTTGCGTCTTGAGTTCTCGGAGCGCTTTTTAATCTACTATTTTCAAACGTATACTCAAAATCAGGATACAATGGGTGTGTTACGGAAATCCCTTTAAGAAAAGTCTGAAACTTTTCTTCGATTTCTTTATACTCTCCCTTTTTTGCTAGCTGTACGGC
Source organism: Lachnospiraceae bacterium (assembly GCA_021205385.1). Classification (GTDB taxonomy): domain Bacteria; phylum Bacillota; class Clostridia; order Lachnospirales; family Lachnospiraceae; genus Hominiventricola. The sequence continues at coordinate 30,651 of JAJPXQ010000085.1, read as the reverse complement.
TTTATCAAGAGACAACAGGGAACCATTGCAATTACTTTCACCGAGATACTGAGTAATAGCATCAACGGCCCCCGCAACAATTGTCTCTGTGTTTTCATTTACAGCATCAATTATATCGGTTGCAATCACATAATCCTTAAGCGAAATATCTTTTCTATAGAAATTTCTGATGATTTCAAGGCATATAGAAACAAACTTTTCTACCCGTTTTTGGGATTCCGCCGTATCGGCTTTGGAATGATATACCGCCGCAGTTACAATCGAAGCTCGTGCTGAACCACGCTTTTTACTATCCGATGAAAAACAACGGTTCGAGACATCATCAATCATCTCACTGGAAATGTATTCAATCAACCCTTGAAAATCACATTCTTCTTCCATAGAACAGATTTCATTATATTTCTTCTGTCCCTCTATATATTTTCTAAGTTCTTTTTTTAATCTCGCCTCATCAATTTTCTTTTCCGTATGACTTATTGCCGCTCTGAGACCAAGTTCTGTCAAATGTTCTAATACTGCGCTTCCCATTCTATAAAGTATTCTCCCTTACAATCTTGTCAAAACCTGCATCTTCTTCTCATCTTTCCTCATCTGCATCCCCTCGCGAAAAATTATCTTTTTTGTCAATGACCTCTTATTTCCCAATGCCCGCCTTTTCCGCTTCCAATATATATCAAATTATCCATCGAATTTAGAATCCTTTGTACCGTGCGAAGACTTACAGATAAAGTTTTAGCCATTTGCTTTCTTGTAACCTTATTGTTCTTCCGCACGAGATTTAAGATTTGTTTCTCGTAACTCAAATTCGACTGAGTGCCATATTGAGTGCCATTGGCACCCTCATCTGCTCCCCATCCTTCACCGCAATGGCGATAAAAGCGAACCGTAAATCCATACTCATCTCCATAATACTCAACCTTGCACCCCGCCTCATCGCAAGCGTCCTGTATGCGCTTCAGTCCGGTGGCAAAGCTTTCCATGTCCTTAGAATAGTATAAGGTGCGCGTGATCAGCGGATTGCGGCGAATCGGCTTACGGATTTCCCGGATAAACATTTCCGGCGTCACTCCGTCAGGAAACCTGCCCGGACTGTAAATCTCCATAAAGCTACGATAAATCGCCACTTCCACACTCTGGCCAGATTCTATCAGGCGATGCGCAAAAGCGTTTATCACCGCTTCTCTGGCGGCATCCACCGGAACTTCCGGAATTTCTTTCCGTTCAAGACTTCCATCAAATTCCACGCGCCAGTCCATTGCGTCAATGATATACTGAACCGCCTTATCTGCCAGATCAAGAATGGAGCCGGTAAACCTGCGAATGTCGGTAAATGTGAGCCGTTCATCCGAAGCAAATTTCGCCATCTGAAGCTCGTTGATTCCGCAGTCCACAAACAGCGCCGCACCGGCATTTAACAGCTGCCCATCATCCGACAACCCCAGCTTTGTCATCACCTCCGCCGGTTCTTCATTGTCAAAACTGATTCTCCCGACCTTTCTGGCTTTTTTCAAATAGGACTTGAACACATTCTGGTCAATATCCGCAATGCCATATTTCGATTTCTGGCTTTCCCATGAATAACTAACGCTGTCCCTCTTACGCAGCATTTCTTCATACATCGGCTGCTCCATCACCAAATCCTCATCCGCAACGCGAATACGCGGGATATTATAGGCAAGATACGGCTGCCGCGTTCCGGAAAATTCCACCAGAACGACCGTCCGATCTCCATATCGCTGCTTCTTAATATCAGGATATACTGTCGGCCGCAAATGATTGCCAATCGCCTGGCTAATCGTTCGGAGTGTTGTATCGTTAATCTCCTGTCCGACAACTGTTCCGTTATTCTTTACTCCAAAGTATAATTTCCCACTCTGATGCTTATTCAGAATGGCTGCCATGGAGATCACAGCCTCTTTCAACTCGCCGGTACTTTTCTTAAATTCAATCTGCTCCGTTTCTTCGCCAAGCGAAAATACTTTTTCTTCCACGGAAATCCCCCTCTATATATCAGATCTTCGTCAGAATCTGCATCTTCTTCCCATCTCGCCCCGTCTGCACCTTCTCATAATTGACCTTCACGCCATCATCCAGGTCAATGTCAATCCGGCACAGCGCGATATGTCCCAGCTTCGCGTCATATTCCTGCGTCTCTTTCAACTGTTTCTGGAACTTGTCCCTGCGCTTCATGGCTCTGGCGACCTGCCATCTGTCACGGTCTTCCTCAATAGTCTCCTGCATCTGCTGAATCTCCCGTTCGTAGACATGCTGGAGCTTATGTAAATACTCCACGCGCACATTGCCCGCGGTGTCGGCATTCCAACGGTGCATATACACCAGACACTTGAAGCCGCTCTTCTTACCACTGTCAAAGAGCCAGTAAATCGGACGCTTCTGATAAATCCGGATATGATCCTTGATAAAATCATTCAGGAAATAATTCCGAATCACATCGCGGCTGGTGTCGCCCTTGTTGCCAAGCGCTTTAGCAATGAAGTCCAGATTTTCTTCCAATGTGTCCGCACCGTAAACCGTCTTCAGCCATTTGCAGAACAGCCCGACAATATCATCCTCAAAATAAGCTTCGTCCGTGATGGGAATCGCGTTATCCTTGTCCGGAATAAATGTAACATATTTGCTGCTGTCCCACTCCCCGCCGGCATAGGCAAGTCCATCCACATCCAGAGAATAACGTCCAAACATACAGCCCACCGCATAAGAGAGCAAGGAGCGAATGTCCCGACCCAAATCCGCCTTGCGGACGGTAACATCCTTGTCCTCCACCTCTGGCGTTAGCTCGTCCTGTAGACCATAGATGTCAATGAAAATGCGGTTCAACTCCTCCTCGTTAGCTTTGAGTTGAGTGAAACGGGCGGTACACACATCTTGCCATCCGGCAAAAGCAGCACTTACAGTAGAAAATGAACCTACCAGCGGGTGGTGAATGAAATTCCAAGAGGTTTCAACGTCATCCCAGTCAGTCTTGGAAATAGCAATATTCTGTTTTACAAGTTCTTCTTCATTTTCAGTTAATACACTGTTATCACACGGAAGTGCATTAAAATTGTTGATCTTAAAGTGCATTGTTGGATTCAGAAAAGAGGCAATGCAGTCAACAACTTTACTGTTCAAATATGCAAAAAGTGTCAAAAAATTGTTACTTGGAAAGAAAACATTTGCTGAACAATCAAATATAAAGCCAAATGGAAAATATCTAAAAGATAATCCTTTCGATGTTAAATCTGTCCAACAAATATGTTCTTTAAAATATAACGACTCGTTGCTGATTTTCCATCCCAGGTCATCACCCAACTCAGGATAAACCCGTCGTGTATTTTCTTTAATTTCATATCCATCATTCTCCCAATTCACAACAAATTGTTGGTTTCCATACCATTTTCTGTAGTCTCCACCTTTATTATATGGAATCCATTTAGCGCTTTTACTTTTCGCATCATCGGCTGAAACTGCCGAACTTAAGAAATTGTGAAATGAAATCTCATGCCAAAATCTCATAAAACGATTATTGTCACCCGTTCTCATGCCAACACAGGCTCGTCCATTATGTATAATTTGAGGTAACTCAAAAAGTCCAATAAATGTCTTACTCGCCCAATATGCCACCGGACTTCCAGGAATTTTTGCAAAGTTAGACTGCCAGGCGGTATATCGATTTCTCGCCTCAAAAAACTCCGGCTCCTTCTCATCCCGTCGAGAATAACAATAATCTACCAGCCGAATTGCCGTCAACTTATAATCCAACCTTGTATTTCGGTTGACCCAGGAGGCAATGGGGTTATGCCCCACCTTCCCTTCGAAAAGCTCGGTTCCGTAATCCACAAGAGAACTGATTGCCAGATTGGAAAACATATAATTTCTGGTCTTTTCAAAGCTGGAAAGGAACATCCAGGAAGATGTCGTAATGAAGGAAATAAAACCATCTCTCCTGGAGAAGTCCCGCATGGCCTTTTTCAACATCACCATCGACAAATCGGATTTCTCTTCCGCATAGTTCTCCTTGACATACTTATCCAGTTTAGGACTAAAGCGTGAGCTTCCCAAATAAGGCGGATTTGTGATAACCACCTCATACTTCTGTGCCAGTGTTTCAGCCACATCAAGCAGCGCCAATATCTGGGGCAACTGCCCCTGCAGCACCACATTCTCCATGCTGAGCTGCCCGATCTGCTCTGTTCTCTCTTTTGCAAACTGACGCAAACTGTCAAAGTCCAACTGCGGCACTGTCAGAATGGAACCATATTCCTTCGCATCCTTCATACAGTCAAACAACGTCTGCATCTGATCATTGCCGACTACCCACTGTTCACTTAAATCATTGCTCTCGACAATGGCGAAAACATGAGGCTGTATTCCTCTGCTGAAAATTCGCCGATCATACTGCCGCGCTTTCATCATCACAGCAAAGTAAGCCAGCTGCGCCGCTCGCTGGTCAATATCCAGTCCATAAAGATTGTACCGCAAAATACTCTGAGCGGCATCCCGCTGTGTGTAACCCTGAAACTCATAAATTTGCATCAAAACGCCGAAAATCCGTACCAGAATATGGCCGCTGCCCATACAGGGATCGACAACTCGAATATCCTCCGGATTCAGCACCCGATATCCCTTGCGGATTTCATCTAACTGTGCCTGTACATCCGGCTCCTGTTCCGCCTCGTCCAGATAATATTTCCAGCTTGCTTTCAGGTCATCATTAGGATGTCCCTCCAGCCAAAGACGACCGAGGCTATTTTGAACCATGTATTGAACTGCCCAGTCAGGTGTATAGATGGTCGTTGCCGCAGGAAGCAGTTCTTTTGAGATACGGCTTTTTGACATATTACCGTCATATACCTGCTCATTCAGTTCTGTATTGTAATACTGGTACAGCCAGCCGATAATCTCCACCTGACCGCCCCGCTCCACATCGAAGTCCTCCTCCTCGATGTCGTGTACCAGATGCCACACAATCCCATCCCGATCCGTAAAGGAAATATTCAGGAGCAGCTCCGTATAGTCATTCACCCGCTCGAACATTTCCGGCAGGATCTCATTCAGCTTATTGCACTGTTTCCGGAACAGGATGCGGAATAATTCATCCAGCCTGCTCTCGTCCTTCAGCCGCAGGATCGTCTCCTGCTCCGCTTCGGTGAATTCCATATCCGTGTCAAAGGGATTCGTTACCATATCCGGCTCATTCTTGGTAGGATTCTCGGAGGAGAGCACGCGGACACGGGAGGGCAGATAATCATTGACCTCCATAAAGCGGATTGCGACAAGGCGATTGAACCAAGTATAAGCAATCTCTTCCATCACCGCATCGAACGCGCTTCGGTAATCGCTGCCGCGCTCCCTGCTCCGGATGCGCTCCACCAGCGCGTTTCTCTGGGCGATCTCCTTTCCCGCGACCTGCGCATAGTCCCTCGTTCCGATGTCGAAGAACTGCAAATCTCCCGTGGACTGAGGCAGCGGCACGGCGATCCCCTCGGCGCTGACGCCCTTCAACATCGCGAGATAGCTGATGTCATCGAGCAGCTTTTTCCGCGCCCAGATGGAAAAATTTTTGATTGCTGTCTTGTTCATACCACTACCTCCGACTCTGTTGGTTGCAACTTGAGTTGCAACCTAATTACAACCTGATTGCAACTTAATTGCGGTAAAACGCAATTAGACGCAATTCTAACGCAATAAAACATAAAAAAAGCAATAAAAACAATAATATATACAACTAATTTCGCATATTTACGATTTACTTGCAACCTGATTGCAACTTAATTATAACTTAGTTGCAATCAATATGTTCTTTCACATCTACTGCATACCATCTTGCTCCGCTCGTTTTCCCTTCGCAAAAGATACGACCATCTCTGCGAAGCTCTCGCAACAGAACCTGAATCTGGCTGCGGCTTTTTCCCGGCAGTACCTGCAGTATTTCTCTCAGAGGCGTTCCCTTTTCCCCATTTCCCCGAATATGCTTCACTATCAGTTCCTTATTCGTATCACGATCCAGTCCGACCACGCGCGTGTGCACTCCCGGCTTCCCTACTGCATCATACAGATTCCGCGAAAGTACATATTTACCATGACCGATATGTTCCACAATCCCTGATTCCATCAAATGTTTCAACCTTGGCCGTAAATTCTTCGGTATAGATTTTTCGTGATATAGCGCGTCGATCAGGAGGAAATCCTCCGTTGAAAATGATTCCCACCGTTCATTTCCGATTTGATTGATCACTTCCAGCATCCGCTTGTCAATGATTAATCCATTTAGTGTCATACTCACGAAATTTTCATCTGTTCCGGTAAAGTCCGGCAACGGCTTTGCTTCCGTGATACTGAGCTCATAAATCAGATTCATTCCCTGACCCGACCGTTCGACCAGACCGCTGAGCGACAGGATCTCCGCAATACGGCGGTTGCGCGGCGACTGCCGATTCAGAATATTCTCCAGAGTAATTCCATTGGGGAATCCGCCGGGACTCTCTACAACCAGGCGCTCCCGATACTGTCGTATAAATACGCTTCCACTCATCTGGTAATTGCGATGGCATACGGCATTTAAGATTGCCTCCCGGATGACCCGTTCATTAAAAGTCGGAATGTCACGGACAAGAAACCCCTCCTGATAATGCTGTTTATCGTTTCGCAGATTGATCAGCTCCCACAGGCGATCATAGTACGCAAAGAATCCCATCCGAAACTCTTCCCGCTGACTGGCCGGCCCGGAAGCTTCCGATGATCGGTATTCAAAAATGATTTCCGATTGCGGCAAATACTTTCCCAGCGCAGCTTTTTTACCGAAAAGAATTAACGCTGCATACGTAATCCCTTCATCGGTAATCACTTCGCAATCACAGAGCAATTGTTCCGCAGAAAGTGTACGCAGTCTGTCATTCCCGCTCTTTTTGACCCAATTATCCCGGAATATTTCAATCGCTGTTTCATCGAGATCGTCTAAGCTTGCGTCAGTACAGATCATTCCGGAAAAATCCATACCGGTCTCCGCATAAATATCACGCCGAATCAGCTCCGGCATCGGAATCAGACTATCCCCATCATACCACCATGGTATACCGTTAAACTGCACCGGCAGGCCAAGCGGGCGGGCTGCAATCTCAAAAACCAGAACACGTTTTCCTTCATACTCAAAAAGCTGAAAATCAACCATGACTTTCAGGCTTTCCATTAGCCACTTACGAGTCCGTTCCGGTTGATTAAATGCCAGGCTTCCCACTACCCGCCTTGGACGCTTATCTGTGATACCGAACACCAGCATACCACCGCCACAGTTTGCCAGCGCGCAGCAGCAGCGAGCTGCATCATTCGAGTCAAAGCGATTTTTCGCCTCTTTAAACTGGTACTGCTCGCCTTCCTTGGCTTCCAGTAATTCCTCGACTGTAATCGATGACTTTAACATGGCATCCTCCCTCTATCTAAAACTCAACATGTAAAATCGTATCCTTCTCCAGCTCCGCGATGAGCTTCCTCTCCAACTCCGCCACGTACCGCCTGACGTCCTCCTCCGTCTCCAGCTGCCAGGAGGTCTGTGTATTGATCGACCGAATGCTGACCGTGCGCTGTTTTTTCACGATCGGAGTCGGTGCGGGCGGCGCTTCATCCGCGGCGCCCTCCCGGATCATCTCCGGCTGGATCTGTGGATGCTTTGCTGCTTCTTCCACGGCTTTCTGCGCCTGCAGCCGGCTCTCCGCCGCGACGATCTCATTCAGGCAGCGGACTTTGAGCGCGTCGGCCTCCACCTTGATATTCTGCAGGGTCGCCACGTTGTTGCAGCTCCCTACCTTATCATATAACTCGCGGAAGCGGTCGGAACAACTCTGCTTCATCTTTTCCTGACAGAGCTTACCTTCCAGCTCGCGGGACACCCGCTCCCACGCCTCATCGATTGCCGCGACCACTGGCTTTTCCAGCTCGCCCAGCAACGCATTATACGCTTTCTGGAACTCCTCCAGAAGCCCCGGCAGCCGGAAGATCTCTCCATAGGGAGACGCTTTCCGCATGATTGCCTTGATCTGCGCGGCGGTGGATTCGATTTTCTCGTCCACGATAAAGGTGTGGCTGTCGTCGTAGATCGCCATCAGGCGGATCGCCCGGTCAAAAATCGCGAGCTGCTCGCCGGAGAAAAATTTCCGAACCGGCTCGAAATCCTCGGCATAGTCGAGAAGCTCATCCCGCTCACTGTCAATATCACGGAAGAAGTCTGCAGTATTCTGAAGCAGAAGCAGGTCATTCATCATCTGCAACCCCTGCTGCACGATCTTCCTGCCGGGATACTGTGGCTGCGCTTTATAATAGATTTCCAGCTTTTCCAGCTCTGTCTTCAGCCGCTGCGCATAACGGAGAAACGTGCTCATGACTGCGTCGTCGTCATCGCTGGCGAGGGACGCGCCAAATAGCTCCTTCATCACTTCCCGGACCGCTTTTTTCTGTTTCTCGCTGGCGCGAATCCGCTTCTCCGTCATCAGACGCTCCTGAAACTCCCTGCGCGTGACGAAGCGCACGATCTCATCCACGCTTCGGGAGAGCAGCGTGACAGATTCACTGTTGACATAGAAGGCAATCTCTCCATCTTTGAACAGCTTTGCGACCAGCCACTGCACATCCGCCTCCACGAACCCATAAGGAGCTTTCAGGAAGCGATCCAGCAAGGATTTCATGGAAGTCTTCGTGTGGCGGGAGGTATTGAGGCTGATATAATCGTTCACATCATGCAGCGCGAGGCTGTTCGGGATCGTATTTGTCCCTTCGAGTGTGAGTTGCTTCTCATTGCCAGTGAAAATTTTCCGGATGTCCGCCTCGTTCATCGCGGTGTCAATATAGGAAAGTTTGTGATAAACGCTCGCTACCAGCCTTCCGATCGCGTCGTTGATCCGTGAAGTCACATCCTTATAGGAGGACTGCACCCGATCTCCATTCACATAAATCGCGGCAATCTTTAAGGATTCCTCGAGAAACAGACGGGCCGCCTGGCTGTGCTCCCGCAGCTCCGCCTTTTTCTCTTCTTTGATCCGCTCGTATTTCGTCGCGGTGTTGGCGGAATCATAGCGGATAAATTTCTCGATCTGCAGCGAAGTCTGGAGTTCCTCCAGAAAAGCCCGGTCATCCGGCAGCACCACGAGAACGCAGTGATTCTGCGCCGACAGCATCCGCATCGTGGTGTCGTCCGCGACCTCGTCGCTGTTTGGCGTCAGAATCTTCAGGGTAATATCATAGTTCTGATTTCCCTTATAGGGTTGGTCGTCCACAATCTGGTTAAATCCGAAAGCATAGCGGCTGTTGAACGCTGGATAACGGTATTTCTTCTCGTCGAACAGACCGTCGAAGATCAGCTCCGACACTTTTTTCGTGATTTCCTGCGGATCCACAGGCTGATTTTTGATCGCCAGGTTGATCTCCTGCTCCTCATCCGTCAGAAATATGTAGCGATCTCCGTTTCTCTGCACGAGCGTCTGACGCACCAGGCGCTTCAGCGCATCCTCTACGCGTCCCTCCAGCTCCATGCGATCCCCGTCGACGTCGCTGACCATCAGGCTCGTGATATTTTTGACCGTGGAGCGGATCTCTTTCACATATTTGATCAGGAAAAGAGTCTTCAGCACGTTGACGTCGAAGCACTCCGCCTCATGCATGGGATTGAGATAATCATTGTCCAGCGCATGGGAAATCACGCCCTTGTGGGAATGATCGAGGAACTGCTCCAGCGCGTCATAAAACATATGAAAAGGCACGAGCGCCCCCGGCTCCCGCTCCCTCAGCTTCGAGGCGGATTCCTTGAAAAGCGCCAGCATGGAGCGCTCGCCCTCCGCCAGATGCTTTCCGGACGCGCCATAGGTGCGAATCGCGGTCAGCACGCTTCCCAGCAGATGGAACTGATAGGGAACGAAAGGATAGACCTGTGCAAAATTCTCACGGTCCTCGTACAGCTTTTTCTCGATACCATCGTCAAACTGGATCAGATTCTTGATGATCGTATCCTTTTCATCATAGTAAAGGCTCAGCGTCTGCGCGGCGGAATCCGTCTTTTTCAGCACTCTCTCCCGGATCACCTCGTCCACATTTGCGGAAGAAAGGGAGAGTCTGGTATCGAAACGACCCTGAATCTTGGAGAAATCATTTCCCTTGATTCTGGTGATGGAGTCAATGTCCTCCTGGCTCGTGACGATGATCCACGCCTTGCCCCGGCAAGCCGTCCCCAGATCCTCCGTGACGGTCTGAAGATTCAGCATCAGCCGGGAATCGTCGCCGATGTACTGCCCGATCTCGTCCACGAGAAATACCACATGATGATTATTCCCCTTACGGTCAATATACTTTTTCACCAGGTCGGCAAAACGCTCGATACTGATCGAATATTCCGTCATCGCACGCTCACACCAGTTCCGGGCAGCCTCCTCGCTCATGAACTCCATATCTGTCAGGACTTCCACGACATCGTCCTGGATAAAATCGAAATCATTCCTGGCTTCCGTCCACTCCGTTCCAAAGGAATCCTCGAACTTCTTCTGAAATTCCTCGTAACGCCCTTCCTCCGAGAGCTTCCGCTCCAGATCAGCCAGGAAGGGAATCGCCCCACAAAAGCCCTGCATCTCATTGAACACCTTCAGGAAGACGGAGACGATGGCATCCTTGTCCTGCTTGCCGCTCTGCTCACCCTTGGAATCGATGTTAAACAGCACCACATCCGTCGGGACCGAGGCCGCGAGCTTCATGTCCGCCAGCACCATGCGGTCTTTGATTTTTTCGTCTTCTTCGAAATATTCCAGCGCCGTCTTGCCGTTCACGACACGATTTTCCAGAAGATAGGAAAGGATTTTCAGGAAATGCGATTTACCGCTTCCAAAGAAGCCGGAAATCCACACGCCCATCTTGTCAGTGTTACCCGTGATCCCTCGCTTATAGCTGTCAAAGAAATCCCGGAAGTGCTTTTGCAGCTCGCGGGTCACCACATATTCTTCCAGCTCCTGCTGGATATCTGCGCTGTCATCCTGTCCGACCTTGATGACACCCTTCATGTCGCGGTCAATGGGTTTTGCAAACATCTGGCTGATCTTCATTTTCCCTCTCCTACTCACTAATCCTGAATGCGCGGTAATAGTTGTCGTCTTTGATCTCTGAGAATAATATCAGTTCCTGCCCGTCATATTTGCCGGGATAGAACAGAACGACTGGCACACTGTCCATCACCTGATGCAGATTATTCAGAATCGTGTGCGAGCGCAGGATCGGATAACATTTTCCGATGCCCGTCAGCAGCACGATCGCTTTCTCCGGCGTTTGCTCCCGGATATGCTGAATAATCAGGTTATCCCTCGCCGTGATGCGAAGCGTATTCCCGACCGCCTTCGTAATCCGGTCGAAGCCCTTCTTCTTTTCAAAATCAAAGCATTTCTCCAGAAAGCCTTTCTGTTTCAATATCCCGATCATAATGTCATAGAGATCAAACACGACGATCCGGTACTCATCCGCCTGACGCTCGTTCTTTTTGCGAATATACTCAACCCACTCCCGGACGATCAGCTCCTGCTCCGCCGGATAATCAAAAATATAGTAACCAACTTCATTGCCCAGCCCCTTATTCTGACGGAAGGAGGGCTTCTGCATCATGGCCTCTGCTTTGTTTAATCGTTCTTCCAAATTCATCTTTTAATTTTCTCCCGTCAACGCTTTCACCATCGCCGTCTCATTCTCCGCCAAAAGGCATCGCTCCAATGCGGTGTCCAGAATCGGTGGCGTTATGGTCTTCTTTTTATCAATCACGGTCAGAAGATTGGCGTCCGTCATAAAGTTCAGATAATTGGATCGCAGATGCCGCTTCGTCGAATCCTTCCAGCCCGCGATCAGATCGCTCTGCGCCTCCTTGCGGGTGAAAAATACATTCACATCTGTCTCGTCCATCATTTCCGCGCCCAGGAGAATCTTCTCCCGGTAGACCTCATAGACAAACTCGAAAAACAGGCGGTCCGTCCGCAAAATCGTGATCAGATTGATCAGCTTCTGCGTGGCAAGGTCGGAAGATTCGAATATATCCACCAGTCTATCGTCCATCGCTTTCGCGCGGGTGATCACATATCCCGCCATCCGAAGCGCGCGGTATTCTTTGGCCGCGCCGAACAGGTTCTCTCCCACACATCTCTTTTTTATCTCATCATAGGACATTCCATCCTGCCGGAGCCGGACCACCTTCTTAAATTCCAGGAACCAAAAAGACTGCGACATCAGGCCGGCACTGTAGGAGACTGTATCTTTCATTTCGCGTCCCTCTTATTTTCGTTAGTTGCACTTATTCAGAACAGCAGACCCTAAAACCGCTCTCTTCAAGGGCTATACGTCTAAGGCTACTGTTACAAATAATTTTACCATGCTGAGAAGTAATTTACAATTTGATTTCCCTAAAAGCTGCTCTGATTTTACTGCAAAAAGAAACAGGACAGGCTCCTCACCTGTCCCGCTTCTACTGCTCCATCTGCTTCCCCAGAAACACCGCCGCCGTGGCCGCGAGCTTCTGCTCCGTCTCGCTCATCTTGCTTCGCTCGTCCCGTCCCGCGAGGACCACCGCGCCAATCGCGTCCCCCTCGCTGATGATCGGGCAGATCGTCTCGGCATAGACGCCCTCTGCCGTTTCCTTCACAAATGGAATGAATTTTTTATCTCCAGCGGCGGCCTGCCGGCTCTCCCGCTCCTGGATCAGCTTTTCCAGCTCGGAGCTGATCCGTTTTCCCTGATACTCTTTCTTCGCGCCGCCCGCCGCCGCGACGACGCCGTCGCGGTCGGTCACGCAAACCATGTGTCCTGTCGTCTGCGCCAGGCACTCCGCATACTGCTGCGCGAAGACACCCAACTCCCCGATCGGGGAATATTTTTTCAGGATGATCTCGCCCTCGCGGTCGGTAAAGATTTCCAGAGGGTCGCCCTCTCTTATTCTCAAGGTGCGCCGGATCTCCTTTGGCACGACGACGCGGCCAAGGTCGTCAATCCGACGCACAATTCCCGTTGCTTTCATACAAAAAAATCCTCCGTTCACAGTAATATCCGTCTCCTGGTCTATTATCTGTAAATGGAGGAATTTTATGCACGCGCTCCGGCGCTGTCGCTTTGTGTTTGATTTTCGTATATTTTCATCGCTTCGCCGAGCAGCCACTCCCGCTCGTTCCTCGTGGGCTCCTCGATCACCAGATCCAGCAGCCGTTGCAGGATCTCCCCCAGCACCGGCCCAGCGGGAATTCCCACGCCCATCAGGTCGCGGCCCGTGACCGCCAGCTGCTTCAGGGTGAAGCAATTCTTCTCTTCCAGAATTTTTTCATAAAGCCGTTCCACTTCCGCGATGCGCGCCAGCTTCTCCGGCTGCGTCGCAGGGCTCTGCGCGAGGGTGTCCGCGCGCTGCACCTTCAGATACAGCGGAAACAGTTCCTCCCCGATCCGGTTTGCCGCGCGGCGCACGCCCGCAGGCGTCAGAGCCGGACGGTAATCATGATGAAGCACAAGCTTTTTCACAGTTCTGGTAGTGTCGTTGTCAAAACGCAGACGCCGCAGAATCTTTCCGGCGATCTCCTCGCTGGGAACCGGATGCCCTTTGAAGTGATCGACGCCCTGTTCATCGGTGGTCTTGCTCACTGGTTTCCCGATGTCATGCAGTAGCATTGTCAGGCGAAGGATCTTATCCGGCTCCACCTCCTGCATCGAATGAATCGTGTGCATCCCGACCGAGTAGATGTGATGCGGCGTGTGCTGTTCACAGGCCATGCACGCGTCGAACTCCGGCAGCATGATCGCCGTAAGACCTGTCTCCCAGGCGGTAAGCAGACGCTCCGGGTGCGGCGATGTGAGCAGCTTCACAAGCTCCACCTGAATGCGCTCGGCACTGACCTTCGTGAGATTTTCCCGCAGCTCCACGATCGCGTCCCGCGTCCGCTCCTCCAGCTCGAAGCCGAGCTGCGCCGAGAAGCGCACCGCGCGCAGCATCCGCAGCGCGTCCTCGGAGAAGCGTTCTCTGGCGTCTCCCACGCAGCGGATAATCCCCTTCTCCAGATCCTGCATCCCGTCAAAGGCGTCGATCAGCCCGCTCTCCTCATTCCAGGCCATCGCATTGATTGTGAAATCACGCCGCTTCAGATCCTCGAGCAGATTTCCCGTGAATGTTACCTCGCTCGGATGACGACCGTCCTCATACAGCCCGTCCACGCGGTAGGTCGTCACCTCAAAGCCCTCGTGGCCGAGCAGCACCGTCACGGTCCCGTGCTGGATGCCGGTATCGACCGTTCGCGGAAACAGGGTCTTCACCTCGGTGGGCAGCGCCGAAGTTGTGATGTCCCAGTCCGCAGGTTCTCTTCCGAGAACCGCATCACGAACACACCCGCCGACGGCATAGGCTTCGTGCCCCGCGGCGGCGAGTGTGCTGATAATCCTGTTCACTTTTTCCGGTGTTGCAATCTTCATTCTTTCTCCCGGCCGTGCCCGACTCGAAAATGGGCGGGCTGTCGCCCTGTTTTGGCCTCCCGGTCACTCCGCCGTGCGTCGACTCGAAAGCCTTCGGCTTTCTCGTGCGCGGGCTGTCGCCCTATGAAATCGGCCAGATGGCCCCCCGCTTGTAAACAATCGGGGTCCCCTCCGTCCAATTTCGCACGGCTCATAGCTTACGCGTCAGTATGCTTTCCCCCAATAGACCATCTTCTTCGCGGGCTTTCCGCAGCAGACGCAGCGGTCGGAGAGCTGATGCTGCTCGAATGGCATGCAGCGGCTCGTCGCCGTCGTGTCCTCTTTGATCTTGTCCTCACAGGCCTGCTCGCCGCACCACATCGCGCGCACGAAGCCTGGCTTGTTGTTGATAGTATCTACAAACTCCTCGTAGGTCGTGGCGTCGTAGGTGTGGGCATCGCGGTGTGCTCTCGCCCGCTCGAGCATGTCGCTCTGCATCGTCTCCAGCACCCCGGCGAGCTTTTCCTCGATCTCGTCGAGCGACACGACGATCTTCTCGCGCGTGTCGCGGCGCACGATCACCGCCTGATTCGCCGCGATATCCTTTGGCCCGATCTCGATGCGGGTCGGGATGCCGCGGATCTCCTGCTCCGCGAACTTCCAGCCCGGAGACTTGTCCGTTGCGTCGATCTTCACCGCGAATCGCCCCGCGAGCCGCTCCTGCAGCGCGTTTGCCGCGTCGAGAACCCCCTCCTTGTGCTGGGCAATCGGCACGATCATCGTCTGTACCGGCGCAATCCGCGGCGGTAACACGAGTCCCGAGTCGTCCCCGTGCACCATGATGATCGCCCCGATCATACGGGTCGTCATGCCCCAGGAGGTCTGGTGCACATATTTTAACTGATTATCCTTATCCGTGTACTGGATACCAAAGGCCTTCGCGAAGCCGTCGCCGAAATTGTGGCTCGTACCGGACTGCAGCGCCTTGCCGTCATGCATCAGCGACTCGATCGTGTAGGTCGCCTCCGCGCCGGCGAACTTCTCCTTGTCGGTCTTCTGCCCCTTGATAACCGGGATCGCGAGCACCTCCTCGCAGAAATCCGCGTACACATTCAGCATCTGAATCGTCCGCGCCTCCGCCTCCTCGGCGGTCGCATGCGCCGTATGTCCCTCCTGCCACAGGAACTCCCGCGAGCGCAGGAAGGGTCTCGTCGTCTTCTCCCAGCGCACAACCGAGCACCACTGGTTGTACACCTTCGGAAGGTCACGATAAGAGTGAATCTCATTCTGATAGAAATCACAGAACAGCGTCTCGGAGGTCGGGCGCACGCACATCCGCTCCTGCAGCGGCTCAAGGCCGCCGTGCGTCACCCAAGCCACCTCCGGCGCAAAGCCCTCGACATGATCCTTTTCCTTCTGCAGCAGGCTCTCCGGGATGAACATCGGCAGATACACGTTCTCAACGCCCGTCTCCTTGAACCTGCGGTCCAGCTCTTTCTGAATATTCTCCCAGATCGCGTAGCCCGCGGGCTTGATCACCATGCAGCCCTTGACACTCGTATAATCACAGAGCTCCGCTTTCTTCACTACGTCCGTGTACCACTGGGCGAAGTCCACATCCATGGAGGTGATGCCCTCCACCAGCTTTTTCTCCTTGGCCATATCCGTAAAATCTCCTTTAAAATCGCTGATTTTCATTGTAAAAAGGAATGAAGGGTTTGTCAAGCCTTTCTCCCGCTGTCATCTCCATAAGAAAATGTCGGCTCCGCCCGGAATTCCATCCGTTCCCCTGTTCGGGGATGCGCGAAGCACAGGCGGCAGGCGCAAAGGCAGAGCCGGGCTGGCACGACACGGCGCATCGGTCGGACAACGTCTGCTACAGAAGTCCCACTGCTCTCGCCTGCGTCTCCCCCATATTTAAAATCACCTACAATCGGATGCCCCGCGTGCGCCAGCTGCACCCGGATTTGGTGGTGCCGCCCGCTCTTAAGACAGATTCCCAGAAGACTCGTGTCTTCCCGGCTTTCCAACACCCGGTAGGCGAGCTCGCTTCTCTTCGCACCCTTCGTCCCTGCCGGAACCACGCGCGAGGTGTTCGTCCGGCCGTCCCGCAGCAGAAAATCCACCAGCGGCCCCTCTCCCACCGAAAATACACCGCGGACCAGCGCCCGGTATTCCTTTTCCATACGGGTATGCTCCTGCGCCTGCGCGCTCAGAGACGCCGCCGCCCGCGCGTTCTTCGCGACCAGCAAAAGTCCCTCCACCGGCTGGTCCAGGCGATTGACCAGCGCCAGATACGGTTCCCGCTCTCCCCGCTCGAGACACTCATTTTTCAGAAGACTCATCAGATCCGGCTGCGTCGGGCGGGCGCTCTGGCAGGCCAGTCCCGCCGGTTTACGAATCACATACAGATCCTCGTCCTCAAAGACTACCTCATACTTCTTCATGCTTCGCGTTTCTCATTTCTGCAAGAATACGGACAAACTCATTTCTCTTCGCCACAAAGACCGCGCAGACCGCGACATACAGCAGAATCCGGACGAGTACATGGTTGTACGCCCCCATCATCAGACCGCAGAGCGCGACAAATACGACCGAGATCCCGACGATCAGCTTCATATTATAAACCTTCTCGCCATCCATATATTTCCTGCTGACCCAGCGCATGACAAGGTAGTGTCCTACGCAGTAGAGGATGTAGCAGAACAGCGTCGTGTAGCCCGCCGCGTAGTATCCGTATATCCCGATGAAAATATAATTCAGCACAACATTCGTGCAGGCGCCCAGAACAGATGCCACCATCATGAATTTGGTCTGATCATAGTAAAATTCAAAATTGGAAAACAGGCTGTACATAAAGATAAAGTAGGTACTCGCAGCCACCGGCGGTATGATCCAGATCGCCTCATAGTAGGATGAGGGCGCAAGAATCCGGATCGCCTCCGGCGCAAAGGCCGTCAGTGTGAAATTCGCGAAGGCGACGAGCAGCAGGATCGGAACCGTCTTCGTTCCCACCGCCACATAGTCCTTCTGCCGGATCCGCTTGTACATCCAGGGCGTCAGCGTGTTAATCACCGCCGTATTCAGGATAAGCATCAGGGACGCCAGGCTGTAGGCCAGACTGTAGATACCGGCCTCCGAAGAGCCGACCATCGACTTGATCATCACACGGTCAGACTGGTTCAGCACCGTCTGAGACAGATAATGCGGCACGAGCGGAAGATTGAAAGCGAGCGCATATTTCCAGTACTTTGTCGTGAGTGTTTTGAGGCCGTTTTTGAAAAATCCAAGGAAAAAGCCGCCAAAGGTCAGAACATCTACAATGACCATCGAATAGATCCGCGCCTCCAGCCTGTGCTCCGGGAAGGAGAGCACCGCAATCACGCCGACGGTCGGCCGCAGAATTGCATTCAGCAGCGTAAAAATTACCAGCCTTACATACTTGACCTCCACACGCTGCTGCGCCGACCAGAAATGGAAGGCTGCCGCCACCAGAATTTCGATGAACATCGTGTACATGAACGGAGAGCTGAGCTCAAAGAAACTGTTCCACTGCTCCTGGAACAGCATGTAGATGACAAAGCAGATCCCCGTGCACAGCATGAGCAGACTCTCCAGCGAGCCTGTAAAGTGATCCTTATCGTCCTCATATTTGATCAACCCCCGGGTATAGACGCCGGAGGCCAGATTTAAAGTCGCAAAGATGGAAATCACGTTCGTCCAGGTGTTGAACACACTGAAATCGCCGTATTCCGCCGTCGAAAGGACGCGCGAAAAGATGGGCGTCGTGATCAGAGAAATTCCCCGCTGGAGAAACCCGCACACCAGGAACCAGAACGAGGCCTTTACCTCCCGCGAAAGCGACTTATATTTTTCAATGCCTTTTTTTATCATTTTCGTATACGCCTACTTCTGGAGAAACAACTGCGTGATTTCATCATGCTCCGCCCGATGCTCCCGCAGATAAGCTGCCTCTCTTTGTTCCGCCTTCCTCTGCGCCCTCTTTTTCCTGTTTTCCTTAAGCTGTCGGTAGAGCTTTCTCGGATGGGTCAGAAGCTCAATCCCGGAACGCAGGGCACGCCCGCATTTTCTCACAGACTGGTACGCCGCATTCTTCTTCCATTTCGGTATCACAGCCGGCGTGACATAATTGTCAAAATAAAACCGCAGAACCGGCACGGCTTTCTCCGGATCCTGCTCCCACAGACAGGCCGCGCGGTGCTGTCCGTCCATGATAATATTGTCATCTCCGTAGAGAATGATGTATTCGCCCTGATAAGGATAACCGTTTTCCCTCACGCTTTCCAGGAGAGCATCCAGGCGCTCCCGGTCCTTCTGCCCCTCATGGTAAATATTCCGCGTCCGGTCGATCTCCTCCGTGTCGCCTTTCAGAGCGCGGACACACATGGACTGTCCGAGCGGCTCCACGCCGTTCCAGAGCACCTGCATCTCCTTTGGAGCAACCTCATCAAGGCTTACCTTCGTAAGATGGCGCAGCCTTCCCCCAAGCTGCATCTCCAGAAAGACCGGGTCAATACTGTGGCAGTCGAAGCCCGGAATGTCCACCAGCGCATTGATCGCCTCGCAGAGATCCGAACACATCTGCCGCAGCTCCGCATTCGTCAGGTCCGCCCGGAAATCGTCGATATGAATATGAATGGACTCGCCGAAATTGTCATCCAGCCAGACCGCATGATTTTCTATATGTCTGTTCTGCAGGGTAACGACCGCAGGATTGCTCATATCTGCCTCCGATCAATACTGATCAAATGAATAATAACTGCGAATGATTGATCCATAATCTCCATCTCTTAAAATGGTCAGCAGCGAGGGGGTATACCGGAAAAACACGGCTTCCAGGCACTCCTCCAGCTCCGGTCTCTTTAAAAGCCCGCGATTTTCGTCGAAATATGCCGCGTCATGCTCCGCAAAGCCCTCTTTGGTAAAAATGCACCAGCAAAGCCGGTAGATGTATCTGACTATCGGATCGATCTCCTTCACTCTCTCTGCGCCGCACGGGCTCTCCCATACGCGCTGCTGGATCATCTTGTCCAGCGGTATCCAGGTCTTCGGCACCAGCGACATACAGGGAATCCGGAAATAAATTTCAAAATATACATCCTCATAGCGCAGCAGCTCAAACGGGCGCATCTGATACAGAAAACGGTACTGAAAAAGCTCCCCGTACGGGTGCTCACAGCGTTTCACTCCCGGATTCTCATCCCTGAACGCTGTATAGCGCTCCACGCACTGCGGATGGATGATCAGGGTGAGCAGGCGATCATTCCGTTCGAGCAGGCGATAATCGATCTCCTGCTCTTCCAGCTCACGGCAAAAATGCTCTTCCGCCTTTCGCGTGTTCTCTCCCGGCTCCACATGAGCGGACTTCTCCTCGAAGCTTTTCGCCGCTCCCTTTTTCTTAAAATAATCCATCTCGCTCTTCGCGCGCAGCACCGTGCCAGCGAGATCGAGGAATCCCTGTTCGCTGATCAGGAAGCGAAAGTGCGGATTCTGGATGTGGATCAGGCGTCCGGCTCTCGATTTTTCATAAGCCTCATTCAGTTCGATCATCAGTTCGCAGCAGCCGATCTTAATCGGATGCAGATCCCTTATCTTTTCACCCATGAGCGAATCTTCTCCTTTATCCTTCGCCTGCCCCGACGCAGCAGGCGCGCCGCGCGCTTCGCCGGTTCTCTTTTTATCAGAGAACGATCGACGCCCTTCAGATTCATATCCCCTGCCGTACAGCTGTACCGATAGCCATGACTGCGCATGTAGCTCTCCAGCTGCGCCAGAAGCGGCTCGTCCCCGGAGACGCCGAGCTTCTCTCCCATGAGCCGCAGCCGGAGCCTGTAATCCTCTGACAGTGTATGCTTCTGGATCAATGCGTGGTAGATCAGAGAGTAGTAGTACTCCGTCTCCTTCATCACATAGACGCCATTTTCCAGCTTTCTGCGCCCGGCCAGCATCGCCCGCTCCCAGGGCTCGTCGTAATATCCGTCTCCGGGAATCCTCAGATCGACAGGGATCTCCTCCCCCGCGACCAGGATTTTCCGGCTGAAAGGCTCCTTCGCATCGCCCCGCGGCACGGAGCCGCTCGTCTCGATAAACTTCTGCGGGTCGTCACACAGGAAATCAATATCCGGATGTTCGGAGAGGAATCCCTCCTCGAAGAGATGCTCATAATTCCGCAGCACCAGATAGTTGCAGTTCTCATTCAGTTCGCCAAAGAGCGCTTCCAGCGACTCCCAGTTCTTCATATGCGATTCTGCCCCGCTCCTTTGCAAGAGATAACACCCCGCATAGGGCATTTACTCATGCGGGGTGTCCATATGTCTTATCCTGTCTGTCTGCTTTACAGTCTCTTCCGCAGCGCTTCAGCCTCTGCCTCATAGCCTGGCTTGCCAAGCAGAGCGAACATATTTTTCTTGTAGCTCTCGACGCCCGGCTGGTTGAACGGGTTCACGCCCAGCAGATAGCCGCTGACGCCGCAAGCGAACTCAAAGAAATAGAACAGCTGTCCGAGTGAGATCTCGTCCTGCTTCGGAATCTTTACCATCAGGTTCGGCACGCTGCCGTCCGTGTGGGCGAGGATCGTACCGTTCATCGCGCTCTTGTTCACAAAATCGATGCTCTTTCCGGCCAGATAATTCAGACCGTCCAGATCGACCGGCTCCTCCTCGATCAGAAGCTCACTGTCACACTCCTCCACACTGAGCACGGTCTCAAACATAATCCGCGTGCCGTCCTGGATGAACTGTCCCAGCGAATGAAGATCCGTCGTCAGATTGAGGGAGTGTGGCATAAGGCCCTTCTTGTCCTTTCCCTCGGACTCCGCATAAAGCTGCTTCCACCACTCGGAAATATACTGCAGGCTCGGCTCATAGTTCGCCAGCACCTCAACGGATTTTCCTTTGCGATAGAGAATATTCCGGATCGCGGCATAGCGCACCGGGTCATTCTGTTCATATGGCGTATTCAGCGCATGCTCTCTCTCCATCGCCGCGCCCTGCATCAGCTTCTCAATATCCGCTCCGCTCACCGCGATCGGCAGCAGACCAACCGCTGTCAGTACGGAGAATCGTCCTCCTATATCGTCCGGGACTACGAAGCTCTCATAGCCCTCCTCTGTCGCAAGGTTTTTCAGAGCTCCGCGAGCCTTGTCCGTGGTCGCGTAGATGCGCTTCGCCGCGCCTTCCTTGCCATACTTCTTCTCCAGCATCGCCTTGAATACACGGAAAGCGATGGCCGATTCAGTCGTCGTACCGGATTTGGAAATAACATTTACGGAGAAATCACGGTCTCCGAGTACATCAATGAGACCTTTCAGATAACGGGTAGAAATGTTGTTTCCCACAAAATAGATCTCCGGAGTCTTCCGGATCTCTTTGGAAACAATGTTATAGAAGCTGTGGCGCAAAAAGTCGATTGCGGCGCGTGCGCCCAGATAAGAACCTCCAATGCCGATCACAAGCAGCACCTCAGAATCGCTCTGAATCTTCTTCGCCGCTTCCTGAATCCGCGCAAACTCTTCCTTGTCATAATTCACCGGAAGATCGATCCATCCGAGGAAATCATTTCCCGCTCCGCTGCGATCCAGCAGCACTTTCTTTGCCGCTTCTGCCTGAACCTTCATGTACCCCAGCTCGTCCTCGCTGATGAAGGGAGCTGCCTTCGAATAGTCGAATGTCAGATTTGCCATTTCTTTCCCTCTCCTTTACTCTATGAGCATTTTCCTGCCCAGATCATATAGGAATATTGTAGCATCTCCACTATATAAAAGTCAACTGTTCAGAGCCTGTGTTGGAGAACTTAACAGCTCTGTGAGAACTTCCTGAAACAGCTGTTCCTCCTCTTTCTTAAGCGCAAAGGGGTTTTCGGCCTGCTCTTCCTGCACCGGCGGCTCCTCAAAGTCCTCCCGGACATGCTGCCGGTGCGGAGCAAGCGTATTCGCCAGATAGTCAACAAGGCAGATTTCCGCCTGTTCCCACAGGCTCCCGCTCTCAAACCAGAGACAGGTCATCCGGATCAACGCAAAGGCTGCTGCTGCCGCCAGAAAGCGGTCAATACAAAAAATCCTTTCATAGCCAAGATAGTGCAGCGCCACTGCTTCCAGAAATCCTGCTCCCAGAGCCAGACTTCCCCAGCGCTCCGGCAGTGTCCGCCAGCGCGGCAGTCGTATCCGGAATCTTCGTTCCTGGCCAAGATATCTCCGGACAAAGGCGGAAACGTCGCGAATTTCCATGCCAAGTTCCGCGCTCTTCTCGTATTTCAACGCCATCGCCCTGCGCATCGGGCCGCCGCCGCTTCCTTCGATCGCCGCATCGCGACACAGCCTTCCAAACAGTACCCTCCTTATCAACGCCAGCAGAATCCCCCAGGTTCCCAGCGCTGCAAACTCTCCATAGTAATGCCATAACTGATACATACTGATGCCTCCCGTTTCTTAATCTGTGTGCATCAGTATAACGCATTTGCCGGAAAAGGACATGCAAATCCTGTCGGGAGGTTTCGACAGAATGCCGTGTCTTTACAACCTTCCGATAAAATTCTCCACCAGCGCGACGCTGTGGCGAATCGCCTCCCGTTCGAAGGCCGGATAGTCTACATGCGCGCTGTCATCCGCCTTGTCGGAGATCGCACGGATAATTACAAAAGGAATCTGATTCAGATACGCCGCCTGAGCGATCGCCGCACCCTCCATCTCCGCGCAGAGGCCGCCGAACTGGCTGCTGAGCCGCTCCTTCACCTCTCTGCCCGCGATGAACTGGTCGCCGCTCACCACACGCCCGGTGAAGGAGTGAATATCAGGCGCCGCTTCCGCGCAGGCTTCCTGCGCTGCCCGGATCAGTCTCTCATCCGCCTTGAAAAAGCTCTCCTCCATCCGCGGAATCACGCCCGGCTCATAGCCGAAACCAACGGCATCCATATCATGCTGGACCGTGTCCGTGGAAATGACGATATCCCCGATATCAATCTGCGCGCTCAGCGAGCCAGCAACCCCCGTGTTGATGACCGCATCCACCGCAAAAACATCCACCAGAATCTGTGCGCAGATCCCCGCGTTCACCTTGCCGATACCGCTGCGCACGACGACCACCTCACGGCCGCCCAGCTTTCCGGAATAAAAATCCATGGATGCCCGCGTGAACTTCTCCGGATTCTCCAGTTTCTCACGCAGAGCCTCCACTTCTTCCTCCATTGCTCCGATAATACCTGTTTTCATTCTTTATGATCCTCCTTTATAACGCTGTTTTCAGTATACAAAAAAAATACGCATTTGACTAGAAAAAACACAGATTATCTGCTATACTCCCTTGAGGAGGTGTCGAAATGCTGTACAAAACAAGAGGAACCTGTTCTCAGGCCATCAATGTGGAGGCGGAGGACGGCGTAATCAAATTCGTTGAATTCATCGGCGGATGCAATGGAAACACCAAAGGCATCGCAAAACTTGTCACCGGCATGAAAGTTGACGACGTGATTGAACTCCTGGAGGGAACGACCTGCGGCTACAAGCCGACCTCATGTCCCGACCAGCTCGCCCAGGCGCTGAAACAACTGAAAAGCGAACAGGCATGATAGAAGGAGGGACCTTAAAGGCTTCCCTCCTTCTGCTGTTAATACCCTAGTTGTCTGGCAGTCTTTTTCCTCCTTCTCTTTTTTTATAAGGCCTTATATTTATATAACGCCAAAAGTCTGCGATTTTGACAGTCCAGACTGAAATTTCGTTGACATTTTTTTCGCGGCACATATAATAATGATAGATTTTGAGTGAGCTGGGAGGTCGGAAACATGAAACGAATCATTCTCACCGGCGGAGGGACCGCAGGGCATGTCACGCCAAATATTGCGCTTCTTCCCCGTCTTCGCCGCGCAGGCTATGAAATCTCTTATATTGGTTCCGATAAAGGGATGGAAAAGCAGCTGATCGAGGCGCAGGGCATCCCCTACTATGGGATTTCCTCCGGAAAGCTGCGCCGTTATTTCGATGTGAAAAATTTCACCGACCCCTTCCGGGTGCTGAAAGGCTACGGCCAGGCGCTGAAGCTGATGAAGGAGCTGAAACCCGACGTTGTTTTTTCCAAAGGTGGCTTTGTAGCCGTTCCGGTGGTGATTGCTGCCAGGTGCCGCCACATTCCGATCATCTGCCACGAGTCCGACCTGACGCCCGGTCTTGCCAATAAGCTCAGCATGCCTTCCGCCACAAAGGTCTGCTGCAATTTTCCGGAAACCATGCAGTATCTCCCTGCCGGAAAGGCTGTGCTGACCGGCTGCCCGATCCGTCAGGAACTGCGCGAAGGCAGCCGCGACGCTGCGCTTTGCATGACCGGCTTTTCCGCTGATAAACCGGTCATCCTCGTCATGGGGGGAAGTCTCGGAGCGGCTGCAGTCAACCAGGCTGTCCGGGATTCGCTGGATATCCTTCTGAAGGACTGGCAGATCATCCATCTGTGCGGAAAAGGAAAACTGGACGCTGCTCTGACGGATATCAGAGGCTACGTCCAGTACGAATACATTCAGGAAGAGCTCGCCGACCTGTTCGCTTTGAGCGACCTTGTCATCTCCCGTGCGGGGGCGAATGCCATCTGTGAGCTTCTGGCGCTGAAAAAACCGGCGCTGCTGATCCCGCTGCCGACAGGAGCCAGCCGCGGCGACCAGCTTCTCAACGCAGAATCCTTCGCGCACCAGGGCTTTTCCATGGTGCTGGAGGAAGAGTCCCTCTCCGTGGCGCGACTTACCGATGCCGTTCAGGAGCTTTACAGCCACAGGCAGGATTATATCCGCACCATGAGCGAATGCGCGCAATCCGACGCAATCGAGGCGATCTTCTCTCTGATCGACGAAGCGGCGTCCTCTCATTCCTCATCGAGATAATCCTCCTCATAGCGTTTTCGAAGCCAGCATCCTGCGCGCTCCTTCCACTTACTGACGAGCGACGCCGTGATGCCGAGCTCCAGCCCGATCGCTCCATTTCGCATCCCTTCCATGCCGCTCATCAGAAGAGTCTCATACCAAAGGGGACGCTGTTCTTTCAAAAGCATCAGCGTCTCCTTCTGAACCTGTCTTTCTTCCCTTTTTTCCAGCAGCTCGCTCAGGTCAAAGCTTCCGGGGGCAGCCCATTCTTCCATCTCCTCTTCCCAGTTCCCATACTTCAGGTGTTCACAGCGCCTTTTTTCATTCCTTTGATGGTCAAGCGCCAGATGCTTCGACGTGTGCAGCAGCCAGGAGCGGACATTTTCATCCGGTATGTGTTCAAGCCTGGCATGCAGCCTTATGAAGGTCTCCTGACAGACATCCTCCGCTGCATAGTAATCTCCTGTAATAAGGTAGGCGTTGCGAATCACCATGTCCTGATACAGGTGAAACATAACGTCCAGCCGGTCGTTCCCTGCAGCGCCCTCCGGCGATCAGTTTTCCACAACAAGACGCCGGATTTCTTCCATCTCCTCCGGTGTCGTGCTGCCGGGCGTCCACAGGATCCCCGCCTGATCATTCTCATAGCGCGGAATCAGATGAATGTGAAAATGCATGACTGTCTGTCCGGCGGCCTCCCCATTATTCTGGACGAGATTAAAGCCGTCCGCTCCGAGCGCTTTCTTCATCCGCGCGGCAACCTCCTTCGCCGTCACCAGCGCCCTCCCTGCCAGCGCATCATCCAGTTCAAAGAGATTTGCATAGTGCTCCTTGGGCAGCAGCAGAGCGTGCCCCCGCGTAGCCGGTCCCATATCCAGAATCACGCGAAAATCGTCGTCCTCGTAGAGTGTCGTCGACGGAATCTCACCGTTCGCAATTTTACAGAAAATACAGTTACAATCCTTCATTTTATATGCCTCCTTTGCCGAATTTGTCCTAATTTGACGAACGAATTTGTTTGCCAATATATGACTGTTTTGGTATATTTTCAATCAGGAAGTGATCATATGCTGATATACGAAGAACAGGAAAGAGTCGCGGAGGAGGATTATCGCCTGATACTCTCACAGATCTCCCATGAAATCCGTAACCCGCTCACCTACGTAGACAGCTCTATCCAGTCGATACAAAAGATGCACCCGGAAGTGGAAAGTTTTGAATTCTGGGGACAGATAAAAAATGATCTCCAATATATGAAGACTCTGCTGGACGGCGTCTGCGCCTTCAACAGCCGGGAACCGCTGAAGTATACGCAGATCGACCCGCGCGCCTTCGCTTTCGACCTGAAGGACACGCTGCTTCCGGAACTTTTGCGCCGCCATATCCCGCTTCTGGTCAAGCTTGATGATACGTATCCTGATTTTTACGGAGATCCCATTCGTCTGAAGCAGGTCTTCATCAATCTGCTGAAAAATGCCATGGAGTCCATCTCCGGACGCGGGCGTATCACACTCAAGGTCTTCGCCTACGAAAAGCGACTGCTGATCGCAGTTCGCGACAATGGCTGCGGACTCACACCGGAACAACAGCAGACGATCTTCCAGCCTTTCGTCAGCCACAAGGAAAACGGCGCGGGGCTTGGCCTCAGTATCGCGCAGAAGATCATACAGGCCCACGGCGGCTCGATCCATGTCCGTTCCTCCCTCGGAAAAGGGAGTGAATTTCAGGTCTACCTGCCGCTTGGAAGCGCGCCTCCCGGTTCCTGATCTCTTTTTATATTGCCATTTTCCGTATTCTTTTCGACCAGCTCACGAACGAGCTCCCACAGCCGCTCGGAACCCTCGTGTGTCCTGGCGTTCCTCTTCCACAGCCAGGAATCCTGCACTCCATGCTCCTTCCAGGATTTCCCATCGGCGGCGTCTGTCAGAAGAACCGGCTGCACCTTGTCCAACGTATTCGCAAACTTTGCCTCCGGCGTCTCCATCGCCTCAAATTCGTCCCACAGGCTGCGCATATACGCCGCCTGCTCCGCGGGCAAAAGCCCATAGAGTCGGTCCGCGGCCCGCAGCTCGCGCTCCCGTTTCGTGGCATTCCCCGCCACATCGTAGGCATAGGTGTCACCTGCATCGATCTCCACCAGATCGTGCGTCAGAAGCATCATCACGGTCTTTGCCACGTCAATCGGTTCATTTGCGTATTCACTCAGGATGCAGCACATGATCGCCAAATGCCATGCATGCTCCGCATCGGTCTCTTTTCTGCTTCCGTCCGCCAGATAAGTCTGCCGGACAATCTCCTTTTCCTTGTCCAGCTCCATGATAAAGTCAAGCTGTCGCTGCAGTCTGTCTGCTTCCATACCTGCCTCCTTCGGCTCTGTCAGAAGATCCGCAAGCCGCAAATCCTCCCGAGCCTTATAGTGCGCGCCCTTCAGCTTCTCTCCGAACAGCGTCTCCACATCTTCCGGCCGGCGGATCAGCTGCTCCTTCCGGACTTTTTCCAGTCGTTTGATGTGGTACTCAAGGCGCGCCGCGTCCGACCATTCCTTCGTCTCCCACACCATCTCGAGCGCTGCAGGCGAATGGCTCTTTGTATACTTTGCACCCGATTTCATTCTGTAAAAGTGTTCGCGCATCCGCCTTCCAATGTCCCGCGCAATACCGGTATACAGGGAACCGTCCGCGCAACGCAGCATGTAAACGTATGCCATATCCTGTTCCTTCTGAAAATTGTTTCTATTTAGATTTTAGCGTATCGGATAAGGATTGGCAAGGAGACTTTTACACAAAAAAAGAACACCGCCCCCGGACGACAAATCCAAAAACAGTGCTCTGCATGCATCTCCAGGGGTTCGAACCCTGGACACCCTGATTAAGAGTCAGGTGCTCTGCCAGCTGAGCTAGAGATGCATTTCTTCGTTCGCTTCACGAACAAAAGTTATTATACTCAACTGCTCTCTAAATTGCAAGTACTTTTTTAATATTTTTTATATTTTTTTCATTCTTTTTAACGCACTGCGATCAGCTTGCAGATCGGACTGCCAAGGGAGGAAAATTTTTCTTCGTATTCTGTCATCACATTACCGCGCATCAGATCCTCATCATGATGCAGATCCCTGCTCACCGCGAGCAGCTTCCAGCCGGCCTCCCGCACCGACTCCAGGGAGAATTCAAAGAGATCCTGATTGTCCGTCTTGAACTCGATCCGGCCATCCGGCGACAGAATGCGGTCGTAGCGCGCGAGGAACTGCGGACTGGTCAGCCTGCGCTTTGCGTGGCGTTCCTTCGGCCAGGGATCGGAGAAATTCAGGTAAATCCGCGACACCTCGCCCTCTCCAAAGCCCTTTTCAATCTCTCTGGCATCCATCCGCAGAAGGCGCAGGTTCTGCGGCGGCGTCTCCATCGCGTCAAGTTTCTCAATCGCGCGGAGCAGTACACTGGCATAGCGCTCGATTCCGACATAATTAATCTGCGGGTTTCTTTTCGCCAGCTCCGTCAGAAAACGTCCTTTTCCCATACCGATCTCGATATGGATCGGGTTTGGATTTCCAAATCTGCCCTGCCAGGTTCCGGCGGCGTCCTCCTCCTGCACCACGTGTGCGCTCCGCGCAATGACCTCTTCCGCCCCCGGTATATTTCTCAGCCGCATCTTCACTCTTCCCCTTCCGTTTTCATCCCTGCCATTGTATCCGATTCCCGCTTAAAATGGAAGGAAAACTTCTCTATTTTCTGACAATAAGCCCGCTTTTCCCCCATTTTTGGTGTCAAGCGATTTTTTTAACTTTTTCCGTAAAATCGTTAATTTTGTCATAAATCACAAAACATTTGTTTTCCACAAAAAAATTTTTCGTCCTAAGTCTTTCCCCGGAAAATGTGGATAAAGTGGATAACTTTGTGAACAACTCCATGAACTTGCGATTCCGGTCTTTTGTCCTTGTGGATAACTTTGCAGAAATGTGGGTAAATCTCAAACTGTCCTTTCCGCCTCCCGGAACTTTTTGTGCAAACTTCATACTTTGGAAATTGTCAAGCCCTTTTTCTTAATTTTTTATTCACAGATAATTCAGTCAAGTTTTATATAAATTTCATGAGCCAATCACCTGTTCCCTACAGGTAGCTTACCGGTATCACTCTGTCCACTCCCTTGAGCGCGATCCGTTTATCGTAAAGCCAGATCACGCCGCCCGATCCGCTGTCGGCTGGCTGATACCCACATCCCGCGCCAAAGTGCGCCTGCGGCGCGCGCAAAAAAGGGAACAAACCATTCCTGGTTCATTCCCTTTTGTTCTTAGAAATCCTTAAATCTCAACAAAAATCTTAGCCGAAGTATCTCTTGAGCAGTCCCGCAAACGCACGTCCATGTCTCGCCTCGTCGCGCGCCATCTCGTGGACCGTGTCATGAATCGCGTCAAGGTTCGCCGCCTTCGCGCGCTTCGCCAGATCAAACTTACCTGCGGTCGCGCCATTCTCAGCCGCCACACGCATCTCGAGGTTCTTCTTCGTGCTGTCGGTCACAACCTCGCCAAGCAGCTCCGCAAACTTCGCCGCATGCTCTGCCTCCTCGTAAGCTGCCTTCTCCCAGTAGAGGCCGATCTCCGGATAGCCCTCTCTGTGCGCCACGCGCGCCATCGCAAGATACATACCAACCTCAGAGCACTCACCGTTGAAATTCGCTCTCAGATCCTCGAGGATATCCTCACTCACACCCTGCGCTACGCCTACCACGTGCTCCGCCGCCCAGCTCATGCCTTCATCCTGCTTGTTGAACTTGCTTGCCGGAACTCCACACTGTGGACATTTCTCCGGGGGTGTATCTCCTTCGTGAACATAACCGCATACGCTGCATACCCATTTTGCCATAATCTTTTTCTCCTTTACATAATTTTCAGGTTTATTTAACAGTAATGATTACTGTTATTATTATAATTGCTTTCCTGTTGTTTGTCAACAACTATTTTTTTAATTTCAGACAATCCGTGCAGGTGCCGGAAAACTCCAGACGATAGTCGTCGACCACACCGCCGTCCCAGTGGGCATTTACCTGCGGGAGCGGATCCTGAAGCGGAACCATGACATCAAGCACCCGGCTGCACTGCCTGCACACGAAGTGGCTGTGCGGCTCCGTACGCGCGTCAAATCGATCCGCGCCCTCCGCGGTGATCTTACAGATCTCACCAAGTTCCACCAGCAGGGAGAGATTCCTGTATACCGTGCCCAGGCTGATATTCGGGAAATCCTGCCGAACACTCTCGTAGATCATGTCCGCGGTCGGATGGTCCTCTCGACCCTGCAGATAGTGCTTGATCGCGTCGCGCTGTCTGCTGTGTTTTAATGCTGCCATCCGTCTTCCTCCATCTCTATTATC